>NZ_JBYNTS010000002.1:0-415275 GCF_057784975.1 Novosphingobium sp. DS6-6 | reverse complement strand
GCAAATCCTCGGATATCGGTCTCACCATGCCTGCTGGCCTCCTATCCAGCAAACAGGATGAATCAGATTTTCAGCGCCAAGGGAACCGCAAACGACTCTATCAGGTCGGATTATGCTCTAGGTTTAACATCGATCCCCAAGCGGGAATGGACGATCAATGGCGCGACCGTGATCATTCCCAGCAGCCATCTCCAAAATGGCGGATCGATTTACATTCGCAAGGGCACGGCGCGCGCGAATGCCGAGCGAATGAGACGTCTCGAAGAGCCGCTCAATCATATTTTCGACATCACTTTTGGCATTGCTCCCAGCGAAACGATACGACGCCTGTTTTTCTCACCGCTGAACTTTGATGGCAATGGCCCAGTGGAACGACTGGGAAGGGAGGTCACAGCGCGCTATCCAGAAATAGCTGGCGGCAACGCAACCCAGCAAGACGCCTTCTTCGTTGCGGAAGATGCGTTGATAGGGGTTGAGCTAAAGCTCGGATCAAAGACATGGCCCGGCCAGATCCTTAAATACCTTGCACTGATGGTATGCGAGGAGCGGTTGACAGGAACGCGTTCGCGTATTGGGTTGGTCTATGTGACACCAAATCGCGACGGTTCAGTTGTGCTAACTCAGGCGGGGTGTGCCTCAGATGGCAGCTTGCCTGAAGACTTTTTGGCATCCATCCCGCAGTCCCAAAAGAACCCGCTGCTGGAACGCTTGCTTGCCGAACATAGCGCCTTGTTCGAAGGTGCCTCAAAGCGGTTGCAGGTCTGCCATATCAGTTGGGCCGGGCTGCACGAGGCAGCCCAAGCTCTGGCCGATGCGGAGACCGGGAAAGACGCGGGTTCGGAAACCCACAAGCGCTTGATGCAGGGCTTTGTCGCCGCAATCGAAAGCCATAGCGGGTGTTTGCCGACGTGAACTGTGGCCTATTGTTCACTGAAACCGGGGCTCGCTTAGCGGCAGCTACGCCTCTTCTTTCGAAAGCGGTCATGTCCGCCTTCCCACCAACACAAGACACGCACGCACACCAGCGCAACACTCGATGCATCGGCTCGAGGCCCCGCCATCCGGGCCGCTATCATGGGTGAGACACCAAAGATAACGGCCCGTCGTGGGAACGGGCCGCTTCGGGATTGTTCGCCGGGTAAAGCGTCAGGCCGCTTCGATCGCGGCCATGTCGTCGGGATCGCGCAGCACGTAGCCGCGGCCCCAGACGGTTTCGATATAGTTTTCGCCGCCGCAGGCATGGGCGAGCTTCTTGCGCAGCTTGCAGATGAACACGTCGATGATCTTGAGTTCAGGCTCGTCCATCCCGCCGTAAAGGTGGTTGAGGAACATTTCCTTGGTCAACGTCGTGCCCTTGCGCAGCGAGAGCAGCTCGAGCATCGCGTATTCCTTGCCGGTCAGATGCACGCGGGCCGCGTCCACTTCCACCGTCTTGGCATCAAGATTGACCGAAAGCTTGCCCGTGCGGATGACCGATTGCGAATGGCCTTTCGACCGGCGCACCACGGCGTGAATGCGGGCGATCAGTTCCTCGCGATGGAAAGGCTTGGTCACATAGTCGTCGGCACCGAAGCCGAACGAGCGGACTTTGGAATCCATTTCGGCGATGCCCGACAGGATCAGCACCGGCGTCTGCACTTTGGCGACGCGCAGCTTCTTGAGCACATCGTACCCGTGCATGTCGGGCAGGTTCAGGTCGAGCAGAATGATGTCGTAATCATAAAGCTTGCCGAGATCGAGGCCTTCCTCCCCCAGGTCGGTGGAGTAGACATTGAATCCTTCGGCCGTCAGCATCAGTTCGATGGCTTTGGCCGTTGCCGGCTCGTCCTCGATCAACAGCACGCGCATGGATCAGCCCCTTCTTGCCATTCCCTGGCACGACCCCGGTTGGAAAGGGCCATGTCCGCATTAACCATAGGACCAATGAAGATAAAAGGTTAATTTAACGTAAGCACAGGTCCCGTATGCTCAGACGTTAACCAGCGGCCATGGCCGGCAAACGCCATGTTACTGGTTCCTGGGCAGACGACGCACGCCCGGCCCCCTGAACCATAGGCGACACTGTCTGCGTTATCCAATCGTAAGTCCACAAGGTTAATGAACTTTTCTTGCGCTTATCAGGACGAGCGGTCCGTTCGTGCACGTATCCGGTCACGCGCCGGCAAGGCCGAGGCGCGCCGCGGCCTCGCGCAGTTTCCGGGCTTCGGCCGGCTGGGCGCGAAAAGCGGCAAGACCCCTTGCCAGGGCATTGGCCGCATCCTCGCGCCGGCCTTGTTGCATCCGGCTGCGGACCAGCAGGATCCAGCCATCGACATTGGCGGGATTGCGCGCCAGCCGCGCTTCCAGCCCGTCCACCATGCCGCGCGCCATGGCATCGCGGGCGCGGCTGCCGGCATTGCCGGTCCGCCCCTGCGATGCGGTTTTCAGTTCGGCGGTGGCAGGACCGGGCAAGGCGCCTTTCTTGCGGTCGTGCGCGTTCTTGTCCTTGTCCGCCTTGGGGCTGCGGGCCTGCGCGTCGGCAATCGCCAGGCGCTTTTCCACTTCGATGCGATGGCGCTTGCCCACGCTGCGGATCACGCTGCGGATATCGCTGGCATAGGGCGCATCGGGCGGGGTTTCGCTCAACTGGGCAAACCAGGCCCGCAGCGCGCGACGATGCTGCCCGGCAAGATCGAGCGAAAGCGCTTTGAAATAGCGCGCGCGGGCATTCTTGGGATCGATCGCCAGAGCCTTGTCGAACGCGATGCGCGCGCTGCGGGGAATCTGGCCTTCGCGGCGGCTGGCCATGACCAGCGCCTCGCCCAGGAACGAAAAGGTTTCGGCATGATCGGGATCGAGCGCGCTGGCCTTGCGCAGCGCCCGCGCCGCATCCTTGTAACGTTCGTTCTGGAAATAGGCCCAGCCCAGCATCCGCCAGCCCTGCACGTTATCGGGATCGTCCTTGAGGCGCTGCTCCATCCGCGCGATGGTGTCGTCCACCACCGGCGAGGGTTCGGGGCTCGGCACGGGATCGGGCGCCGCGGCCGACGCGCTTGCGACGGGCGTGCTGGCATCGGGCAAGGGCACTACTCCCCCGCTGTCGAGCATCACCGGCGTCACTTCCGGGCGGGGCGGCTGCTGCGCCGCGGCGGCCAGTTCGGCGGGCCGTTCCAGGCGATAGATGCCGATGCCGCCCGCCACGATCGCCACGACCGTCAAGACCCCGATCGCCACGCCGCGCCACGTCGGCGGCGCCGGCACGTCGGCAGGGGGAGTCTCGTCGGGCTGGTTCATTGCGTGTTCCCTTATCCCGGGCAACCGTGGAAATCCCCGGTAGGCCCGGAAACCCCCGGCAGGCCCGGCCCCATCGCCCCCCGCCGCCTTATCCCGCATGGCGGCGCGCGGTCAACGCACGCCCGCCAGTGCCTTCTGCCGGCGCCGCTGCACCGAACTGCCCAATCCGATCGCCTCGCGATACTTGGCCACCGTGCGCCGCGCCAGATCGAAACCGCGCGCTTTCAGCAGATCGACCAGGGCATCGTCGGAAAGGATCGCCTTGGGATCTTCCGCATCGATAAGCTGGCGGATCGCCGCTTTCACCGCTTCGGCGGAAACCCCTTCGCCATCGGTGCCGGCCACCCCCGAGGTGAAGAAATACTTCAGCTCGAACGTGCCGCGCAGGCAGTGCAGATACTTGTTGGACGTCACCCGGCTGATCGTGCTTTCGTGCATTTGCACCACTTCGGCCACCGCCCGCAGCGTCAAGGGGCGCAGGTGGGAAACACCATTGCGGAAAAAGCCGTCCTGCTGCTTCACGATCTCGGCCGCGACTTTCAGAATGGTCTTCTGCCGCTGGTCCAGCGCCTTTACCAGCCAGTTGGCATCGGCCAGCTTTTCCCCCAGCCAGGCGCGCGCCGCCTTGTCCACGCAGGACCTGCGCATTTCCACGTAATAGCTGCGGTTGACGAGAACGCGGGGCAGCGTGGCGGGATTGAGGCCGATCGCCCAACCACCGTCGCCAGCCGGCTGCACCAGGATATCGGGAATGACCGTCTCGGCCAGGCCGCTGCCAAAGCGGAGGCCGGGCTTGGGATCATAGGCCCGCAGCTCGGCCAGCATGTCGGCAAAGTCTTCCTCGTCGACCCCGCAGAGCCGGCGCAGCCGCGCCAGTTCGCCCCGGCCCAGCAACTCGAGATTGTCGAGCAGCCTGGCCATCAGGGGGTCATAGCGATCCGCCTCGCGCGCCTGCAGCGCCAGGCATTCCCCCAGCGACCGCGCGCCCACGCCCGTGGGTTCGAGCATCTGGACAAGAGCCAGCGCGTGTTCCACCCGAGCCAGCGGCAGGCCCAGCGTTTCGGCCACTTCGAGCAAGGACATGCGCAGATAACCGCTTTCGTCCAACTGATCGATCAGCCAGCGCGCCACGAACAGGTCCCGCGGATCGGCGGTCACGACGCCGATCTGGCCGTGCAGATGCTCGGCCAGCGACAGGCCACTGCCGGCCCGCTCGTCGATATCGGGGCCCTGAAGGCCGCTGCTCCCCGCCTCCCCACCCGGGCCGAAATCGCGCAGGCCGACGGCAGCGGAATCGGCTAACATAGCTGTGCTATCACCGGTATCACGATCGAGATCGAGTGCGGCCGGATCGATATCCAGCGGCCGATCCTCACCGGCCCGCCCTTCGCCCACCAGCTGATCGACCGGGCTCGATTCCAGCCGGGTCCGGCGCATGTCGTCCGGCGGCGCTTCTTCGGCCAATGCGGGTGCCGTCTCCCCGATTTCCAGCAAGGGGTTGGCGTCCAGCGCCTCGCCGATGAAGGTTTCCACTTCCAGGTTCGAGAGCGCCAGCAGCTTGATCGCCTGCTGCAACTGCGGCGTCATCACCAGAGCCTGCGACTGGCGGATATCGAGGCGGGGACCAAGCGCCATGGCGGATCGTATCAGGCGCGGGGCATCGTTGGCATGCGAACCGCCGGGCGTCTCACAGCGTGAAGCCCTCGCCCAGATAGAGCCGGCGCACGTTGGGATCGGCCACCAGCGCTTCGGGGCTGCCGGCGAACAGCACCTGGCCGCCATAGATGATGCAGGCGCGATCCACGATGTCGAGCGTTTCGCGCACGTTGTGATCGGTGATCAGCACGCCGATGCCGCGCTTCTTGAGATCCTTGACCAGATCGCGGATGTCGCTGATCGACAGCGGGTCGATCCCGGCAAAGGGCTCGTCCAGCAGGATGATCGACGGGCGCGCCGCCAGCGCGCGGGCGATTTCGCAACGCCGCCGCTCCCCGCCCGACAGCGCCATCGCCGCACTGGCACGCAGCCGGGTCAGCCCGAATTCCTCGAGCAGCCGTTCCAGCTCGGCCGCGCGGGTCGCCTTGTCGGGCTCTACCAGTTCGAGCACGGTGGAAATGTTCTGTTCCACCGTCATGCCACGGAAGATCGAGGTTTCCTGCGGCAGATAGCCCAGGCCCAGGACCGAGCGGCGGTACATCGGCAGCCGCGTGATATCGACGCCGTCGAGCAGGATGCGCCCCGAATCGGGCCGTACCAGGCCCATGATCGAATAGAAGCACGTGGTCTTGCCCGCGCCGTTGGGACCCAGCAGGCCCAGCACCTCACCCTTGGCGACGGACAGCGAAATGTCGGTCAGCACCGCGCGCTTGTCATAGGACTTGGCGATGGAAACGACTTCGAGCCCCCCCGGCGAAACGGGCACGGCAGCTGGGGCAGAGGCAGGCGCGAGCGCGGAAGGAGAGCCAGTCATTTCCTGCTCATAACCCGGTCCGCCGCAACGGCAAACCCCAACGCGGCAGGATTGGCATGATTGGTGCGTGATAGCGGCGTTCCCGCTGTGGCACACGCTGCGCCTCACCCTCTTGCACGGTGGTGCCGGGCATGATGTTATGCTGGCGATAATTGCAACATGGAGGGGGTCACCATGGGCATGACAAGGTCTTTCGCCGCCGCGCCGGAAACCGATGCCGATCGCGCGATCAGGATCGAAACCGCGCACCGGCACGTCAGCAATGCCGTGGCTCACGGTCTGATGGTCTATACCGGCCTGCAGATCTTCATGACCATGCATGCGCTCGACGCCATCGATACATCGCTCTTGCCGATTCTGGCGCTCGTGATCCTGGTGGCTGCGATCATCCCGCTTTATCGCCGGATGGAAAAACGCTGGGACGCCGTCGCCGTGCGCCTGGTGGACCAGCCCGCTGCACTGGCGGCCGCGCTGTCGCGCGCGCGGGCGACGATCTGGACGATCTCGATCGGCCTGCCCCTGCTGGTAACGGGTCTGATCAAAGGTTTCGTCGCGCTGCTCCTCGGCTGATTGCCGCCGGCGCGCCCAGGCGATAGAGCGGCGTGGCCCGGCCCTTTTCTGCCGGGTGCAGTGGAGTGCGCCGATGTTGACCCCCGCCCAGGCCCAGGATCGTTGCCAGGCCTTGATCGAACGCGCGCGCAAGGCTGGTGCCCAGGCGAGCGATGCGGTCTACCTCGCCAGCGGATCGGAAAGCGTGAGTGTGCGGCTGGGCGTGCTGGAAGACGTGGAACGGTCCGAATCCGAGCATATTGGCTTGCGCGTCTTCGTTGATGGCGCCGCGGCCTCGATCGGATCGACCGACCTGGGCGATGCCGCGTTAGAAGAACTGGCCCTGCGCGCCGTGGCCATGGCGCGCGCCGCGCCGCCTGATCGCTTTGCCGGCCTGGCGGACGAAACCCTGCTGGCGCGCGGCCCGCTCCCCGATCTGGCGCTCGACGATCCGGCCGAGCCCGCCCCGGCGGATCTGCGCCGCCTGGCGCAGGAAGCCGAAGAGGCCGCGCGGGCAATCGCCGGCGTGACCAACAGCGAAGGTGGCAGCGCCAGCAGCGGGCGCGGCATCGTCGCCCTTGCCACCAGCCATGGCTTTGCCGGCGCCTATGCCGCGACCAGCCATTCGATTTCCGCCAGTGTCATCGCCGGCGAGGGCGGCGCCCTGCAGCGCGATTATGCCTGGCGCAGTACCCGCTTTGCGGCGGACCTGCCCTCGCCCGCCCAGATCGGCCGGGAAGCGGGCGAGCGCGCCGTGGCGCGGCTCAACCCCGGCCGGGTGAAAAGCGGGGTCATGCCGGTGGTGTTCGATCCCCGGGTCGGCGCTTCGCTCGTCGGCCATCTGCTGGGCGCGATGGCGGGCGCGTCGATCGCCCGCCGCTCCAGCTTCCTCCTGGGCAAGGACGGCGCGCAGATTTTCGACAGCAGTGTGACCATCGCCGACGATCCGCTGCGCCGGCGCGGCATGCGCTCGCGCCCGTTCGACGGCGAGGGCCTGCCGACAGCACCGCGCAAGCTGGTCGATGCCGGCCGGCTGACGGGCTGGCTGATGGATAGCGCCGCCGCCCGCCAGCTCGGCGCCGTGCCGACCGGGCATGCGTCGCGCGGCGGGCCGGGGGCGCCGCATGTCACGGCCGGCAACGTGATTATCGAGGCGGGCATGCCGACGCGTGAAGCGCTGATCGCCGACATAGCCGACGGCGTCTACGTGACCGAGCTGATCGGCCACGGCGTCAACGGGGTGACCGGCGATTACAGCCGCGGCGCCACGGGCTTTCGCATCGTCAACGGGGAAATCGCCGGCCCGATCGCGGAATTCACCGTGGCCGGCAATCTGATAGACATGTTTGCGGCGATGATCCCGGCAAGCGACCTGGTCATCGAACGCGGTATCGACGTGCCGACGCTGCGTATCGACGGCATGAGCGTGGCGGGTGACTGAAGCAGCGTGTTGAATGTGATAGCGGTGATATCACGAGATATAGTAATTTACGCAAACCGGCTGCTCAATCCGCGATCATTGCTCTTAGAGTATCCAGCCGGTCGGCCTCGTGCGCCGGCTTGTCGGCCCGGATGCGATGAATACGGGGAAACCGCATGGCCAGGCCCGACTTGTGACGGCGGCTGGCATGGACGGAATCGAACGCCACTTCCAGCACCAGCAGCCGTTCCACTTCGCGCACCGGGCCAAAGCGGTTGACCGTATGCTGGCGCACATGGCGATCGAGCCATTTCAGCTCCGCGTCCGTAAAGCCGGAATAGGCTTTGCCCACCGGCAGCAATTCGGCCCCGGCATCGGGATCGCCATCCCAGCAGCCGAAGGTGAAATCCGAATAGAACGACGATCGCTTGCCGCTGCCTCGCTGGGCATACATCAACACGCAATCGATCATCAGCGGATCGCGCTTCCACTTGTACCACAGCCCCGCGCGCCGGCCGGATACATAGGGTGCATCGCGGCGCTTGAGCATCACGCCCTCGATCGCATCGTCGCGCGCGCGGGCGCGGATTTCGGCAAGCTGATCGAGGCTGGCCGCGGCGATCACCGGGGAAAGATCGAACCGCCCCGGGTCCAGCCGGGGCACCAGTTCCTCCAGCCGGGCCCGCCGCGCTTCCCAATCCGAGGCGCGCAGGTCCTCCCCTTCCAGCAAAAGCACATCGTAAAGGCGCACGAACGCGGGGTAATCGGCCAGCATCGCGCGGGTTACGCTCTTGCGGCCGAGCCGCTGCTGCAGCGCGTTGAAACTGGCTGCCCCGCCGGCCTCGCCACCCTGGTGGCTGCCGCGCACCAGCAGTTCGCCATCGAGCACGGCGGGCACGCGCAGCGCGTCGACCATTTCGGGAAAGCTGGCGGATATGTCATCGCCACCGCGCGAATAAAGCCGCGTCTCGCCGCCCCCGTCGCCCGCCACGTGCACCAGTTGCACGCGGATGCCGTCCCATTTCCATTCCGCCGCGAATGCCGCCATATCCACCACGGTGTCTTCCAGCGGCTGGGCCAGCATGAACGGACGGAACAGCGGCAGGGTTCGTCCCTCGGGCGCGGGCGCGCCGTGTGCCGCCCAGGCGAACAAGTCGACATAGGGCGGCGTCTGGCCATGCCAAAGTTCCTCGACCTGCTCCACATCCACGCCAAAGGCCTGAGCGAAGGCAACCTTGGCCAGGCGCGCGGATAGGCCGATGCGCATGGCGCCGGTGGCCAGCTTGAGCAGGGCATAGCGTCCGTTGGCATCGAGCCGGTCGAGCAGCCCGGCCAGCCGCTGCGCCGCCGTGGCGCGGGTGGCGCCGGCCAGCACTTCCACCGCTTCGGTCACGCCCGGCGGCGGGGGTTGCGGCGTGTCTGGCGCGGGCCACAGCAGGCTGGCGGTTTCGGCGGTATCCCCGACGTAGTCACGCGACAGGCGCCATAGCATTTCGTCGACCCGCGTATCGAGCAGCCCGCGCACGGTTCCGGCTTTCACCGCGGGGAAATCGAGCCCGCCGGTCAGGGCGGCCAAGGCCCAGCCACGATCGGGATCGGGCGTGGTGCGCAGATAATCGGCCAGCAGAGCCAGCTTGCCATTGCGCGAACGGGTATAGACCAGGCCATCGACAAGGGCGGCAAAGCGTTCCACCGGTCAATCGTCCTCGTCTTCATAGCCGACCAGCGCCAGCGCCCGTGCCCGGCGCTGATGCAGCGCGCACCAGCGCAGCAGGGCTTCTTCCCGCCCATGGGTGATCCAGGTTTCGGCCGGATCGACCTCGGCAATCGTGGCGGTGAGTTCGTCCCAGTCGGCATGGTCCGAAATCACCAGCGGCAGTTCGACATTGCGCTGACGCGCCCGTTGCCGCACCCGCATCCAGCCCGATGCCATGGCCGTGATCGGATCGGGCAGGCGACGGCTCCAGCGATCGTTGAGAGCCGAAGGGGGGCAGATGACGATCTGGCCGGCAAGAGCGGCTTTGGGCAGACCGGCGACTGTGCAGAGGTCGCCCAGATCGATGCCCCAGTCCCGATAGAGCGCGCACATGCGCTCCATCGCCCCATGGAGATAGATCGGGGCGTCATACCCCGCCTGGCGCAGTTCCGCGATCAGCCGCTGCGCCTTGCCAAGCGCATAGGCGCCGACCAGCACGCAGCGCGCGGGGTTTGCCGCCCGCGCGGCCAGCAGGCGGGCGATTTCCTCTCCGATCGGGGGGTGGCGGAACACCGGCAGGCCAAAAGTCGCTTCGGTAATGAACACGTCGCAGGCCACCGGCTGAAACGGCGGGCAGGTGGGATCGGGCCGCCGCTTGTAGTCCCCCGTCACGACCACGCGCTGGCCATCACGTTCCAGAAGGATCTGCGCGGAACCGAGAACATGGCCCGCTGGCACGAACGTGGCGCGGATGCCGCCGGCAAGATCGATGCTCTGGCCATAATCGACCGCGTGCCCCCCTTCGGGCATCACGCCATAACGCAGCGCCATGATCGCCAGGGTCGGCGCCGTGGCGATGGTCCGCCCATGTCCGCCCCGGGCATGATCGGCATGACCATGAGTCACCAGCGCCCGCGCCACGGCATGGGCCGGATCGATCCAGGCATCGGCCGGCGGCAGATAGATGCCCTGCGGCTCGGGGCGAATCCAGGCGAAATCGACAGGCATGTGCGGCGAGACAATGGGCCGGAGCGGCGATCGGTTCCAGATGCGCCTTGGGGCGCTCCTGCCGGGCCATGTTGCCTTGTCCGCCGGCGGGCCACCCGCGACAAAGGCAAGCATGGGCGGACGGGGGCGGTTAAGCCCCCTGCGGCTGCAACCCGCCATTGCCGCCACCGCCCAGGAAGCGGCGGCCGGCGCGGGGCACGGTGGCCCCCGGTGCGGCGATCGGGCGAGACGGGCCGGCAAAGGATTCCGGCCTTTCCAGCTGGCCGCCCTCCATCAGCGTCTTGATCTCGTCCCCGGTCAGCGTCTCGTATTCCAGCAAGGCCTGGGCCAGAACGTGCAGCTTGTCTTCGTTGGCGCGCAGGATCTCCACGGCGCGGGCATAGCCCTGATCGACCAGCGCACGGATTTCGCTGTCGATCAGCTTGTTGGTTTCTTCCGATGCCATCAGCCGCTGCGAACCGCCGATGCCGAGATAGCCTTCCTGCTGGTCTTCGTACTGCAGCGGGCCAAGCTTTTCCGACATGCCCCACTTCGTCACCATCGAACGGGCAAGGCCGGTGGCGTACTGGATATCACCCGATGCGCCCGACGAAACCTTGTCATGGCCGAACACGATTTCCTCGGCCACGCGGCCACCCATCGCCACCGACAAGTTCGCGTGCATCTTGTCGCGGTGATAGGAATAGCTGTCGCGCTCGGGCAGGCGCATGACCATGCCCAGCGCGCGGCCGCGCGGAATGATCGTGGCCTTGTGGATCGGGTCGGACGCCGGTTCGAAAACCGAGACGATGGCATGGCCGGCCTCGTGATAGGCGGTCATTTTCTTCTCGTCTTCGGTCATGACCATCGAGCGGCGCTCGGCACCCATCATGACCTTGTCCTTGGCGTCCTCGAATTCCTGCATGGCAACCAGGCGCTTGTTGCGCCGCGCGGCAAGCAGGGCCGCCTCGTTGACCAGATTGGCCAGATCCGCCCCCGAAAAGCCGGGCGTGCCGCGCGCGATCACGCGAGGGTTCACGTCGGGCGCCAGCGGCACTTTCTTCATGTGCACGCCAAGGATCTTTTCGCGGCCTTCGATATCGGGCACGGGCACCACCACCTGGCGGTCGAAACGGCCGGGCCGCAGCAGCGCAGGGTCGAGCACGTCGGGCCGGTTGGTGGCGGCAATGATGATAATGCCTTCGTTGGCCTCGAACCCGTCCATTTCCACCAGCAGTTGGTTCAGGGTCTGCTCGCGCTCGTCGTTGGAATTGCCCAGGCCATGGCCGCGATGGCGACCCACCGCGTCGATTTCGTCGATGAAGACGATGCAAGGCGCATTCTTCTTGGCCTGTTCGAACATGTCGCGCACGCGGCTGGCGCCCACGCCGACGAACATTTCCACGAAATCGGAGCCTGAAATGGTGAAGAACGGCACGCCGGCCTCACCGGCAATGGCGCGGGCCAGCAGCGTCTTGCCGGTGCCGGGGGAGCCGACCAGCAGGGCGCCCTTGGGGATCTGCCCGCCCAGTTTGGAAAAACGGCTGGGATCGCGCAGGAATTCGACGATTTCCTGCAGTTCCTCGCGCGCCTCGTCAATGCCGGCGACATCGTCGAACGTCACGCGGCCAGAGCGCTCGGTCAACAGCTTGGCCTTGGACTTGCCGAAGCCCATGGCCCCCGAACCGCCGCCTTTCTGCACCTGGCGCAAGGCAAAGAACGCAACGCCCAGGATCAGCAGGAACGGCAGCGACTGGGCCAGCACCCAGAGCAGCATGTTGGGCTGATCTTCCGCCTTGCCGGTATAGGGAACATTGTTGTCCTGCAGCAGCTTGGGCAGCGTTTCCTTGTCGCCCTCCACCGGGGTGGTGGTGAACGTCTGATCGTTCTTGAGCGTGCCGGTAATCTTGTCAGGCCCGATCTGCACGTCGCGCACGGCGCCTTCGGCCACGCGCGCACGGAAATCGGAATAGCCGATCGGCGTGCCCGAGACGTCGCCGCGTGCCCCGCCGAACATCGATACCACCAGCAGAAGGGCAAGGAAAATGCCTCCCCATACCAGAAGGCTCTTGATCCAGGGATTTCCCTGCGGCTGGTCATCGTTCATGGGCGTCGCAATCCTTTCGACAACGAAGGTAGGTGCGATCCGCCGAATGGCAAGTTGCCGAATCGCGCCGGCCGCCGCGGATGCCGCAATAACGGCAAGAAATCGCTGTTTCAGGTCGTCCGATGGGGTGCCGCCGGGGCAAAGCGCCAAAGCGCCCCGGCTCCTTCCCCGCGCACCCCGGCAAGCGTGGCCACCCGCCCCCGGGTCAAAGCGATATGCCAACGCGCCAGTTCCGCGCCGCGGGGCAGCGCGCCCTCGCCGCCCACCTGTACCAGCACCCGTTCCAGCAGGCGCAGGGCAAGAACCTGCGGCAGATCGGCGGGCACGGCCAGGTCGCCGCCGCCGCCCCGGGGATGCCATCCCTGCGCGAACAGGCGCGCTGCCGCCCAGTCGAGCGCGGCATCGGCTGCGCCCAGATGGCGCGCGCTCGCCGCCCAGCCCGCCGGGTCCAGCCATGCTGCCGCCGCCAGTCCGCTGCGCACCCGCGCCCGTTCGAAACGGGCGTCGCGATTGGATGGATCATCGGCCGCCACCAGGCCCGCCCTCGCCACCACCGCCGCCAGTTCGGCACGTCGCCAGCCCAGCACCGGGCGCAGCAGCGGCAGGGCGGCATCGCCCGGTACCGTCGCGCTGGCGCGCATGGCGCCCAGCCCGCGGACGCCGGCGCCGCGGTTCAGGCGCATCACCAGCGTTTCGGCCTGATCGTCGGCATGATGCGCCGTGGTGAGGGCAGCCAGGCCGGCCTGCCGCGCCCAGCCTGCCAGCGCGGCATAACGCGCCCTGCGCGCCCGCTCCTGCAACGCGCTACCGCCCGCAAGATCCAGTCTCAATATGGCATGGGGCACACCCAATCGCCCGCACAGCGCTGCCACGGCCTGCGCCTCAACCCCGGCTTCGGCACGCAAGCCGTGGTCGACCGTCGCTGCCGCGATCCGCCCCTGCCAATGGGCCGCCGCCAGCAGCAGCAGCGCGCAACTGTCTGGCCCGCCCGAAACGGCCACGCCGATCCGCGCCGTCTGCGGCAGGTTCAGCCCCGCCCAATCCCCGGCAAAGCGGGCGAGCGCCGCGGAATGGGGTACGAGCGCGGCAGCCGGCTCAATCGCACTTCACTCCCTTGACGGCAGCCTCGTACGGGTTCCTGAGGCGCCCGGCGATCTGATCGGGATAGGCATCGCGCAGTTCGGCAAAAGCGCCGCAGGCACGCTTGGTATCGTTGATCCGGGTCATCGCCACGCCCAGGTACAGCAGGCTGTCGGGCGCGCGTTCGCCTTTCTTGTCGCCCAGATAGTTCTGCAGGAACCACTGCGCCGCCGTACCCGGCTTGCCGTCGTCCAGAAAGGCGCGGCCCAGCAGGTTGCGCGCCAGGCTGATCTGCTTGGACTTGGGATAGGTGTTGACGAATTTGGTCAGCTGCATCTGCGCCTCGGGATAGAACCTGGCGTCATAAAGCCGATAGCCATAGGCGTATTCATCGGCCTGCTTGTCGCCGGTCGAAGGCTTTTCGATTGCCGCCACGGCGGCAACGCGATCGGCCGGCGGCCTGGGCGCGGCCTTTGCCGGCGCAGCAGCCGCCCCGGCCGGACGGGTGGCCGGCGCCTTTGCCACCGGCCCGCTGGCCGGTTCTCCCACCGGTGTCGGGCCGGCGGCAGGACCAGGAGCAGGCACCGGGGGCGAAGCCGGCGCAGCGGCCGTTTCCAGCGCGGCCACCCGGCTGTCAAGCTTGCTCAGGTGATGCTGGTTTTCCTCGCTCGCAGCGGTCACCTGGCGCAATTGCGCTTCCACGGCATCCAGCCGCGCCAGCACGTCCGTTAGTGGCGAAGCGGAGGCGGCAGGGGCGGGCGTGGGCGCCGGCGCGGCAGGCGTGATCTCCGGCCCGAACGTGCGCCCGGCTCCATCGGGGAACACTTTGCGCTGCAAGGCGCGGATTTCGGCCTCCAGCCGGCGCAGGCGCGCCTCGGTGTTTTCACCCGGGTTTGTCGCGCTCGGCGCGGCGCTCTGGGCAACGGCCCGCTGCGGCAGCGCCGGCACGGTTGCAAGGGCCAGGGCAAAAGCGCTGAAAAGCGCGGTGCCCGGCGCCATCCCCAGGCCGGCTGTGCGGAATTTGTTCTTCATGCTAACTCCCGTCTCGATCCTCAGCCGCTGCCGCTACCCTTGCCGCATCGCCCCCGCGCCTGCCCGGCATGAACGTCTCGCGCCTTATGCGCCCCTGCGCGGCGCAGCGCACACGGCCCGGTCAATCGGCTGTGGCCGCCGCCTCCGGCAGGCCAGAAGGCGTGGCATAGCGGGCGCCGGCCGCATCACCGCTGGCCGCAGCCGGGCCGGAAGCGGGCAGGGCACCATTGCCTTCCAACGGCGGAGCGGCCTCGTCGGCCCGCGCCCACAGGGCTCTCGCACTGATCGGCACGTCTTTGACGATACGCTGCTTTTCGGCAAGGCGCGGCACCGGCTGGCCGCCGATCGTGACAGTCAAGGCATCGGGACGGCCGGTCCACAACCGGGGATCGGCTACGCCGTCGGGCACCGTATAGGTCTCGCCTTTGGCCATCTGCTTCTGCATCAACTGGTTGCCGTCAGCATCGTAGAATTTCACCCAGATGCGGTCTTCCTGTGCAGTGAACACCACCGGGCCATCGGGGCGCGCGGGCGGCGCGCCAGGGGCCGGGGCCGGGACGGGGGCAGATACGGAAGGCACGGCGGCGGAAGATGCCGGCGGCGCCGGCTCTTGCGGGCCGACCAATGCGGGCAGTTCGGCCGATGGCCAGTAATAGCTGCGCCAGAACACCAGCCCGAGGCCCAGCGCCGCCACCACCAGCACGCCGGCAAGCCCGCTGACCATGCGCGAAGGCGTCTTGGCCGGATCGCCAGCCTCGAACTGGTGGATCACGCGGGCTTCGGCTGCGGGCGCACGCGCGCTCAGTTCCGTCCGCACCGCCTGCGTGATGGCGGCTTCATCCAGCCCCACCGCCTTGGCATAGCTGCGGGCAAAGCCCAGGGCATAGGGGCGGCCGGGCAACCTGTCGAACTGGCCCGCTTCCAGCGCCTCGACATGACGCGCGGTAATGCGGGTGCGCGCGGCAATGTCCTTGATCGAAAGACCCTGCGCCTCGCGCGCGGCACGCAGCGTGTGCCCAACGCCGGCAGGAGAGACCCCGGCATCGTGCAAGGAGGATGGAGAATCTGACTCGATCGAGTCGGCCAAGGCGCGGCTCCCGTCTTTCTTTGGCTTGTCGTGCAACCCGGTGGCTTTGAAACGCGGTTAAAAGTGGATCGTTGCAATTGCGCGAAAGTCAACCGTTTTGCGGCGCGCGAGACGTTAAACCAGCGCGAAACGGGTCCAATGCGCGAAACCGGCCCAATGCGCGAAACCGGCTGCGCGACCCGATCAGTCGCAATCGATTCCCTTCGAACTGGCCCATTGCATCAGCACGCCGCGCATGTCGGCCTGCGGCTGCGCCAGCCAGCCAGCCATGGCAGCGCGGATTTCGGCCAGATCGACTTTGCGGATCAACTCCTTTACCGGCCCGACCGCCGCCGGCGTGATCGACAGGCGGGTAAGCCCCACGCCCAGCAGTGCCAGCGCCTCCAGCCGCCGCCCGCCCATTTCCCCGCATACGGTCAGCGCGGTGCCGAACGGCGCCACCTCGCGCACCACCCGCGCCAGGAAGCGCAGGATCGCCGGGCTCAGCCAGTCATAGCGCTCGGCCAGCTTGGGATGGGCGCGATCGGCGGCAAACAGGAACTGGGTGAGATCGTTGGTGCCGACCGACAGAAACGAAAGCCGTGGCGCCAGAACATCGAGGCATTCGGCCAGCGCCGGCACTTCCAGCATCGCGCCATAGCGGATCGCCTCGGGAAGCACTTTCTTCTGCCGGCGCAGGAAAGCGACCTGGTTTTCGAACACCGTCTTGGCCGCATCGAATTCCCACGGTTCGGTCACCATCGGGAACATCACGTTCAGCGTGCGGCCGGCCGCTGCCTCGATCAAGGCGCGCGCCTGAACCTTGAGCAGCCCGTCCCGTTCCAGCGCCACGCGCAGGGCCCGCCAGCCCATGGCCGGGTTTTCCTCGGTCTCGCCACCGTTGTGGCGCAGATAGGGCAGGACCTTGTCCCCGCCGATGTCCACCGTGCGGAACACCACCGGGCGATCGCCGGCCGCTTCCAGCACATCGCGGTAAAGCCGGGTCTGCCGCTCGCGCTGGGGCAGCGTGGCCGAAACCAGAAACTGGAATTCGGTGCGAAACAGGCCAATGCCGTCGGCCCCGGTGAGGGGCAGCATCGGCATGTCGTCACGCAGGCCGGCGTTCATCATCACCGTGATGCGCTGCCCGTCGCGGGTCACCGGCTCCACGTCGCGCATCGTGGCATAGTGCGCCTGCCGCTCGCGATTCTTGGCAAAGCGCGCTTCGAACGCTTCCACCAGCGAGGGCGCCGGGCGCACGTCGATGACGCCCTGGTCGGCATCGAGCAGCAGCATGTCTCCCTCGCGCACTTTGCCGCGCAGCGCACGCACGCGGCCCACCACGGGAATGCCCATGGCCCGCGCCACGATCACCACGTGCGCCGTAAGCGAGCCTTCCTCCAGGATCACGCCTTTCAGCCGCCGCCGATCGTATTCCAGCAGTTCGGCTGGCCCCAGGTTGCGCGCGATGAGGATCGCATCGGCTTTCAGCCCCATGCTGGCGGCCGTCCCCAGCTGGCCCGACACGATCCGCAGCAGGCGGTTCGACAGGTCTTCAAGATCATGCATGCGATCGGCCAGCAGCGGATCGTCAATCTGGCGCATCCGCATGCGGGTGCGCTGCTGTACGCGCTCGATCGCGGCTTCGGCGGTCAGGCCGGAGTCGATCGCCTCGTTGATGCGGCGGCTCCAGCCTTCGTCATAGGCGAACATGCGATAGGTCTCGAGCACTTCCTCGTGCTCTCCCCCCACGCCGAATTCGGCCTGGCTGGCCATGCGGTCGATCTGCTCGCGCATCTTGTCGAACGCACGATAGACGCGTTGCCGCTCGGCCTCGGTATCCTCGGCGACCACGTGTTCGATCGTCACCCGTGGCTGGTGGAACACGGCCTGGCCCACCGCCAGCCCTTTCACCAGCGTCTGCCCCTTGAGGCGGTCAGGCCCCATCAGGTGATCGGGCACGCCCAGCACGTCTTCGTCGTCGATCAGTTCGGCATTGGCGATCAGTTCGGCCAGAACCATGGCCACGGTCTGCAAGGCTTCGATCTCCACCTCTTCATAGCGGCGGGGATCGACATGCTGGACAGCGACCACGCCCACGGCGCGCTGCCGGCGCACGATCGGCACGCCGGCGAAGGAGTGAAACCGTTCCTCCCCGGTTTCGGGGCGGAACGCGAAATCGGGGTGAGCCGCCGCTTCGGCCAGGTTCAGCGTCTCGATGTTCTGGGCGATCGTGCCCACCAGCCCCTCGCCCACCGCCATGCGGGTGACGTGCACGGCCGCCTGCTCCAGCCCGCGGGTCGCGAACAGTTCGAGCATGCCTTCGCGCAGGAGATAGATCGAGCAGACTTCGCTGTTCAGGTTCTCGCCGATCACGTCGACAATGCGGTTGAGCTTGGCCTGCGCGCCCGACCGCGAGGCCATGACCTCGTGCAGCGAGGTGAGGATCGCGCGGGCAGAGGCAACGGCAGTCAACATGGCCATGGCCTAGCGCAGCCCATGGCGTTTGCAAACGGGGGCATGAACCATAGCGGAATTATTCGTATGCGACGTGCCGATGCCGATAGGTCCGGCCGCCGCGCGACCGCATGGCGCACATATCAAAAGGCGCACATATCAAAAGGCCGGCACCCGTGGGAGCGCCGGCCTTGCTTCAATCCAGATACATGTTCGCCTGGACGGTCATCGCTGGCGCGGGATCAATGAAGCAGCGCCAGTTCTTCCTTGATGCGCAACTTGCGCCGCTTGAGCTGCATGAGCAGGGCCACATCGGGTGCGGGCCGTGCCATTTCCTCGGAAATCCGGCGTTCCAGGCCGGCGTGCTTCGTCTGCAAGGCGGTGATGTGCGTCGTTTCCATGCGTTGACCTCCTGAAGAGCGCGGCCAGAGCAGCCGCTGCCCGGTCAAAACCCGCGCGGGAGACATTCCCGTGCGGTCGGCCCCGGCGTCTTCGGCTCCAATGTTGCTGTTCTGCGAGTCGTCAACAGTCGGTGCGTTGTCATGGTCCCACATTCGCCGTATCTTGCAAGCGGAACAGCGCCGGTTCGCTCTGGCGTCGCGGTCACGTGTGGGGATTGATGACGAGATGTGCAGGATCAACGCCCAAGCGGCCCCGCCCCCTGGCCGGCAACCGGGCGGCAGCGTGACAGCCAGGGACGACGGACCAGCCAGGGACGGCGCAATCAGGAACGGCCCGATCAGAAATGGCCCGATCAGAAATGGCCCGATCAGAAATGGACAGCGCCGGCTCGGTGAGGTGTCGGCGTGACCGAAGAGGAAATGCGCAAGCGGCTCGAAGCTTTGCGGCTGGAGCATCGCGATCTCGACGTGGCGATCGATGCCCTGAGGCTGAGCGGCGCGGCAGACCAGCTGCAAGTGGCCCGGCTGAAGAAACGCAAATTGCTGCTGCGGGACCAGATCACGATGCTGGAAGACTATCTGATACCCGATATTATCGCATAATCCGGTGTGCTTGCATGCTCTGCCCAAGCCCGTGCGGCAATGGTCCGAAGCGTTCCGTATCGAGACAGGCATGACGCCCGCCGGGCCGAGGCGACCATACAGCATTGAGCATGCGGCCCGATCGGTCCTATGGCCGTCGTGGCCGCGTTAACGTCTGCCGCCTGCCCGTCTGCCGCCTTCACGTCTCGCAAGGTCCTGTCCCGATCGCCACCATGGCCGCCCTGCCCAGCGCGAACCCGCGCATCATCGAAGCGCTCTATGCCCAGGCGCTGACGCTGGCCGATCGCGCGCGCGATGAATTCGGGACGCTGCGACAGCAACCGGCCAACGACGTGGCCGCGCCCGATGGTCGACCGAAAGATCTGCCCAGAGACCTTGTGCGAGACCTTGTGCGCGTTCAAGCGAGTTGCGAAGCGCTGCGGACGACCACGCGGATCATGCATTGCCTGGCCTGGCTGCTCAACCATCGGGCCTGGCTGGCTGGGGAACTGACCGAGCCGCAACTGCGCCGCCACGGGCGCCTGATGGCGCATTTTCCGGCAAGCGATCCCGCCTGCGTCGCGCACCTGCCCCCCGCCGCCCAGGCCATCGTCCAGGAAAGCGAACTGCTTTACCAGCGCATCGACCGGCTGGAGCTGGCCTGGCAGACACCCAATGCCCCGGCCCTGGTCGATCTGCGCGAACGGCTGGAGCGCGCGCTGCAATGGCCGGCCGCCTGATCGCCGGAACTCTTTCGCCTTCGCATTTGCACAAGACCTGGCTTAGAGAAAGGCACCGCCCGGCAGGACCGGGTCAAGGCAAGGAGAGATTCGCGCAATGACCACCCAGACCTCCGTGCTCGAAAGCGCCGCGCCCGCCGCCCCCGCGCCCAATCCGCAATCGGGGCAACCGGTCACGCTCACCCGCTTCCTGATCGAACAGCAGCGCCGACCGGATTCCCCGTGTCAGCCGGGACTGCGCCTGCTGCTGGAAACGGTGGCACGGACGTGCAAGGCGATCAACTTTGCCATTTCCAAAGGCGCCCTGGGCGATGTTCTGGGATCGCTGGGTACGGACAACGTGCAGGGCGAAGTGCAGAAGAAGCTGGACGTCATCGCCAACGACCTGCTGCTCGATGCCAACGAATGGGGCGGGCAACTCGCGGCCATGGCTTCGGAAGAAATGGAAACGCTCCATCCGATTCCCGGCCGCTTTCCCAAGGGCGAATACCTGCTGCTGTTCGATCCGATCGACGGATCGAGCAATATCGATGTCAACCTTTCGGTGGGCACGATCTTTTCCGTGCTGCGCGCGCCGGAAGGCTGCGCCGGGCGCGACGTGGTCGAAGCCGATTTCCTGCAGCCCGGAGCGGAGCAAGTGGCTGCCGGCTACGCCATCTACGGCCCGCAGACGCTGTTGGTGCTGACTGTCGGCACCGGCGTCTATGAATTCACGCTCGACCGCGAGATCGGCTCGTGGCGGATGACCGACGGGCCGATGCAGATGCCCCACGGCAACCGCGAATTCGCGGTCAACACGGCACGGCGGCGGCAGTGGTCACCCCATGTGGCGCGTTACATCGAGAACCGCATCGAGGGCACCCAAGGCCTCTTGGGCATCGATTACAACATGCGCTGGACCGGCTCGATGGTGGCCGACGTGCACCGCATTCTCAAGCGTGGGGGGGTATTCCTCTATCCGGCCGATCACCGCACGCCGGGCAAGGCACGGTTGCGCCTGCTTTACGAAGCCAATCCGATGAGCTTCCTGATCGAGCAGGCCGGCGGGGCGGCGAGCAGCGGGACGGCACGCATCCTCGACGTGCAGCCCGACAGCCTCCACCAGCGCATCGGCGTCATTCTGGGCGATCCGGCCGAAGTGGCCGCGGCCAGCGAGCCGCAAGGCTGACGGCCGCCGGCGCAAGGGGGGCGAAAATGGGCGGGATCGGGGCCGGGATCGGTATGGCAGCGGCGCAGGATCTGGCGCGGCGGGTGGAAGCTTTCGTGCGCGACGTGGTCGTGCCGTGTGAACGGGACCCGCGGCGTGACCACCATGGCGCGCCGACCGACGATCTGGTGCAGGAACTGCGCGACAAGGCGCGGCAGGCGGGCGTGCTAACGCCGCATATCCTGCCCGATGGCCGCCACCTGACCCAGCGCGAAACCGCCGTGGTGCTCATCGCCACGGGGCTTTCCCCCCTGGGGCCGCTGGCCTGCAACACCGCCGCGCCCGACGAGGGCAATATGTACCTGCTGGGCAAAGTGGGCAGCCCTGCCATGCGCGAGCGGTTTCTGGCGCCCCTGGTGGAGGGCCGTGCGCGATCGGCCTTTTTCATGACCGAACCGGCCGAGCTGCAAGGTGCCGGGTCGGACCCTTCGATGATGGTCACCACCTGCCGCAAGGACGGCAACCACTGGGTGATCGACGGGACGAAGTGCTTTATCACCGGCGCCGACGGCGCCCGGGTGGGCATTGTCATGGCGCGATCGGAAGACCCGGCCAGCCAGGGCGAGGCCTGCATGTTCCTGGTCGATCTGCCGCACCCGGCGATCCGCATCGTGCATGTGCCCAACACGATCGACAGCTCGATGCCGGGCGGCCATGCCACGGTATCGATCGAAAATCTGCGCGTGCCGGCCGACCAGATGCTGGGCGAGGCGGGCGAAGGGTTCCGCTATGCCCAGGTGCGCCTGGCGCCGGCGCGGCTTTCCCACTGCATGCGCTGGCTGGGCGCGTGCCGGCGCGCCGACGAGATCGCCACCGACTATGCCAACCGCCGCATGGCGTTCGGCAAGGCCCTGATCGATCACGAAGGCGTGGGTTTCATGCTGGCGGAAAACCTGATCGATCTGAAGCAGGCCGAACTGATGATCGATTGGTGCGCCGGCGTGCTCGACAGCGGCGATCTGGGCACTGCGGAAAGCAGCATGGCCAAAGTGGCCGTATCGGAAGCCCTGATGCGGGTGGCCGATCGCTGCGTCCAGGTGATGGGCGGCACCGGGGTCACCGACCGGACGATCGTGGAGCAGGTGTTCCGCGAGATCCGCGCGTTCCGGATCTATGACGGCCCGACCGAAGTCCACAAATGGAGCCTGGCCAGAAAGATCAAGCGTACGTGGAAACAGGCCCATGGCCACTGAACCCTTGGGGCCGGGCCCCGCGCAGATCGCGCAGGCCAATGCCGGCGTGGGGGCGGTGCGCACGGCGCTGAACGAAAGTGCGCTGGCCGCCTGGCTGGCTGCCCATGTCGAAGGCTTTACCGGGCCGGTGCGCGTGGCGCAGTTCAACGGCGGCCAGTCCAACCCCACCTATCGCCTCGATACGCCGGCAGGATCGTACGTCTTGCGGCGCAAGCCCCCCGGGGCCGTGCTGAAAGGCGCACACGACGTGCTGCGCGAAGCGCGCGTGCAGCAGGCGCTGGCGACAAGCGCCGTACCCGTGGCGCGCATCCTGGGCGTGTGCGAGGATGAAAGCGTGATCGGCAGCGCGTTCTACGTCATGGAGATGGTGGAAGGGCGCGTGTTCTGGGACGCCAGCCTTGCCCAGGTGCCCAAGGCCGAACGCGCCGCCTATTTCGACGCGATGAACCGGACGATCGCCGCTCTGCACGGGGTCGATCCCATGGCCGTTGGTCTGGCCGACTATGGCAGGCCGGGCAATTATTTCGCCCGGCAGATCGGCCGCTGGTCGCGCCAGTATCTGGACGACGGACTGGCCGGGCGCGATCGCGACATGGATGCGCTGGTCGAATGGCTGCCCACGGCCATTCCGCAAGACGATGCGACAGGCCTGGTCCACGGCGATTTCCGCTGCGACAACCTGATCTTTCACCCGCAGGAACCGCGCGTGCTGGCCGTGCTGGACTGGGAGCTTTCAACCTTGGGCCACCCTTTGGCCGACTTTGCCTATCACGCGCTGATGTATCGCATGCCGCCCGATATCGTCGCGGGCATAGGCGGGGCCGATCCGGCCTCGCTGGGCCTGCCGACCGAGGCGGACTATATCGCCCGCTATTGCGCGCTTACCGGGCGCGACGACATTGCCGACTGGAATTTCCACGTCGCGTTCCAGTTCTTCCGGCTGGCCGCGATCTTTCACGGGATCAAGGGCCGCGTGCTGCGCGGCACGGCAACGAATGCCCAGGCGGCTGCCCGCGCACAGGCGCTGCCACGCCTCACACGGCTGGGCCGCGAAGCGATGGAGGCATGCGCATGAGCGAGGATCTGGTCCTTTTCGAGCGGCAGGGCGCCGTGGCGGTCGTGACATTCAACCGCCCCGCGGCGGGCAATGCCCTGGACATGGCAATGGCCGAGCGGCTGGACCGGCAGATCGACGTGGCCGTCGCCGATGCGCAGGTGCGCTGCGTGGTGCTGACCGGGGCGGGCAAGCTGTTCTGCGCCGGCGGAGACGTGGGCGCATTCGGCAGTGCCAGCGAAGGCCCGGCCGCGTTTCTCTTTGCCCTGGCGGGCATCCTGCATCGCACGGTGCGCAAGCTCGCCTCGATGCACAAGCCGCTCGTCACCCTCGTCAACGGCCCGGCGGCGGGCGCCGGGCTGAGCCTGGCGATCCTGGGCGATGTGGTGCTGGCCGTGCCCACCGCGCATTTCACGCCGGCTTACGGGCTGCTCGGGCTGACGCCCGATGGCGGCATGAGCTGGACTCTGCCGCGCGTGGTGGGCCTGCGCCGCGCGCAGGAAATGATCCTGACCAACCGCCGTGTCGGCGCCGAAGAGGCCGAAGCCATTGGTTTGATCACCCGCACGGTGGCGGCCGGGGCGCTGATGGACGAAGGCCTGGCGGTGGCGCAGCGCCTGGCACAAGGCCCGGTGAGCGCCATTGCCGGCGCGCGCGGCCTGCTGGCGCGCAGCCTGCAGCACGATCTGGCCACCCAGCTCGATCTGGAACTGGTGCGCATTGCCGAAGCCGCCGCCGGGGCCGAAGGTGCCGAAGGCATTGCCGCCTTCACGCAGCGCCGGCCGCCGCGTTTCGTGTGAACGGCTGGCAGCCTACCCCAGCCGTGCCAGGATCGCCCTGGCCTGTTCGAGATGCGGGCGGTCGATCATGCGGCCATCAAGCTGCGCCACGCCCAGCGCCGGATCGGCGGCGAACAGCGCAACGATGCGGCGCGCATGCGCGATTTCCGCCGCAGTGGGCGCAAAAGCCTGGTTGATCACCGGCACCTGCGCCGGATGAAGCGCCATCATGCCGGTAAAGCCGTCGCGCCGGGCGCGGGCGGCATAGGCGGCAAGGCCCGCGGCATCGGCCAGGGCCGGATAGACCGTTTCGATCGCGGCAACGCCCGCCTTGTGCGCGGCGAACAGCGTAAGGCTGCGCACGAGTTCGTAAGGGGGTGTATAGCGGCCATCGGCTTCGCGCGCGGCGGTGGCACCGATGGCGGCCGGCAGGTCTTCCGCGCCCCAGGTCAGGCCGGCGAGCGCCGCGCGCACATCGCCATAGCTGCCCAGTTCGAACACCGCGGCGGGGGTTTCGGTGGCAATCGGCAGGATCGGCACCGCTTGCCCGCCCATCAGCGCCAGCAGGGTGCCAACGCTCTCGGCCCCTTCCGCCTTGGGCAGCACCAGGGCATCGGGCCGGCCCGGCAGGACAGCGGCAAGATCGGCCGCGATCAGCCCGCTTTCCAACGGATTGACGCGCACGAAAACCGGGCATCGCCGCGCCCCGGCAAGGAATTGCGCCACGGCATCGCGCCCGGCTGCCTTGGCGCCGAGCGCCACGGAATCCTCGAGATCGAGAATGACGGCGTCAGCGCCGCTTGCGGTGGCCTTGGCAAAGCGGTCGGGCCGGTCGGCCGGCACGAACAGCAGCGACCGCCACGTCATGTCGCGGTGCCTGCATCGGGGCCGGCCGCGATCAAGGCGCTGCGTCTGCAGCGGCAGACCACTTCGCCACGCTGGTTGATCAACGCATGCGCGAAAGTGACTATCCCCGCGCCGGGGCGGGAACGCGAGGGGCGGGTTTCCACCACTTCGCTCGTGGCATGCAGCGTGTCGCCGATGAACACCGGCGCGGGCATGACCACGGCGTCGTACCCGAGGTTGGCAATGAGGGTGCCCAGCGTGGTTTCTCCCACGGACAGGCCGACCATCAGCGCGAACGTGTACGTGCCGTTGACCAGGATCTGGCCGAACTCGCTGGCGCGTGCCGCCTCGGCATCGAGGTGCAGCGGCTGCGGGTTGTGCGTCATGCACGAAAACAGCAGGTTGTCGGTCTCGGTCACGGTGCGGCGGATCGGATGCTCGATCCGGTCACCCTCCTGCCATTCCGCGAAATAGCGTCCCGCCATCGTCAATCCTCTCGCGGTATGATGCGCACCAGCAGGGCATCGACCTGCACCTGGGCGCCTGGCGCCGTTTCCAGCGCTTCGACCACGCCATCGAACGGCGCGACAAGTGTGTGTTCCATTTTCATCGCTTCGAGCGTCAGCAGCTTCTGCCCCCTGGCCACCGCATCGCCCCGGTTCACCGCCACCATGAGGACGCGACCGGGCATGGGGGCCAAGATCGCGCCATCGCCGGCGGCCGCGCCGTCGCCCGGCCGATGATGCCAGGGTTCGAGCAGCCAGGTTTGGCCATTTTCGCAAACCAGGGCTGACGCGGCCGGGGCACCGCCGGCAGCCCCGCCATTCAGCGCGATTTCCACGGGATTGCCCTCGAGCAGGAACCAGGCGGTGCGCATGGGTGCCGCATTGAGGCGCAAACCCGGCGCCGGCCCGGGCGCGACCAGCCGCGCGGCCGCGCGGGCCAGAGCGGCAGGCGATGGTGCGACAGGCTCTGCCATGGCAGCCCCATCGCGCGCGATCAGGCCGGTATCGACCTGCCCGGCGGCGACCTGGCGGTGGGCCAACAGACGCGAGAGAAACGCGGCATTGGTGCGCACGGGCCAGACCGCCGTTTCTCGCAGGCTGGCGGCAAGCCGGTCGATCGCCTGGCCCCGCGTGGTGCCATGGGCAATAACCTTGGCGACCATCGGATCATAGAACGGCGTGATCGTGTCGCCCTGCGCGACGCCCGTATCGATCCGCACGCCATCGCCCTGGCCGAAACGCAGGTGATCGAGCCGCCCGATCGAGGGCAAAAAGCCCTTGGCCGGATCTTCGGCATAGAGGCGTGCTTCCATTGCCCAGCCCCGGATCGCCAGGTCTTCCTGGCGACAGGGCAGTGGCTCGCCACTGGCCACGCGGATCTGCCATTCGACCAGGTCCTGGCCGGTGATCGCCTCGGTCACCGGGTGTTCCACCTGCAGGCGGGTGTTCATTTCCATGAACCAGATGCGGTCCGCGCGCAGCCCTGCGGATGCATCGGCAATGAATTCCACCGTCCCCGCGCCCTGATAGCCGACCGCCTGCGCCGCGCGCACGGCCGCCTCGCACACCGCGGCGCGTGTGGTCTCGTCCATGCCCGGGGCCGGCGCCTCCTCGATCACTTTCTGATGGCGGCGCTGCAGCGAGCAATCGCGCTCGAACAGGTGGACCACCTGGCCGTGGCTGTCGCCGAACACCTGCACTTCGATATGGCGGGGCGAAAGGATGTACTTCTCGATCAGGACGTGGGCATTGCCGAACGCCGCCGCGGCTTCGCGCTGGCACGACGCGAGCGCATCGGCAAAGTCTTCGCCGCGTTCCACCAGGCGCATGCCCTTGCCGCCGCCGCCCGCCACCGCCTTGATCAGCACGGGGTAACCCACCTTGGCGGCTTCCTGTGCCAGGAAAGCCGCGTCCTGGTTCTGCCCCAGATAGCCCGGCGTGGTCGGCACCCCGGCTTCCTGCATCAGGGCCTTGGCCGCGTCTTTCAGCCCCATCGCGGAAATCGCGGCGGGCGGCGGGCCAATCCACACCAGCCCCGCATCGATCACGGCCTGGGCAAAGGCGGCGTTCTCCGACAGGAAGCCATAGCCGGGATGGATGCCCTGCGCCCCGGTTTCCAGCGCGGCGGCGATGATCCGCTCGCCCACAAGATAGGACTCGCGCGGGGCCGCCCCGCCGATGGCCACCGCCCGGTCTGCCAGGCGCACGTGCATGGCCCGGGCATCGGCGTCGGAATGCACCGCCACCGTGCGCAGTCCCAGGCGGCGGGCGGTGCGGATGATCCGGCAGGCGATTTCGCCACGATTGGCGATGAGGATCGATTCGATCATGCGCTTACATCCGGAACACGCCGAACGCCGGACGATCGGCGATCGGGGCTTCGAGGCAGGCTTCCAGCGCCAGGCCGACGACGTCGCGGGTCTGCACCGGATCGATCACGCCATCGTCCCACAGGCGGGCGGTGGCGTAATAGGGATTGCCTTCATCCTCGTATTTCTGGCGGATGGGCGCCTTGAAAGCTTCGGCCTCCTCGGCGCTCCAGGTGGCGGCGTCGCGGTGCACGGTGGCCAGCACGCTGGCCGCCTGTTCCCCGCCCATCACCGAAATGCGCGCATTGGGCCAGGTGAAAAGGAAACGCGGCGAATAGGCGCGCCCGCACATGCCATAATTGCCCGCACCGAAACTGCCGCCGATCAGCACGGTGACCTTGGGCACCTGGGCGGTCGCCACCGCCGTCACCAGCTTGGCGCCATGCTTGGCAATCCCTTCGGCCTCGTACTTGCCGCCGACCATGAAGCCCGAGATGTTCTGCAGGAACAGCAGGGGGATGCGGCGCTGGCAAGCCAGTTCGATGAAATGCGCCCCCTTTTGCGCGCTCTGCGAAAACAGCACGCCGTTGTTGGCCAGGATCGCCACGGGCATTCCGTGGATATGGGCAAAGCCGCAGACCAGCGTGGTCCCGAACAACGCCTTGAATTCGTGAAATGCACTGCCATCGACGATCCGTGCGATCACGTCGCGCACGTCATAGGGCGCGCGCACATCCTGCGGGATGATACTGTAGAGGTCCTGCGGATCGTAAAGCGGCGGGCGGCTTTCGCGCCGGGCGATACCGGCGCTGCCGGGCGCGCCCAGGTGCGAGACGATGTCGCGCACGATCGACAGCGCATGCGCGTCGTTTTCCGCCAGATGATCGACCACGCCCGACTGGCGGGCGTGCAGGTCGCCGCCGCCCAGGTCTTCAGCGCTGATCTTCTCGCCGATCGCCGCTTTGACCAGGGGCGGGCCAGCCAGGAAGATCGTGCCCTGCTGCCTGACGATGACCGTCTCATCGCTCATCGCCGGAACATAGGCGCCGCCGGCCGTGCACGATCCCATGACGGCGGCGATCTGGGCAATGCCCGCCGCGCTCATCCGCGCCTGGTTGAAGAAGAACCGGCCGAAGTGATCGCGATCGGGAAAGACCTCGGCCTGGTTGGGCAGGTTGGCCCCGCCCGAATCCACCAGGTAGACGCAGGGCAGGTGGTTTTCCTGGGCGATCTCCTGCGCGCGCAGGTGCTTTTTGACCGTCATCGGGAAATAGGTGCCGCCTTTGACGGTGGCATCGTTGGCAAAGACCATGCATTGCCGCCCCGATATGCGGCCGATCCCGGTGATGATCCCCGCGCCCGGCACTTCATCGCCGTAAAGCCCGGTGGCCGCCAGTTGCCCGATTTCCAGGAACGGCGAGGCGGGATCGAGCAGCCGTTCCACCCGCTCGCGCGGCAAAAGCTTGCCCCGCGCGGTATGGCGGGCGCGGGCGCGTTCGTCTCCGCCCAGCGCCGCCCCGGCCACGCGGGCGCGCAGTTCCGCGGCCAGAGCGCGATTGTGCGCGGCGCGCGCCTGCGCTTCCGCGCTGGCAAGATCCGCCACGGGGGGCAGAACCGGCGCGCTCATTCCTTGATGCCGATCAGTTCGCGGCCGATCAGCATGCGGCGGATTTCGTTGGTGCCCGCGCCGATATCGAGCAGCTTGGCATCGCGCAGATATCTTTCCACCGGCCAGTCCCGGGTATAGCCGGCGCCGCCCAAAGCCTGGATCGCTTCACCCGCCACGCGGAACGCGCTTTCGCTGGCCAGCAGGATTGCCCCGGCGGCGTCGAACCGCGTGGTCTGCCCGGCATCGCACGCGCGCGCCACGGTATAGACATAGGCACGCGCCGATTGCAGCGCCACATACATGTCGGCCACCTTGGCCTGCATAAGCTGGAATGCGCCGATGGGTTTGCCGAACTGCCGGCGTTCGCGCACATAGGGGATGACGGTATCGAGGCAGGCCTGCATGATCCCGATCTGCATCCCGGCCAGCACCACGCGCTCGTAATCGAGACCGCTCATCAGCACGCGCACCCCGCCGTTGACGGGACCCATCACGTTTTCGGCCGGCACGAAGCAATCGTCGAACACCAGCTCGGCCGTCGGGCTGCCGCGCAGGCCCATCTTGTCGATCTGCTGCCCGATCGAAAAGCCGGGCATGCCGCGCTCGATGAGGAAGGCCGTGATGCCTTTGGGGCCGGCCTCGGGCGCGGTCTTGGCATAGACCACCAGGGTATCGGCATAAGTGCCGTTGGTGATCCAGAACTTCGTGCCGTTGAGACGCCACCCGCCTTCGACCGCGTCGGCGCGCAGCTTCATCGCCACCACGTCGGACCCGGCGCCCGCTTCCGACATCGCCAGGCTGCCCACATGTTCGCCCGAAACCAGCCGGGGAAGATATTTCGCCTTCTGGTCGGCATTGCCCCAGCGATGGATCTGGTTGACGCACAAGTTGGAATGCGCGCCATAGGACAGGCCGACCGCGCCCGAGGCGCGACTGACTTCCTCCACCGCGATGACATGGTGAAGATAGCCCAGCCCCAGCCCGCCCCACTCTTCCGCCACGGTCACGCCATGCAGGCCAAGCGCGCCCATCGGCACCCAGAGTTCGCGCGGGAAGCGGTCTTGCGCATCGATCGCCGCGGCAAGCGGAGCAATCTGCTCGTCGGCAAAGCGGCCGGCGGCCTCGCGGATCATCAGCGCGTTTTCGTCAAAGCCGAAATCGAGATCGGGTGTAGCGCGCATGGGGCGGTCTCCTCTTCCTGGGAGCCAGGATAACCCGTCGCCGCTTCTTGCGGAAATTGATTTTCACAGCATCGTTCCATAGATATTTCCGATGCTAAAGCGAAACCATCTGCGCCAGTTTCTGGCCATCGTCGAAACCGGCAGCGTGACGGCCGCAGCGCGGCGGTTGAACCTGAGCCAGCCGACGCTTTCGGCCGGCCTTGCCGAGCTGGAGCGGCTGATGGGGGCGCCGTTGCTGTCGCGCGATCGCAAGCAGATCCGGCTGACGGCGGCGGGCACCCGCCTTCTGGCCCATGCCCGCGCGATAGAGCGGGAGTTCCGCCTGGCCGAGGCCCCGACCCGGGACCTGGCGCCCGCGCCGGCGCCGTTGCGGCTCGGCACCATTCCCTCGTTGCCCGGCCATGTCCTGGTGCGCCTGGCGCGCGACATGCAGAGCGTGCGGCCGCTGGTGCTGGTGGAAGGCAGCGATGCCGATCTGCGCCGCCGCCTGGGCGAAGGGCAACTCGATGCGATTCTCACTCTGCTGCACGGTCAGCCGGGCGAGGGGGCAGTGATCGAGGAACGCTATATGATGCTGCTGCCCCGCGATCATGCCCTCGCCGCGCGTACCGTGCTCGACGCGCTCGATCTGGCCGGCGACGTGATGGTGGCGCGCCGCAGCTGCGAGATCCTGGCCGAGACCAGCCGTTTCTTCACCGCCCAGGGCGTGCGCCCCCATTTCCTGCTGCGCAGCACCAACGAGGAACGGTGCCTGGCCATGGTGCGCGCAGGGCTGGCGGTCACCACCGGGCCGGTTTGCCTTGCCGGCCAGGGCGTGGTGCCCGTGCCGCTGGCCGGCTATGATTTCCGGCGCCGGATCGGCCTTATCGGCGGCGGCCGGGCGCTGGATCCGGCACTGATGGAAAGCTGGGCGCGGCTGGCAGAGGAATGGCCGACCGGATTTTGAACCGGCGCCGGCGTGCGAAGCCGGCCATATACTGAAAAATCCGCAAGGGGGGATACCCGCTGGCCGCGTGGCGCGATAAGAGCATGCGCGCGCGGGAGCGGGACTCCGTTCGCACGGCTTGCTTTGGGCGGGGTCAGAGAATGCACATTTCTTCGCGGCGTCTGGTAATGGTGGGCCTGGCCGGCACGGTGGCCCTGGCGCTGCAGGGCTGCGGGCCGGCGCTGTTTCATCCCAATGCCGCGCGCCGCGCGATGCAGAACAGGGCAGCCACCCGCTCGGCCGTGCCTGCGCCCCTAGCCACGCCGGCCGCCGGCGTACCCGCCGCGCCGCCGCCCCAGGCACCGGCACAGGCTCCGGTTCAAGCTCCGGCCGTCGCGCCGCAACCGGCACCGCCGCCCCCTGCCCTGCCTGCGGCAGAGCCGACCCCACTGCCGCCTGCCCTGCCTGCGGCAGAGCCGGCCCCACTGCCCCCTGCCCCGCCGCCGCCTGCACCGCCCGAACCCACGCCCTTGCCGATACCACCCGCGCCTGTCGCGGTTGCGGCCGCGCCCCCGCCACCGGCCGCTGTCGTGCCGGAACCGCCTGCACCGCCACCTGCACCGCCATCCGCACCGCCGCCAGCCGTGGTTGCGCCGCGCCCTGCCCCGCCGGCGCAGGCCGCTGCACCGGCCCCACTGGCGGCGCCGGCAGCCGGTCTCTCCACGGTCATGGTCACGCTTTCCCCCCCGGCGGGCTGCGCGGAATGCGAGACGGTCAAGCTTTCGGTTTCGCCTGCGGGCGATGTCCTGATCGAGCGCAGCAGTTGGGACGCCAGCCACCGCCGCTGGCGCTATCACCGCAACACCGCCAAGGTCCGGCCGGAACAGGCGGCCGCCTTTGTCGCGGCCGTGGCGGGCGACCGCCCCATCGGGGCCAAGGTGGTGTCGGGCGATACGGCCTGCGCGACCGGCGGTGCCGAACCGGGTGGCGGCGTGGCGCTGCGCTGGATCGATGGCGGGCGCGACGATCGGCTGACCGTCAGCTTTTCCTGCTCCGTCCTTGCCGGCAGCGCGTGGGACCGGCACGTGCGGGAGGCAGCCGCGCTGCTCGGCCTGAAGCGCAAGGTGTTCTAGTTGGCTTCGGGCTGGGCGGGCGTGCCTTACCGGCCCAGCCTGCCACCCGAAGAGACGCGCTTTTCCGGCGCGTCGATCACTGTCACGCCCGGGCTTCGCGCCTGCGCCAGAGCCGCTATGCCGTCTCGGTCGACAGCCCTGGAAAACAGATAGCCCTGGCCCGCTTGGCAGCCCATTCGCGCCAGCTTGCGGGCCTGGGCCTCGTCCTCGATCCCTTCGGCCACCACCTGGATGCCCAGCTTGGTGGCAATATCGATCACCCCGGCAACGATGATCTGGCTGGGCCGGTGCGTCACGATGCGATTGACGAAAGACTTGTCGATCTTGATGATATCGACCGGCACGGAAATAAGGTGAGTGAGCGAGGCAAAACCGGTGCCGAAATCATCCAGGGCCACTTTCAGCCCCTTGGCCTGCAACGACGCCACCGAGCGGCGGATCACGCCGGCCTCGTCGTCGATATAGACCGCCTCGGTCACTTCGAGCACGATCTTGTCCAACGGCACGCCCCGTTCTTCGAAAGCGGCGGCGATGGCGCTGGAAAAGCCGGCATTGTGCAGATCGGCCGAGCTGACGTTGATGGCCACGCGGCCGAACCGCACGCCCGCATCCAGCCAGGCGCGGGCATCGCTTGCCACCTGCCGGATCATCTCGCGGGTCAAGGCGCTGGCGGTCTGGGGGTCGCTGGTGGCTTCGTGGAAATCCTTGGCCGGCAGCATGCGCTGGTCCATGCGGATACGGCACAAGGCTTCGAGCCCGCAGATCGTGCCGCTTTTCAGTTCGACGATCGGCTGGTAATGGGCGACCAGGCGGCCATCGCGCAGCGCGGCGTCGAGTTCGCGCACGGCGGTGATCCGCCGGGTGATGCGCGTGCCGATGCCCGGCCAATAGCGGATGAACCCGCCCCGGGCCACGTCCTTGGCATGATAGAGCGCGAAATCGGCATTTTGCTGCACCCGTTCGGGTGTGCAGTCGCCGGCCGAAAAGATGGCAAGCCCGATCGTGGCGGCCGGGCGCAGCAACTGGCCCGAAACGGCCACCGGCGGGTGCAGCGCCTCGAGCATCCGTTCGGCCAGCGCTTCGACCGCGCGGAGGTTTGCGGTGTCGACGATCAGCGCGGCAAATTCGTCGCCGCCGATGCGGAACAGGCCATCGGGCCTTACCGCCCCGGCCAGCCGCTGGCCGACCTGGATCAGCAAAGTATCCCCGGCCTGGTGGCCATACGTATCGTTGATGGCCTTGAATCCGTCGAGATCGATCAGGAACAGGGCCCAGTTGCCCGGCGCGCCGCAATCGAGACGGGCCAGTGCGGTGTTGAACGCGGCGCGGTTGGGCAGGCCGGTCAGGGCATCGGTATTGGCCCGCCGGTCGCGTTCCTCGATGCGGCGTTCGCGCTCGAGCGCGATGGCGCAGAGCGACGTGCAGCGGTCCGCCAGTTTCTGTTCGAGGGCCGTCGGGCCTCGCGCTTCTCGATAATACAGGGCGAAGACGCCCACCGGCTTGTCGTGCGAACCCATGATCGGGCGGGACCAGCACGCCCTGAAACCCAGCGACAGTGCGATGTCGCGGCAGGATGCCCAAGCCGGATCGGTGGCGATGTCGGCCGAGAGCACATCGATGCCCAGTGCGGCGGCCGTGCCGCAGGTGCCCACGCCCGGCCCGATGGGTATACCGTCGATCGCGGCATGCAGCGTCGGCGAGATGCCCGGCGCGGCCAGCGGGCGCAGCCGTCCGCCGGCATCGACCGTCACGACCGAGCAGACCACCTCGGGCGCCTGGCGTTCCAATTCCAGGCACAGGCGGGTGATCGTGGCATCCAGCGGCGCGCCACGGGCAATCATTTCGAGAATGATGCTTTGAAGTTCACCCATCATATAACAGCCTGCTGTTTTTGCATCGGAAACGACAATGCCGGCCGGTTGATTAAGGTTTTGTTATCTGCGTTCATTCGGGGTTCCCGCAGATCGCCGTTTGCATAGCTGTTCTTCAGGCCGGACGGTGCTCTGTCGCCGCGTATTTCACGCTGCATGTCATCGCGTGCGGGTCACCTTGGCCAGGAACGGGGGTTGATCCGGGTTGAACCCGCGCGCCAGCGACAGCGTGTTGACCATGCGGTAGAAGCTCGCGATGCACAGCAACGGGGCCAGCGCTTCGTCGGCCGCAAGCGCGGGCAGCATGGTAACGTCTGCATCGGCCGGCATGGCTTCGGGCGTGGCGGTGGCAAGGAACACCCGCGCGCCGCGCCGGGCAAAATCGGTGCAGACCTGGCGCACATCGGCCCCGGCCGCGCCGCCGATGTCGAAACCAAGCACGGGAAACCCGTCGCGCACGATCGCCATGGGGCCGTGGCGCACCTCGGCCGAGCTGAACGCCTCGCCATGCAGCCCGCTGGTTTCCTTGAGCTTGAGCGCGGCTTCCTGCGCGATCGACAGGCCATAGCCGCGGCTGATCAGGAACAGGTTGGTGGCATCGCGCAGGCCGTCGCGTGCGGCTTGCCAATCGAGCGCAAAGCTTGCGTCCAGCGCGGCGGGCAGCGCCGGCAAGGCGGCCGCCAGGCCCGGGTCTCCGCGCCACGCGCACGCCAGCGCGGCAATGCCGGCCAGCGACGCAATGAACGATTTGGTGGCGGCAACCGAAATCTCCGGTCCCGCGCAGAGCGGCAGCGTCTCGTCAGCCAGTCCCGCCAGCGGCGAATCGGCGACATTGACCAGCGCCACGACCAGCGCCCCAGCCGCGCGATAGCGCTCCACGGTGGCAAGCATGTCGGGGCTGCGGCCCGATTGCGAAATGGCGATGCACAGGGGCGGCGCGCACCGGCGCATCGTAAAGCGAAAAGGTGGAAAACGCGGCCGAGGCGGTGGGAATGCCCAGCATGGTTTCGATCATGTACTTGGCATAGGTCGCCGCGTGATCCGATGATCCCCGCGCGCAGGTCAGCACCAGCGGCGGCGGATCGTGGCGCAGCCGCGCGCCCAGCGCGGCCAGCGGCCCGGCGTTGGCGGCCAGAAAGCGCGCGACCGTCCGGCCGGCGTCGGCCGCCTAGCGGTGCATCCAGGTGCCCGTGTCACCAGCGCCCGGTTCCAGAGGACTTGCAGGCATGATCGACCAGGCCTTCCACGCTGGAGCCGCTGGTTTGGCCGGCCGCCGGATCGATCGACCGCCTCGCGCCGGGCAGGACGGGTTGGTTGTACATCCCGGATGTGCCAGTGCAAGATGGCCAAAGCGGGCCGCGCAGGCCAGGCGACGGCGATCCTGCCGAGGACGAAAGGCATTTTCACGATGATCGTTCCCGCGATTGATGCGTCCGCGCCGGTTCCCCCCACCCGCCCGCGCCGCTGGTATGGCCATCTCTACGTCCAGGTGCTGACGGCGATCATCGCGGGCATCGTACTGGGGCATTTCCACCCCGCCGCGGGCGAGGCACTCAAGCCGGTGGGCGACATCTTCATCAAGCTGGTCAAGATGGTGATCGCGCCGGTCATTTTCCTGACGATCGCGACGGGCATTGCCGGCATGCGCGATCTGGCCGCGGTGGGGCGCGTCGCGGCCAAGGCCTTTGCCTATTTCCTGTTCTTTTCCACGCTCGCGCTTATCGTGGGCCTGGTGGTGGCCAATGTCATGCGCCCTGGCGCCGGGCTCGACATCGACCCCTCGACGCTCGATCCCGGCAAAGTGTCCGGCTATGCCGCCAAGGCGCATGAGAGCACGATCACCGGCTTTCTGGCGGCGACGATCCCCGACACCTTCCTCGCTGCGCTGACCCAGGACAACATTCTTCAGGTGCTGGTGGTGGCGGTACTGTTCGGCATTGCCCTTGCCGGGGCGGGCGAGCGGGGCAAGCCGGTTCTCGATCTGCTGGAGGCCGGTTCGGCGGTATTCTTCAGGCTGGTGGCAATCGTCATGAAAGCCGCGCCGATCGGGGCCTTTGGCGCCATGGCCTTCACCATCGGCAGATACGGCGTGGCAAGCCTTGCCAACCTGGCGCAACTGGTCGCCGCGTTCTACATCACCGCGCTGCTGTTCGTGCTGGTGGTGCTGGGCCTCGTCGCGCGCCTGGCGGGGTTTTCCATCCTGCGCCTGATCGCCTATCTGCGCGACGAGCTTCTGCTGGTCCTGGGCACGTCGTCGTCCGAAAGCGCGCTGCCCGCCCTGATCGAAAAGATGGAGCGTGCCGGCTGTTCCAAGACCGTGGTGGGCCTCGTGGTGCCGACGGGCTACAGTTTCAATCTCGATGGCACCAACATCTACATGACGCTGGCGGCGCTGTTCATCGCCCAGGCCTGCAACGTGGAACTTACGCTGGGGCAGCAGATTCTGCTCCTGGGCGTGGCCATGCTTTCGTCCAAAGGCGCCGCCGGGGTGACCGGCGCGGGGTTCATCACGCTGGCGGCGACCCTTTCGATCGTCCCGTCCGTGCCGGTGGCGGGCATGGCGCTGATCCTGGGGATCGACCGCTTCATGTCCGAATGCCGCAGCCTTACCAATTTCATTGGCAATGCCGTGGCAACGATCGTGGTTTCGCGCTGGGAAAACGCGCTTGACCAGACTCGCCTGGACGCCGCACTCGGTCGGGCGAAGACCGCGACGACTTGACGGCGCTGAGGCCGGCCGGGGCGGGGCCAGAACCGGGGGCCATAGTGGGGGGTCAGGGCGCCTTGCAACTCTTGCCTCTTTCCCTATAGGCGCCAGTGCCTCTTTATTCGTGCGTTTTCCGCGCGTTCTTTGTCCGCCAACCGCCGATACGATCAAACGGAATCGAGTCCAGCCCATGATCCCTGCTTTCAACGCCCGGCCTTGCCCATGGCATCGCTCATGGTAGGGCCGCGCCGCCGGGGCATGGCGTCGGTCAATGCCGAAATCGGCGACGGCATCGTTCCGGCAGCAAGCGCGCTGGCGCCGGCACGCGATCCCGGCGGGCCGGCGGCGTCGGGCGCGAATTACCGGGTGATCGCGCTGATCGTGGCTTCGGCGCTGTTCATGGAATTCGTCGATGCCACAGTGCTCGCCACGGCATTGCCCACCATGGCGCGCGATTTCGGCGTGCGCCCGGCGGAAATGAGCGTCGCCCTGACGTCTTATCTCCTTGCGCTCGCCGTGTTCATTCCCGCTTCGGGCCTGCTTGCCGACAGGTTCGGCTCACGCACCGTGTTCGGCGCGGCAATCGGCCTGTTCACCGCAGGCAGCCTCGCCTGCGGGCAGGCACCCAGCCTGGAATTCATGGTGCTGGCGCGTTTCGTCCAGGGCCTGGGCGGGGCAATGATGATTCCGGTGGGGCGCCTCGTCCTGCTGCGCAGCGTGGCCAAGCAGGATATGGTCAGCGCGATGTCGTGGCTGCTGGTGCCGGCGCTCGTGGGGCCGGTGGTGGGGCCGCCGCTGGGCGGTTTCATCGTGACCTATCTGGACTGGCGCTGGATCTTCTACATCAATCTGCCGATGGGGCTTCTGGGGCTGTGGCTGGTAAGCCGTTTCATCGCCGATTTCCGCGAAGAGACGTCGGCCGGGTTCGACTGGAAGGGTTTTGCCCTGAGCGGAACATCGCTTGGCTGCCTGCTGTTCGGCTTCGAGATGGCCAGTCGCCCGAGACAGGGCGCGCTGGCGGCAGGCCTGCTGATCACGGGCACGCTGGCCGGCATTCTTTACGTGCGCCACGCGCGCGGGCGGCCGGGCGCGATCCTCGACCTGTCGTTGATGCACGACCACACTTTTCGCCTGTCGGTGATCGCCGGGTCGCTCACCCGGATCACGCAAGGGGCGCAGCCGTTCCTGCTGCCGCTGATGATGCAGGTGGGTTTCGGCTTTTCGGCAGCGCACAGCGGGATGATCACGGTCGCCACGGCTGTCGGCTCGCTGGCGATGAAAGGCGCCGCGCCGCGCGTGCTGCGCCGGCTGGGATTTCGCCGGACGCTGGTGTGGAACGGCGTCATCGCCGCAGCAGGCTATGCCCTTTGCGGCCTGTTCGCGCCAGGCTGGCCGGTCTGGGCCATGTTCATGGTGCTGGTGCTCTCGGGCTTTTTCATGTCGTTGCAGTTCACCGCCTACAACACCATCGCCTATGACGGCATCGCCGCGTCGCAGATGAGCAGCGCCACCGCGTTCTATGCCACGTTCCAGCAGCTGATGCTTTCGCTGGGCATCTGTTTTGCGGCATTGGCCTTGCATCTGGCCATGCTGGCGCGGGGTCATGAACGGCCGCTGCTCGATGATTTTGCAGCAGCCTTCTGGGCCGTGACCGCCATTTCGTTTTCGGCCACGATCTGGAACCTGCGCTTTGCCCGCGATGCCGGCGCGGAAATCAGCGGTCATGTAGACCGTACCGGGCAATAGCGGGTGATCCCGCGCGCGGCAGCGTGGCTTCCGCCGCAAGGCGCGGTCATGCCCGCGCTTTACGAAACGGCCTGCATCGCGCCTGCAAAGGGATACAAGCTGTTCTGCGATCAACACAACGAGACGGCCGAAGTCGTGCTGAAATCTGCCACTTGGGACGGGCTTTGCCCGCCATTAACAAATCGCCGAATTGTGCTGCGTCGTTTATTGTATACAATAGCGGCATGATGCGATCACATCGATAAAAAGGCGATCCGATGAGCAGGGAACAGGCAGATCTGGCCGCGAGTTACACCGGCGCGTTCGACGGGCATCTGCCGTTCGGAGAGCGGCCGGCCGTGCTGCTGATCGATCTGGTCGAAGCCTATCTTCAGCCGGGCTCGCCGCTCTATGCCGGGATCGAAGCCGCGCTGGCCAGCGCCGTGCGCGTGACGGCAGCGGCGCGATCGGCCGGTTTGCCGGTCATTTTCACCAATGTGGAATATCAGCCGGGCGGCGCTGACGGGGGCGTGTTCTATCGCAAGGTGCCCGCGCTCAAAGTGTTCGAAAAGGGTTCTCCGCTCGGCGCCTTTCCGGCGATACTGGCCCCGCGGGACGGCGACGTGGTGATTACCAAGCGCTATGCCTCGGGCTTTTTCGCCACGCACCTTGCCGCCACGCTGACGTCCATGGCGGTGGATACGGTGTTGATCTGCGGCACTTCGACATCCGGATGCGTTCGCGCGACGGCGCTCGATGCCTGCCAGCACGGCTTTCTGCCATTCGTGGTGGCCGATGCCTGTGGCGACCGGCATGCCGCGCCGCACGAAGCCAATCTGTTCGACCTTCAGGCAAAATATGCCGAAGTGGTGAGCGAGGCACAGGCACTGGCCCTGCTGGCAAAGGTCGAACCCACGCCGCCGGCCCTCTGAGAGCCGCCATATTGGCGGCGCAAAAGCCTGACTTGTCGATCGCAAGTGTCTGTCTATAACCTGAACTAGGGGCAATATCATCGCAACCTGGGGGGTGGCCGTGATCGGATCGTCACATCTGTTGTACAGCCAGTTTGACCGACAACTTTTCGACCGGCGTTTCTTTGCCGTCATGACGGTCTGTCTGGCTGCGCTCTTTGCAGCCGGGTTCGGCCCATCCTACCTCCACAGCGTCGGAACGCCGCAGGGTCTGCCGATCTGGGTGCATCTGCATGGCGCGGCGATGGCGGCATGGGTCATCCTGTTCGTGATCCAGGCCGCATTGGTCCGCAGCGGCGCACGGCAATTGCATCGAAGCCTCGGGGCCCTGTCCGTGGCGCTTGTCATGGTGATGGTGCCCCTGGGCAGCGCCACCAACATTCTTGCCATTCGTCGCGGGGCGACGCCGCCCTTCTTCACGCCGGCAGAGATGTTTGCGGTGGACCAGCTCGACCTGCTGCTGTTCGCCGGGCTCTATGCCTGGGCGCTCGTCCTGCGGCGCAAGCCGGCCTGGCACAAGCGGCTGCTGCTTTGCGCCACGGTGCTGCTGACTTATCCGGCCATTGCCCGCCTGGGGTTCGTCAGGCAGTTCGGCATGGACATGATCGTGCCGATCTCGATCGGCCTCATGCTGGCCTTGGCGCTTATCGGCCCGGTGCACGATCTCATGCGATATCGCCGTGTCCACCCGGCTTTCGTGTGGGGGGTGGCCATCATCTTTCTGGCCCAGCCCGCGCACGCCCTGCTGGCGGCAAGCGCGCCGGTTCAGGCCTTCGTCGCCAGCCTGGGCACCCCCGGCGCCGGCTGACCCGCGCCGGCTGACCCCGCGCCGTCTTGCGTCACGCCGCCGCAACATCGGCTTGCTAGCCAAACCCCTTCACAAGGGGTGGCCATGCATTGCCTGGTGGTGGAAGACGATCCGGTGATTGCCGCCCACGTGCTCGACGGACTGCGCGCGGCAGGGCGGACGGCCGATCATGCCGCCAGCGGACACGCGGCGCTCGAATGGCTCGGGCGTGGACAATACGATGCCGTGGTGCTCGATCGCATGCTGCCCGATCTGGGCGGGCTCGACGTGCTGGCCGCCATCCGCCGCCGTGGCGATGCGCGGCCGCCCGTTCTGGTGCTGAGCGCGCTGGGTTCGCTGGCCGACCGGATCGAGGGGCTGGAAGCGGGCGGTGACGATTATCTCGCCAAGCCCTTCGCGATCGAGGAACTGCTGGCCCGGCTCAACGCCATCACCCGGCGCCGCGCCGCGCCCGCCGAAGGGGCGAGGCTTGCCGTGGGGCGCCTGGTACTCGATCCCTCGCGCCACAGCGCGGACTTTGCCGGCCGGCAGGCCCTGCTGAACCGCAAGCTCTATTCGCTGCTGGCGCACATGATGCGCCATGCCGACCGGGTGGTGACGCGCGACATGCTGCTCGAGCATGTCTGGGGCTATGCCTTTGCCCCCACCACCAATATCGTCGAAAGCAACATGAGCCGGCTGCGCACCCGGCTGCTGGAACTGGGCATCGATCCCATCGAAACCCAGCGCGGGCACGGCTATGTGCTGCGCGGCGCGTTCTGCGCATGAACGCGCGCGTGCCGTCCCCGCTCGCGGTGGGGCGGCTGGCGATCCAGTTCGGCGTGCTTTTCGCCCTGGCCATGGCGGCCATGGGCCTGGTGGTCTTCCTCGTGGCGGAACAGCGCATTTCCCACCGGATCGACGCCGCGCTGGAATATCACAGCGGCAAGTACCTGGCGCCGGAAAACGGGCAGCCGGCGACAAGTGCCGTGGTGGCGGCGCGGATCGACGCCTGGCTGCAGCAAAAGGCGTTGAGCGAGCGCGCCTATATCCTGTTTGCCCGCGATGGACGGCTGATTGCCGGGCGCCTGCGCATTCCGCCGCCGCCGCCGGGGTTTTCGCCGGTGCGCTATGTCAGCCGGGCGCATGTGGTGCACCGGGGGCGGGCGCTTGCCACGCGGATGGCCGATGGCGCGCTGTTCGTGGTGGTGCAGCACAGCGAGGCATCGGAAAGCCTCCAGGCGATCCTGCCGGGCGTGGTGCTGGCGATCTTTGCCTCGGCGCTGATGGCCGGGCTGGCGGCAACCATGCTGTTTGCCCGGCAGACGGCGCTGCGCCTTGCCGAAACGCAAGCGGCAGCCGATGCCATCGCACGTGGCGATTTGTCTCGCCGCATCGCCACCGACAGGCTGGACGGCATGTTTGCCCAGCAGGCCGCCAGCCTCAACCGCATGCTGGACCGGATGGAGGCACTGGTCACCGCGCAACGGCAGTTTTCCAGCGCGCTGGCCCACGATCTGCGCACGCCGCTTGCCCGGCTGCGCGGTCTGCTCGCCTCGGCCGCGCCCGGCACGCAGGGCGACGCCCTGATCGAACGGGCAGAACGGGAATGCGCGTCGGTGATTGCCATATTCGATGCCCTGCTGCGCCTGGCAGAGCTGGAATCGGGCCGGCATCCCACGGCCGTGGCGCCGCTGGACCTGGGCACGCTGGTGGCTGACGTTGCCGAAACGATGGAACCCGTGCTGGCCGATCGTGGCGGCGCGCTGCGCCTGGGCCAGATGGACGATGCCGTGGTGCGGGCCGATGCGGGCCTGGTGAACCAGCTGCTGGTCAATCTGTTGGAAAACGTTGCCACGCACACCCCGCCGGGCACTGTCGCTACGTTGCGGGTGGAGCGCACGGGCCAGGGCGCCGTGGTGATTCTGGCCGATGACGGGCCGGGCCTGGCACAGGCCGATCGCGGCCGTGTGGTGCGCCCGTTCGAGCGCGGACCCGAAACCGCCGGGCGGCGCGGCAGCGGCCTGGGCCTGTCGATCGCCCAGGCCATCGTGCGCTTTCACGGAGGCACGCTGGCGCTTGCCGACAACGCGCCGGGCCTGGAAGTGCGGATGACGTTTCCCGCCTGAAACATTCTCAATTTGCAATGTTGCTGCAAACGGCCGTCCCTGGCGCGGCTTGTCGCACAAATGTCATCGCGCGTGCCTAGCCCGGCTGCAGGCGCGGCGGGGATGCTGCCGCGCGTCCTGGGGATTTTCACGCGATGCTGTTCCATCGGTCTGCGGCCGCGCTTGCGGCCGCCTGTCTGGTTGCGCCCGCCGTTCACGCGGCAACGTCGCCCGATTCTGCGCCGCGCTGGCTTTCGCCCGATACCTATGCGCCCGAGCGGGCCTTTGCCCCGCCCCCGGCCCCCGGCTCGCTGGAAGAGCGGCTCGATCTCGATCGCCTGCGCGCGCTGATCGCCGCAACGCCGGCCGCGCGCCGTGTCCGGGCCGAATGGGACGGCAAGCATGAAGAGCCGGCGATTTTCAATCAGGCGCTGGGCAAGGATCTGGACAAGCTGCCGCATACCCTGGCGCTCGTCACGGTGGTACAGGACGAAGTGGGCCGCGTGGTTGCGGCGGCCAAGGCCCATTTCCGCCGCGCCCGCCCGTTCATGATCGATCCCGCGTTGCCGCACTGCGGCAAGGGCGAGGCAGTGCGCAAGGCCTATCCCAGCGGGCACGCCGCCTTTGCCTGGTCGGTCGCCTGGACACTGGCGCAGCTTGCCCCCGATCGCGCACCCGCATTGATGGCCAAGGCGCAGGACTATGGCCTCAGCCGCCAGATCTGCGGCGTGCATTTCGCCACGGATATCGAGGCCAGCCACGGCATGGCCACCGCCGCGGCCCAGGCACTGCTGGGCGACTCGCGCCTGGCGCCCATGGTGGCCGCTGCCCGCGCCGAATGGACCGCTGGCCAGAGCCTGGCCGCCGCCAAGCCCATTTCCTGACCCGACGAGGAACGATCATGACCAAGCACTCCCTTCGCGCCGCCCTGCTGGCCGCGTCCAGCCTGCTGGCCACCGCCGCTCACGCTGCCGATAGTGCCGCCCCGGCCGAACCGGCCGCCGCCGGCGTGCAGACCTCGACCGCCGATCACACCGGCCAGGCCAACGATGCGCAATCGCTGACCTCGTCCGACATCATCGTCACCGGCAGCCACGCCGCGCGGGTCGCGCCGATCGCCGCCTCGCTCACCACCACGCAGCCGCAATCGGTGGTCGCCCGCGATTTCATCGACACGGCCAATGCCGCGTCCGATTTCTATCAGCTCGTCGCGCTTACCCCCAGCGTGAGCATTTCGGGCAACAACAACGGCATCGGCCTGACGGAAAGCAAGATCACCATCCGCGGTTTTCAGGATGGCGATTTCAACGTCACGTACGATTCCATTCCCTTTGCCGATACCAACAACCCCACGCACCATTCCACCGCCTTCTTTCCCGCCACCACGATCGAAACCGTGGTGGTCGATCGCGGGCCGGGCAATGCCAGCCAGCTTGGCCAGGCGACGTTCGGCGGCAACGTCAACATGTATTCGCGCGCCGTCAGCGATATCATGGGCGGCCAGGTCCAGGGGCTGCTGGGCAACTGGAACACGTTCATCGGGCGCGCCGAATTCCAGAGCGGGCGGATCGACAAGCTGGGCGGCGCCAAGTTCGTGCTGAACGGACAGTTCCTGCGTTCCGATGGCGCCCTGACGTTCTCGCCGGTCAATTCCAAGAACCTGTTCGGCAAGGCGGTGATCCCGATCGGCAGTGCTCATACGCTGACTCTGATGAGCACGTGGAATCGCAACTTCTATTACCAGTCGGATACGCAGAAAGGCGCCACCTGCGGCACCGGCGGCACCGCGCTGCCCGCCGGCACGCAACTGACGGCCGACAACTGCACGCCGACGTCGCAGATCGGGCAATACGGCCTCAACTATGGCCTGGGCAACGATCCCACCAGGCAGGATTACTGGAAGTACAACCGCACCGACAAGACTACCGATTTTTCCTATATCCGCCTGCAGAGCAAGCTGGCGCCGGGCCTGTCGATGGACAATCGCGCCTATATGTATGGCTATACCAACAACACACTGTCCGGGAACACCGGCACCGTGGTCACCGGCTTTACCGGCGCAGGCACGGCTGCGTCTCCATACAAGGCGGTTACCGCGCCGAACAATATGCTCGGTTACTCCAAGCTCAACAAGTATCGGGTGCTGGGCTATATCGGTCAGCTCAACTACGATTTTTCGCTGGGCAGGATCCGCGTCGGCGGGTGGTACGAATATGCCGATACCGACCGTGCACGGTTCAATCTCGACCGCACCACGGGCCTGCCATCCTACAACGAGAAATTCGCGGCGGTGACGGCTACCGCCACGCAGCCGGGCATCGACGTGGCCAACATCAACTACCTGCAATACTCCAAGTGGCACCAGTACCAGTTCTTTGCCGAATTCGAGTTTCGCCCGGTCGCCGGCCTGGCGATCACGCCGGGCGTGAAGTATGTGGATTTCAACCGTTCGATCAGCGGGCCGGTCAACCAGAAGAGCCGCACCCCGATCGATACCAAGGCGACCTGGACCAAGACCCTGCCCTTTGCCACGATCAACTGGCAGGCCAGGGACAACTGGTCGTTCTATGGCCAGTATGCGCAGGGCATCTACGTGCCCGATCTTTCCAGCTTCTACACTGCTACCGGCACGCCCAACCAGCAGGCGGTACAACAGCAGATCCTTTCCGAGTTGCAACCGCAGACGTCCACCAACTATCAAGTGGGCACGGTGTGGCATGGCGATCATGTCTCGGTCGACGTCGATGGCTATATCATCGACGTCAACAACAAGATCGCGGCCGATACCTCTGCCACCGCGCCGGCCAACGCTCTCGTCAATATCGGCCAGGTGCGGTACAAAGGCGTGGAAGGACAGGTCAGCGTCATGCCGGTCCGTGGGCTGACGGTCTTCGCCAACGGTTCCTACAACTATGCCCGTTCCGTCACGACCGACGCGCAGATCGCCAACGCGCCGTTCTCCACGGCGGCGGTCGGCCTGTTCTACAACCACCAGGGCACGCGGATCTCGTTCAACCAGAAGTTCACCGGCCCGCAATACGCAACAGAAGCCACCGCCGGCGCCACCGGCCCGCGCAGCTACCGGATCGCACCCTACAGCGTGGGCGAATTCGGCATCAGCCAGGTCATCGCCGAACGGTTCCGCATCGGCGCCACCGTTTCCAACGTGTTCAACAACCGCGCGATCACCGCGATCGCCAACGGCAGTAGCTATGGCGTGAACGACCAGTTCCAGTTCCTGGCGCCGCGCTCGTTCATGCTGGATGCGCGGGTGGTGTTCTGAAGCAGAGTGACATTGCATGATCATCGCTTTCCCCGCCCCCCGGCGGGATGCCGCCGGTGCCGGCCGAGTTGCCCGTGCGCGCCCAGGCGCGCGGTGTCGCCAGGCAGCGTGGGCAAGTTCCGCATTTTCAAAGCCAGACCGCTTCAAAGCGCGATAGCAGGTCGTCCCAAGAAAAGATTGTTAGGGGGCTGCACCATCGGGTCTTAACCCTTGCTGCAAACGGCAGAGGGACAAAGCGCGTGTTGGACGTACCCAATTTTCCGGATGCCGGCCTGCCGAATGCGCTCGATGCCTATTGGATGCCGTTCACGCCCAACCGGCGCTTCAAGGCAAACCCGCGTTTCCTGGCCCGTGCCGAGGGCATGTTCTACTATACGCCCGGCGGCGAACGGGTGCTGGATGCCACCGCGGGGCTGTGGTGTTCCAATGCCGGGCATTGCCGCGAACCGATCACGCGCGCCATCCAGCAGGCAGCCGCAACGCTCGACTTCGCGCCCTCGTTCAACATGGCGCACCCGGCCGCGTTCGATTTCGCCGGGCGGCTGGTCGATATCCTGCCTGACGGGATCGACCACGTGTTCTTCTGCAACTCCGGGTCGGAAGCGGTCGATACCGCGCTCAAGGCCGCGCTGGCCTATCACCGCGCGCGCGGGCAGGGCACGCGCACCCGCCTGATCGGGCGCGAGCGTGCCTACCACGGCGTCGGCTTCGGCGGCATTTCGGTTGGCGGCATCGTGGGCAACCGCAAGCAGTTCGGCGCCATGCTGGCAGGGGTCGATCATCTGCCCCACACGCACGATCCGGCGCGCAACGCATTTTCGCGCGGGGCGCCGGCCCATGGCGAGGAACTGGCCGACGCACTGGAGCGGCTGGTCCAATTGCACGATGCTTCGACGATCGCGGCCGTTATCGTCGAGCCGGTGGCAGGATCGACCGGCGTGCTGATCCCGCCGGCGGGCTATCTCGCCCGCTTGCGCCGCATTTGCGACGCGCACGGCATCCTGCTGATATTCGATGAAGTGATCACCGGGTTCGGGCGGCTGGGCGCGGCTTTCGCGGCGCAGCGTTTCGGCGTCACGCCCGATATCATCACGATGGCCAAGGGCCTGACCAACGCGGCGGTGCCGATGGGCGCGGTCGGCGTATCGGCCAAGGTCCACGATACGATCACCAATGCTGCCGAGGGGCTGATCGAGTTCGCCCACGGCTATACCTATTCCGCCCACCCCCTGGCCGTGGCTGCGGGCATGGCCGCGCTGTCGCTCTATCGCGACGAGGGACTGTTCGAACGGGCCGCGGCGCTGGCCCCGGTGTGGGAAGCGGCGCTGCACGGGCTGCGCGGCGCCCGCCATGTCGTCGACATCCGCAATCTCGGGCTCGTCGCCGGGATCGAACTGGCGCCCAGGCCGGGGCAGCCTGGCGAACGCGGGCAGGACATTTTCCACGCGGCGTTCGATTCCGGGCTGCTGATCCGGGTGACGGGCGACATCATCGCGCTGTCGCCGCCGCTGATCATTACCGAAGCACAAATCGGCGAAATCGCCGAACGGCTGGCCACGCTGCTGAACACGCTGGGCTGACCACGCTGGATTGACCGCGAAAACGCGGCATCGGGAGAAGGACCGAAGGGTCTGAACAGTGAAGGGACCAAGATGAAAAACAAGGCACTACTTCTTGCCGGCTCGATCCTGATGGCGACCCCGGGCATGGCATCGGCACAGACGGTCGACGATGCGGCAGCGGCAAATGCGCCTGGCGACATCGTCGTGACGGCGCAGCGACGCCAGGAATCGGCGCAGAACGTGCCGATCGCCCTGTCGGTGATCGGCGGCGACGAACTCGCCAGGCGCGGGGTCAGCAACGTCAACGACCTGCAATTCCAGACGCCCAGCCTCGAAGTGGTGCCGGCCTTCGGCGGCGGGCAGCCACAATTCCGGCTGCGCGGCGTCGGTTTCGAGGACTATGCGACCAACAACACCCCGACTGTAGGCGTCTACGTAGACGAGGTTGCCTATCCCGTGCCGGCGATGACCCAGGGCGCGCTGTTTGACGTCGACCGGGTCGAAGTGCTGCGCGGGCCGCAGGGCACGTTGTACGGCCGCAACACGACAGGGGGCGCAATCAATTTCATCACCCGCCGCCCGACGGACACGTTCTCTGCCGGGGTCAACGCGGAATATGGCCGGTTCGACCTGCTGCGAGTCGAAGGTTTCGTGTCGGGTCCGGTCAGCGACACGCTGAAAGTGCGCGTATCCGGCATTACCGAGCAGGGCGGCGGCTTTCAGCGCAATCGCGCTACCAACGAACGGCTGGGGGATGCAGATCGGCTGTTCGGGCGGGCGGTTTTCGAATGGACCCCGTCGGCGGCCGTCAAGATCACGCTCAACGGGCATGGCGGCTATGACCATTCCGAGCAAACCGGACTTTACCTGTTCCGCCCGTTTCAGACGCGCGGCTATGGCACCGGCACGCCCGGCCCGGTCATTCCGGCGGACAGCGATCCGAGCCTGACCGGCTGGGGCTTCTCGCCAAGCTTCACCGCGATGACGGGGTTCGCGGCCAACTCCAAGCCGCGTCGCGATAACGGAAGCTATGGCGGCAGTCTGACCGGCGTTTTCGACCTGTCGCCAACGGTCGCGCTGACGACGATCACCGCCTATGATTACTTGAAGCGGCGCGAGCTCGCGGATTGGGACGCATCGGCAAGCAACGAATCCAACGTGTTCTGGGGCAGCGACGTCGACGTCTTTTCGCAGGAAGTCCGCCTCGGCTCGACCGGCAAGCGTGCGCTTAACTGGGTTGCCGGGGCCTATTACTCGAATCAGACGCTCGATGAAAAGTTCCTGACGGACTTTACCGACAGCCTCGGCTTCATCACGGATACCTCCTACCGTCAAAAGGCGGAATCGATCAGCGGCTTTGGCCAGGTCGATCTGGCGCTGTCAGACACGTTCGGCGTCGTCGCGGGCGTTCGTTACGAACATGAGACGCGCAAACTGCTCGATTTCGCGACCAAGATCGGTGGCGCGCCCTTTTTCCCCGATGGCAACCGCAACGCGACGCTGGACGAGGTGACGGGCAAGCTGGGCGTCGAATATCGCCCGCGCGATATGCTGCTGTTCTATGCCAGTGCCAGCCGCGGCGTGAAATCGGGGGGATTCACCGTCTACAACTCTCCCAATGCCGACCAGATCGACGCGTTCAAGCCCGAAGTCCTTTATGCATACGAAGTGGGTTTCAAAGCCGGCTTTGCAAAGGCGGTGCAGTTCAACGGCGCCCTGTTCTATTACGACTACCGGGATCAGCAAGTGCTGGGCACGACCGTCAACCCGAACACCGGGCTGATCGGCCGCATCGTCAATGCCGCGAAGTCTGAAATCTATGGCGGCGAGCTCGAGATCGTCGTCGTGCCCACAACGCGTTTGCGGATCACGCAGTCGTTTGGGTACAAGTACGGCAAGTACAAGGATTTCCAGGATATCGATACGACCTCGTTGCGCCAGGTAAACGGCGTGTACGTGGCCGACACGATCGATAAATCGGGGCAGCGCATCCCGATCGCACAGTGGAGCTACCAGGGAGCTGTCAGCTATACCTTGCCGCTGGGCAGCGATTACGGCCTCGAGGCCCAGGGCGACTACAACTTCCGCGACGAGTTGCCGTCGTTCCTCGGGCGGACCTATGACCTGAGCGAGCGATGGATCGCCAACGCCACGCTGACCCTGCGCCCCAATAACGGCAGATGGTCGGTCGGTGCCTATGGGCGCAACATCTTCAACACGCGCTATGACCTGACCCGCAACTATTTCCTGGGGAATGCGAGCATTGCTTCGCCGGGGCGGCCCGCAAGCTATGGCATCCGCCTGAGCTATTCGCTGCAATAACATGGCGACGAAAAGACTCAGGATCATCGGCGGACTGGCCCTGTTGCCGGTCTTGTTGGGTCTGGGAACGTGGCTCTATCTGCGCGCGCCCGATCTGCCGGAAGAGACGCTGCGCGCGCGTTATGCCCGCCCGGCTTCGCGCTTTGCCACGCTGCCGGGCGGGGTGCGGCTCCACTATCTGGACACCGGGCGGCCCGACGGGCCGCCGGTGCTGCTCGTCCACGGCTTTGGCGACAACGCCTTTACCTGGGACGGGTGGGTCGCGCGGCTGGGCCAGCGCCATCGCGTGATCACGGTCGATCTGCCCGGCCACGGGTTGACCGCCGCCCCGGCCGATTACCGCGCCACCCCGGATCGCTATGCCGATCTGCTCGACAGTTTTCTGGGCAAGATCGCCGTGCCCGCGGTGGCGGTGGCGGGCAATTCGATGGGTGGGGCGGTCAGTTGGCAGCTGGCCGTCCGCCACCCCGGTCGCGTCAGCAGGCTGATCCTGGTCGATGCCGCGGGCATTCCGCTGCCCCCCTCGAACAAGCCGCTTCCCCTGGCATTCCGCATCATGCGATACGAGGCGGGCCGCCGCTTCATCGCTTCGATCGACAACACGCCGTTGATACGCGAGGGGCTGAACCGGAATCTGGTCCAGCATTCCGCCCTGACCGACCCCTTCATCCGGCGCTGGGCGGAACTGCAGCGCTTTCCCGGGCATCGCCAGATCCTGATGTCGGTTTCGGTCGAAGGGGGCGGGCCGCCCGACGCCTTGCTGCAGCGGATCAAGGCGCCGACCCTGATCCTGTGGGGCGCGCAAGACCCGTTGTTGCCGGCAAGTTCGGCAACCCGTTTCAAGCAGGCCATCCCCGGTGCGAAGCTGATCGTCTATCCCGACGTGGGCCATATGCCGCAACTGGAAAATCCGCAGCAATCGGCCCAGGATGCGGCCGCGTTCCTGGAAGAACCCTAGGCGGCGTGGAATCAGTCCACGCTGCCTGGGCCAATTCGTGACCGGCTGCGCGACCTGGTTGGGCAGGGGGCGGCAATCGGCTAAAGCCCGATGATATGGTGCACATGACGACCGACTTTTTTGGCAATCCGGTCACCGGCGCGAATGCGGCGGCCCTGGCGGCGATCGACGATTTCGTGCTTGGCATGCTGGCTTACCAGACCCGTGCCCTGCGCGTGCTCGATGCAGCGGTCGAGGCCGCGGACGCACCGCTGGTTCACGTCTATGCCGGCTGCCTTCACCTGCTGGCCGAGGCGATGGGCGCGGAGCGCAACGCCCGCCCCCATCTGGCGGCGGCGGAACGGGCACTGGCCGGCGCGACCGCACGCGAAAGTTTGCTGGCCCAGGCGCTGCGATGCTGGATCGAGGACGAGATCGACGGCGCCATCGCGGCGTTCGAGGCCGTGCTGGCAGAACACCCGCGCGATCTCGCGACGCTCAAGCTTCTTCATTACCACCTGTTCAATCGCGGCGAATTTCCCGCCATGCTGCGCGCGGCGGAGCGCAGCACGGCAGCCGGGCCGGACCTGCCCTACGTTCACGGCATGGCCGCGTTCGGATACGAGCAACTGCACCTGATGCGCGAGGCCGAGGACGCGGCGCGGCGAGCGCTGGCGATCGTGCCCGACGATCCGTGGGCGCAGCACGCGCTGGCGCACGTCATGCTCACCGAGGGGCGGATCGACGAAGGCGCTGCCTTTCTCGAAAGTGCGGCGCCGGGATGGCGCGATCTCAACAGTTTCATGGTCACGCACCTGTGGTGGCACCTGGCGCTGTTCTATCTGAGCCAGGGCCGCGAGGCCGACGCGCTGGCAGCCTATGACGCGCAGGTCTGGGCTGTCGCCAAGGACTATTCGCAGGATCAGATCGGCGCCGTGTCGCTGCTGGCCCGCCTCGAAATCGCCGGGATCGACGTCGGCCATCGCTGGGCGGAGCTGGCGGACCACCTTGCCGTGCGGGCCGATGACGTGGTGCAGCCGTTTCTTTCGGTGCAATATCTTTATGGCCTTGCGCGGGCGGGACGGCCCGAGGCGGACGTGCTGCTCGGCGCGATCACCTGCCGCGCCGGAACGGAAACCGGCGCGGGCGCCTGGCGTGAAGCCGCGCTGCCACTGGCCCGGGGGCTGATGGCCCAGGCGCGGGGCCGCCATGCCGAGGCGGCGGACGCCCTTGCCGACACCATGCCGCGGCTGATCCGGATGGGGGGCAGCCATGCCCAGCGCGACCTGTTCGACCAGATCCTGCTCGATGCGCAGATTCGCTCGGGACGGTTGACCGAAGCCCAGCAAAGGCTGGAACTGCGCCGGGCGCACGATCCCGACGGCGTGGCGCTCAACCGGCTGCTTGCCCAGGTCTATCGCGATCTCGGTCTGCCGCGGCAGGCCGCCGAGGCGGAGGCGCGGGTCGCGCGCCGCCTTGCCGCATGAGGTTCGTGTGGCGCACACTGGCGCTGCTGCTGTTGCTGTCGGCACCCGGTATCGCGATGGGCAAGGACCGGCTGACCGTTGCCCTGCAGCTGGAACCACCGACGCTCGATCCCACATCTGGCGCGGCCGTGGCGATCGACGAAGTGGCCTATGCGACCATTTTCGAGGGGCTGGTGCGCGCGACCGCCGACGGGCGGTTCGAACCCCTGCTGGCCACCCGCTGGCAGGTGAGCGGGCAGGGCCGGGTCTATGACTTTGACTTGCGACCGGGCGTGCGCTTTCACGACGGGTCTGCGCTGAGCGCCGCAGACGTGGTCTTTTCCTTTCGCCGGGCCGCTGCGCCGGGATCGACCAACGCGCAGGCCGAGGCGCTGCGCCGGATCGTGCGGGTGGAAGCGACCGGGCCGCTTTCGGTACGCTTCACGCTGGCCGCGCCCGACTCGGGCTTCGTGCAGTTGCTGAGCCTTGGCGATTGCGTGATCGTGTCGCGCCGATCGGCCACGGGTCTTGCCACTGCGCCGGTCGGAACCGGGCCGTTCCGCCTGGGCGAATGGCGGCGTGGCGACGCGGTGACCCTTATCCGCAACCCGCAGTACTGGGGCAAGCCGCCCCGGCTGCGTGCCGTCACCTTCCGCTTCATTGCCGATCCGACGGCCGCCTATGCGGCGATGCGGGCGCACGATGTCGATCTCTTTCCCGATTTTCCCGCGCCCGAAACGCTGGCGCAGTTGCGCAGCGATCCGGCGCTGAGCGTAAGGATCGGCTCGACCGAAGGCGAAGTGATCCTGGCGATGAACGCGCGCAACGGCCCGTTGCGCGATGTGCGCGTGCGCCGGGCGCTGGCCTTGGCGATCGACCGGCGCGCGATCATCGACGGGGCGATGTACGGCTATGGCATTCCCATCGGCAGCCATTTCCCGCCGCAGAGTCCCGATTACGTCGATCTGACCGGCCTTTCGCCGCACGATCCGGCGCGCGCGCGGGCGCTGCTGGCGCAGGCGGGCTATCCGCGCGGTTTCGCGCTCACGCTCAAGCTGCCGCCCCCCAGCTATGCCCGCCGCACGGGCGAGATCGTTGCGGCGCAGCTGGCAGAGGTGGGGGTTCGCGTGAAGATGCAGACCATCGAATGGGCGCAGTGGCTCGATGAAGTCTATGCGCGCCATGCCTTCGATCTCACGATCATCAGCCATGCCGAACCGTTCGATTACGATATCTATGGCCAGCGGGACTATTATTTCGGCTATGACAGCCCGCCGTTCCGCACCCTGCTCGAGAGACTGCGCGCGGCGCAGGACCCGGCCACGCGCCATGCCCTGCTGGTGGCGATCCAGCGCCAGATCGCGCAGGACGCGCCCAATGCCTTCCTGTTCCAGTTCCCGCGGCTTGGTGTCGAGGATGCTTCGCTGCGCGACGTCTGGGCCAATACTCCCAATCAGACGCTCAACCTTGCCACTGCACATTTCGACGATACCGGCGCGAGCGCGGAAGCAACAGCGACGGGCAACGGCAAAGCGGGGCGCTGGGCAGCGCTGGTTGCGGCGGCGGTACTGACGCTGCTGGGCTGGCGTGCGCTGGGGCCGCGCGCCCTGGCCCGGAAACTGGCCGTGATGGCCGCAACGCTGCTGGTGGCGACCGTGGCCGTCTTCATCCTTGTCCAGATCGCGCCCGGCGATCCGGCTGCCTATATGCTCGGCCTCAACGCCACGCCGCAGGCCGTCGCGGCGCTCCATGCCGAACTGGGTCTCGATGGCCCGGCGCTTGTGCGCTATCTGCGCTGGCTGGGTGCTCTTGCCACCGGCGATTTCGGGCTCAGCTATACCTATCGCATACCGGTCGGTCCGCTTATCGGCGAACGGCTGGCCCTGTCGATCCCTCTGGCGCTGCTGGCCACGCTGGTCTCGGTGGTGCTGGGCGTGCTGGCGGGTTTCGGCGCGGCGCGCGATACACGCGGGCGGCTCGACGCGGCGCTTGGCTGGGCGGCGCGCATCGGCATCGCCATGCCCAGCTTCTGGCTCGCCATCCTGCTCGTGTTCCTATTCGCGATCCGCCTGCGCTGGGTGCCGGCCGGCGGTTTTCCCGGCTGGGGTGCGGCGCCTGGCGCGGTGCTGGGTGCGCTGGTGCTGCCCGTCACGGCGCTGGCACTGCCCCAGGCGGCAATCCTCGCCCGGGTCGCGCGCGCGGCGCTGATGGGGCAGATGGGCGCGGATTATGTCCGCACCGCCCGCGCCAAGGGTTTGAGCCGCGATGCCGCCCTTACCCGCCACGCGCTGCCCAATGCGCTGGGGCCGGTGCTGACCGTGCTGGGCCTTCAGGTGCCGTTTCTGATCGCCGGAAGCGCAATCATCGAGAACGTCTTTTTCCTGCCCGGCATCGGGCGGCTGGTCCTGCAAGCCATTGCCCAGCGCGATCTGATCGTGGTGCAGTCGGTGGTTGTAGTGCTGGTGGCGCTGACCGTGCTGGCCAGTTTCATCGTGGACCTGGCGCAGGGCTGGATCGATCCACGGGTGCGCCGATGAAAGGTACGCTTGCTGCCGGGCTCGTGCTGACCGGGCTGTTCATTGCCGGCGCGCTGCTTGCGCTGGTCTGGACGCCATGGGATAGCGCCGCCGTCGACGTGGCGGCCCGGCTCCAGCCGCCTTCGTTCGCGCACTGGCTCGGCACCGATCAGCTTGGCCGCGATCTGCTGTCGATGATCATGGGCGGCGCGACCAATGCGCTGGCCGTTTCGGTTGCGGCGGTCGGGGCGGCGGCGGCCCTGGGCATCCCGCTCGGTCTGTTTGCGGCTGCCGCCCGGGGCTGGGCAGACGAACTGACCATGCGCGGCGCGGACATCGTCTTCGCCTTTCCGGCGCTGCTTGTCGCCATTCTGCTGACGGCGGCGATCGGGCCGGGCGGCGCGAGCGCGGTCATTGCCATTGCCGTGTTCAATGTACCCGTTTTCGCCCGGGTAGCCCGGAGCGAGGCGCGGCGCCTGCTGACGCTGGACTTCGTCGCGGCCGCCCATGTCGCGGGCAAAAGCCGTGCCCGGATCGCGGTGGAACACGTGCTGCCCAACATGGCCGGCCCGCTGCTGGTGCAGGCGACGATCCAGTTTGCGCTGGCATTGATCGCCGAAGCGGGTCTTTCCTATGTCGGGCTGGGCATCCAGCCGCCGGCACCGAGCTGGGGCCGTATGCTGGCCGACGCGCAGACACTGGTCGGCACCGCGCCGCGCCTGGCGATCGTGCCCGGGCTGGCGATCGTGCTGGCGGTGTTCGGACTGACCTTGACCGGCGATGCGCTGGGCGAACGGCTGAGGGCGCGATGACGATCAAGACAACCGGCACGACAACCGGCATAACAGCCGGAACGGCAACGAACGCGATGCCGCGCGTGCTGGCGATCTCCGGGCTATCGGTTCGCTACGATGCGGCCGCCGTGGTCGATGATGTGACGCTGCACGTCGCCCCCGGCGAAGTGCTTGGTCTGGTGGGCGAGTCGGGCTCGGGCAAGACGACGGTGGCACTGGCAGCGATCGGGCTCTTGCCTGCCATGGCGACAGTCGGCGGGCGCGTGCTGCTGGGCGAAAGCGACGTGATCGCGCTGCCCGAGTCGGCGCGCAACCGGCTGCGCGGGCGAGCAGCGGGCATGGTTTTCCAAGAGCCGATGAACGCGCTCAACCCCGTGATGACGATCGGCAGCCAAGTTGCCGAGGCGATCCGGCTGCATACCGGCGCCGGACGGCGCGAGGCGGCAGCGCGCGCGGCTACCCTGCTGGAGCGAGTGGGGGTGGCGCACCCCGCGCGCTATCCGCACACCCTGTCGGGCGGGCAGCGGCAGCGCGTCGCCATCGCCATCGCGCTTGCCGGCGAACCGCGCCTGATGATCGCCGACGAGCCGACGACCGCGCTCGACATGACGACCCAGGCCCGTGTCATGGCTTTGCTGACCGAACTGGTGCGCGAACGGAACATGGGCCTGCTGCTGGTCAGCCACGATCTGGCGCTTGTCGGCCAGGTGGCCGACAGGGTCGCGGTCATGCAGGCCGGCCAGGTGGTGGAGGAAGGACCCGCCGCGATCCTGCTCGGCGCGCCGCGCACCGCCTATGCCCGCCTGCTGCTGGCCAGGACGCGGCATGTGCCGGCGCGGCCAGCCCGGCCGGCGCCACAGAGCGGCACGGCGCCCGTGCTGGACGTGCGCGGCATCAGCAATGCCTATCGCGAAACGGATCGGCCGGCGCTGGACCGGGTCAGCCTCACGGTGATGCCGGGCGAAACCGTGGGCGTGATCGGCGAATCCGGCTCTGGCAAGACCACGCTGCTGCGTTCCGTGCTGGGGCTGATCACCCCACGCGCCGGCGAGGTGATCGTGGGCGGCGAGCATGACCGTCGGCGCTGGCAGGCCAAGGTTCAGGCGGTGTTTCAGGATCCGCTGGGCAGCTTCGATCCGCGCTGGCGCGTGGGCCGCGCAGTTGCCGAACCGCTGCACCTGCTCGGCACGCCGCTTTCCGCCCCCGCCATCGCAGCGCGGGTGGCCGCGGCGCTGGAGGCGGTGGGGCTGCGCGCGGCCGATGCGCGGCGCTATCCGCATCAGTTCTCGGGCGGGCAGCGACAGCGGCTCGCCATCGCGCGCGCACTGATTCTCGAACCGGCGCTGGTCGTGCTGGACGAAGCCGTCTCGGCGCTCGACGTATCGACCCGGGCCGACGTGCTCGATCTGCTCGCCGCGCTGCAGGCGCAGACGGGAATGGCCTATCTGTTCGTCAGCCACGACCTGTGGGTCATGCAGGCGATGGCCGATCGGCTGGTGGTCCTCAAGGACGGCCGGGTGGTGGAGGAAGGGGCAACGGCCGCGCTGCTGTCGCGGCCGCAGCACCCCTATACCCGCTCGCTGATCGCAGCGACGCCGTCGCTGGTTTCCGCCGCATAGACGCCGCGTGCAATGGCGCGGGCGAGGCAATCGGCCGCGGCGGCGCCGATACGCGCGATATCGACATTGCGGCCGCTTCCTTCCGCCAGCACGGCACCGCCGCCGGCCAGCGCGAACACCACGTCGCCATCGAAAGGCGTATGGATCGGCCGCAGCGCCCGGGCCATGCCGTCTTGCGCCATGATCGCCACGCGCTTGGCTTCCGCTTTTGAAAGTCGGGCGTTGACGGCAACGACCGCCAGCGTGGTGGCCGCGCCGGGCTGAAGCCGGTCGAGCGTGGCCAGGCGCGAAAGCTCCGGCACCGGATCGTGGGCGTCGGCCGGGCCGTCGGGCACGCGGGCGCCGAACTCGCCGGCCATTTCGAACGGCCAGGCCCAGAACGTTCGCCCATCGGGCATGTAGGGCGTGCCCACTGCATTGGCAGCGGCAAGCGCGCCGACCACCAGGCCATCGCCCAGATCGACCGATACCGAGCCGACCCCGCCCTTGCGATAGCCGACCATCGCCCCAAACCCCGCCCCCACCGGGCCGAGCGCAACGTCAGGACCGGCGGCGGCGACGGCCTCGATCCCCAGGCGCCGATAGGGCGGCGCCATGCCCCAGTCCTTGTCGCCGGGCCCGTGCAGATCGTGCAGCACGGCGGCGGGCACGATCGGGATTGCCTTGCTGCCCGGCCGCAGCCGCAGGCCGATATCCTGATCCGACAAGGCCGCCACCACGCCGTCGGCCGCGGCAAGCCCGAAGACCGACCCGCCCGACAGCACCACGGCATGCACGCCGGGCGCGACGTTTTCGGGCTGAAGCGTTTCCGTTTCGCGCACGCCCGGGCCGCCGCCGCGGCAATCGACCGCGCCAACCCATTCGCCGGCGCAGCGGATCACCGTCACCCCGGTGCCGACTTGCGCATCGACTGCCTGTCCCACGGTCAAGCCCGGAACGTCGGTGATGAGATTGCGGGGGCCGGGTTGGGTCCGGCGGGGCTGGATCGTAGTGGGCCCGCTCATGCCTGCATTTCCCACGGGCGTGGCCAGGGGCGCTGCGGCGGGCGCAGCCGTTCCCACAGGCTGGCAAGGCGCAGGACACCCGGATCATCGAACCTGCGGCCCACGATCTGAAGGCCGATCGGCAGGCCATCGGGCGTATAGCCCATGTTCACGCTGGCGGCGGGGTGGTCGGTCATGTTCCAGGGCATGGTAAAGCCGATATGTTCGAAGGGTTGGGCCGGATCGTCGAGCGGGCTTGCCATCTCGGCGGGAAATGCGGGAACCGGGGCGGTGGGCGTGAGCAGAAAATCCAGCCCGTCGAACGCGTCGCGCGCGGCCTGGCGGATCTGGATGATCTGGTCAAAGCCGGTATAGGCCTGCAGCGCGTCATAGCCGCGTGCAGCCTCCACCCAGGCGCGGATATAGGGGAGAATGCCCTGATAACGCTCGCGCGGCATGTCCCGCGTCAGCGCCAGGAAACGCAGCCGCCAGAAGCGGTCGATGCCGTCGAGCATGTCCCGCGACAGTAGCGGTGCCACCGCGACAAGTGTCGCGCCCGCTTCGGCAAAGCGGCGCGTCGCGTCATCGAGCGCAGCGACGATCGCCGGATCGACGGGCAGGCCGCAACCTGCTTCGCCCATCACGCCGATGCGCAGGCCTCGCGCCTCGATCGCAAGATCGGACCATGCGATGGCGGCGGGCGGCAGGCTCATGAAATCGCGATCGTCGGGCTGCGCAAGCACCTGCATCATCAGCGCGGCATCGGCGACGTTCCGGGTCATCGGTCCCGCGACCCGGCCGAAATAGGGCGGGTCTATCGGCACGCGGCCGTTGCTGGGCTTGAGCGCCACGATGCCGCACCAGCTCGCCGGCAGGCGCACCGAGCCGCCGATATCGGTGCCCAGGTGCAGCGGGCCATATCCCGCCGCCGCCGCTGCGCCGGCGCCCGCGCTCGATCCGCCTGGCGTTTTGGAAAGGTCCCAGGGATTACGCGCCAAGGCGTGAAAGCTCGACAGGCCCGAAGACAGCATGCCGAAATCGGGATTGGTAGTCTTGCCCCACAGGATTGCGCCAGCCTCGCGCAGCCGGGCTGCTGGCGGCGCATCGCGGGCCTGCGGGGCAAGATCGCCCGCGGCGGTTCCACCCGGCATGGGCACGCCGCGGGTGGCGATCATCTCCTTGATGCTGACAGGCACGCCATCGAGCGGGCCGCGCGGCACCCCCCCGGCCCAGCGCGCGTGCGAGGCTCTCGCTTCTGCCCGCGCCTGGTCCGCCTCCACCGCCCAGGTGGCGCGCAGCAACGGCTCGGCAAGGTCCAGCCGGGCCAGCAGGCTGTCGATCACATCGACGGGAGAAAGCGCCCGCGCGGCATAAGCGGCGAGGAGATCGCACGCACTGAGGTCTGTCGGATCGGTCATGCTTGCCAGCGGGATAGCACGGCTTATAGGCTGGGCCACGAAAAACTCGACAATGCCTGTTCCAGGCCGTGACGATCCCGGCCGATGCAAGCGGAGTGCCGCAGATGGAATGGCTTCGGCCGGATGAAGGCCTATTGATCGGCGGACGCTGGCGCCAGGCAGCCGGCGGCACCGTGGCGGTGGAAGACCCCAGCTCGGGCGAAATCTTTGCCGCCATTCCCGCGGGACAGGCGGCCGAGATCGACGAGGCGGTCGATGCGGCGCGGCGTGCCCTGCATGGCCCCTGGGGGGCGATGAGCGCCGCCGAACGGGGCCGCGTTCTGGCCACGATCGGGCAGCGTATCGCCCAGCGGGCCGACATGCTGGCCGAACTGGAAGCGCGCGATGTCGGCAAGCCGCTGCGCCAGGCCCGCGCCGATGCCATGGCGCTGGCCCGCTATTGCGAATTCTATGCCGGCGCGGCGGACAAGCTGCATGGCGAGACGATCCCGTTCCAGGCAGGCTACACCGTCTATACACTGCATGAACCGCATGGGGTGACCGGGCATATCATCCCCTGGAACTATCCGATGCAGATCATCGGCCGTTCGGTCGTCGCGGCACTGGCGATGGGCAATGCCTGCGTGCTCAAGCCGGCCGAGCAAGCGAGCCTCACGGCGATCGCGTTCGGCCGGATCGCGACGGAAGCGGGGCTGCCCGATGGCGCGCTCAACATCGTGACGGGAACGGGCACTGAGGCCGGCGCAGCCTTGGCTCGGCACGCGGGCATCGATCACCTCTCGTTCACCGGCAGCACCGGCGTCGGCGCGGCCATCCAGGCGGCCGCGGCGGCCAATGCGGTGCCGGTGACGCTGGAACTCGGCGGCAAGTCTCCGCAACTGGTGTTCGATGACGCCGATCTCGATCGGGCCTTGCCCTTTCTGGTCAATGCCGGGGTGCAGAACGCCGGGCAGACCTGTTCGGCCGGATCGCGCATTCTGGTCCAGCGCGGTCTCTACGATAGCGTCGTGGAACGGCTGGCCGCGCGGTTCGAGCGCCTGACCGCGCGGCCAGCCTTGGCCGATGGCGACCTCGGACCCCTGATTTCCGCCGCCCAGGCAGCACGGGTGGCGCAATACGTCGCGCTGGGACGGGCAGAGCTTACGCTGCTCGCGGCGGGGCAGGTGGCACCCGATGCGCCGGCCGGCGGGCATTACGTTGCGCCGGCACTGTTCGCCGCGGCTGACCCGCGCCACACGCTGGCGCAAGAGGAAGTGTTCGGGCCGGTCGTCGTCATGCTGCCGTTCGACGACGAGGACGACGCAATCGCCATGGCCAACGGCACGCCCTATGGCCTTGTCGCCGGCGTCTGGACGCGTGACGGGGCGCGGCAGATGCGCGTTGCCAGGCAATTGCGCGCCGGCCAGGTGTTCCTCAACGATTATGGCGCGGCAGGTGGCGTGGAACTGCCATTCGGCGGCGTCGGGCGATCCGGGCACGGGCGGGAGAAAGGCATGGAAGCGTTGCGGTCGTTCTCCCGGATCAAGACGGTGGCCGCGCACCATGGCTGAAGGGCGGCTGGCGGGGCGCTTTGCGCTGGTCACGGGTGGGGCCTCCGGCTTTGGCGAAGGAATCGTACGGCGGTTCGTGGCCGAAGGCGCCCGCGTCGCGATTCTCGACCGCAACGGCGCAGCAGCGGCGCGGCTGGCCGGCGAACTGGGCCCCTCTGCGCGCGCCATAGCAGCCGATCTGGCTTTGGCGGCCGACATCGCACGGGCAGCCGAAGAGATCGGGCCGGTCGATATCCTGGTCAACAATGCCGGCGTCGGGATGGCGCCACAACCGCTGGAAACGCTCGACGCGGCCGCGTTCGACCAGCTTTTCGCAGTCAACATGCGGTCGATCTATCTGACCGCCCGGGCGTTCGTTCCGGCAATGCGGGCAGCCGGGCGCGGCGTCATTCTCAATGTGGCGTCAACGGGCGCCGTGCGCCCCCGGCCCGGGCTGGCGTGGTACAATGCCAGCAAGGGCTGGGTGGTGACGGCGACCAAGGCAATGGCGGTGGAACTGGCGCCGGACGGCGTGCGTGTGGTGGCGATCAATCCCGTTGCGGGCGAAACGCCGCTGCTGGCCACGTTCATGGGCGGGGAAAGCGCACAAGCCCGCGCCCGCATGGTGAACTCCATCCCGCTGGGGCGGCTCTCCACCCCGCGCGACATGGCCGATGCGGCGGTGTTTCTCTGTTCCGACGAGGCGGCGATGATTACCGGCGTGGCGCTGGAAATCGACGGGGGGCGGTGTATCTAGGCGGCGTGGATTTCAGCGTACCGCACGGTGCCGGATCAGACGTGCTTTAGCCCTCGTCACCGGCAACCACGCAGCAGTTCCGCCCGCCGCCCTTGGCCGCGTAGAGTGCCTGATCGGCCTTGGCCACCCAGGCTTCGGGCGAAGCGATGCTTTCGTCGAGAACAGCCAGGCCGAAACTTGCCGTTACCCCGATGCCGCCCCCTACCGCTATCTGCTGCTCGGCAATCACGTTGCGGATCTTTTCGGCCGCCAGGGTGCCGCCCTCCTGATCGGTATCCGCCAGAAGGATGCCGAATTCCTCGCCGCCCAGCCGGCCAAAGCAATCGTTGACGCGCAGGTTGGCCGTGCAGGCATTGCTGACTGCCTGAAGCACGGCATCGCCGGCCGGGTGCCCATAGCGGTCGTTCACCGCCTTGAAGTGGTCGATATCCATCAGTGCCAGCACCGCCCGCCCGTTGCCGCGCCGGAAACGCTCGATTTCCTTCTGGGCCTGGTTGAGGAAACCGCGACGGCTGAACGCACCGGTAAGCTGGTCGGTCTGCGCGACCCGGCGCAGTTCCAGTTCATCCACCACCAGAACCGCAAAGCTGCTGAGAATGCCGAGCTGGGCTTCGCTGAACTGGCGCGGCACGGTGTCGATCGCGCACAAGGCCCCCACGTTATAGCCATCCGGCGTGCGCAGCGGCGCGCCGGCATAGCTGCGGATATGCGGCGCCCCGGTCACCAGCGGATTGTCGGTGAAACGCGGATCTACGACCGCATCGGGAACGACGAGCATGCCGCGATCGGTGATGGCGTGCGAACAGAACGACATCGAGCGCGGGGTTTCGGTCACGTCGAGGCCCTGGATCGACTTGAACCACTGCCGTTCCCGATCGACCAGCGAAACCGCGCAGATCGGCACGCCCAGAACGTCGCGAACCAGAGCCGTGATCTTGTCGAACGGCCCAGCACGCGGCGTATCGAGAATGCCGTACCGGTCCAGCGCCGCCTGGCGCGCCGCTTCGTCAGCCAATTTCGAATTGACTAGTCTGGGATCGGACAAGATAGGGTCAGCCATGCCGGTCTCCCATCGCTTTGACCGCGAGAATAAGCTGCGTGCGATAGGCATCGACCAGCTGATTGACGGCCATTTCGATCGCATCGTCTTCCATGCCGACCGTGCGAAGCTTCGTCACCAGCTCGGCCAGATGCTGCTGGTGCCGCGCGGCCAGTTCCTGCAGTTGCGGGGGCACGCCCACGCCATAAATCGGTTTCGGCACGCCTCGTTCTCCTGCCAACGGCGGAGCAACTTCTACCAAAGATGATTAATATTTCGCGTACGGATCAGCATTTTGCGCAAAAATCTGTTGCTGCCGGTCACGCTTCGGTGGCGGAAAAGGCACCGCCCGGTAACACGCGATAAGGCCGCACCGTGGCGGGCATCGTGCGATAAAGGGGGCGGCGTGCCGCATAAAGGCGGTGGCGCGCGATGCGGGCGATGCCTACCTGATCGGCCTGGTTGCCGCCCAGCACGTGAAAGGCGGCCTCGTCCTCGGCCACGTAAAGGCCGACATGGCCACCGCCCTGCCGCTGAAACACCAGCACGTCACCCAGCATGGGCAGGGCGGCTGCCTCGCCGAACCTTGCCCAGTTGCGCGCCCAGAGCGGGCCTTGCGGCAGGGGCTTGCCGGCCCGCCTGGCCACCAGCGCCAGGAACAGGCCGCACCAGGGCGTGCTGTCGGCGCGATAAGCGCGGGCCACGTCGTCTCCCAGTTCGGCCGCCCATCGCAGGATCACGGGGTTGCTGGCTGGGCCGGGTGCTTCCGCCGTGCCGAGCAGGCCGAGCGCCTCGCGCAGCATCCGCGGCAGGGGTTGCAGGGTATCGAGCCAGCGATAGGCAGGCGGAAGAACGGGCATGCGGGTTCCTGACGAAAGGGGGGAGATATCGCTGCCCTGCCCTCGATGCCCGTCAGGTTGAATCGTGCATGCGCCCCCTTGCGCTTTGTAGCGCGTCCTGGTTGCGCATCCTGGCGCACCCGCTTTGCGCATAAACGCAACACGATTGACACAAAGCCACGCAAACGCCACGGGGGATGCCTTCGTTCAGCCGATCAGGCGGAGAAAGAGGTCAATCCGGACCTCGGCCTTGTCTGATGGCGAGACGTGGGGAAGCCCGCATGCGCCTTTCGATATGGTTTTACAGCGCGTGTGACCTGGCGACCTTGCGCCCTTGTGATGCTCGGGAATGTCTAAAAACACCATCGGCAAAATAGCTTGCTTGCTTTCTGCAGCCACCGTTCTGGCAGCGCTGCAAATCTCGGTTCCGGCCATTGCCGCCAACCAGACCGATACCCAGCCCGCGATCGCGCCCGATTCGCTGGCCGATTCACTGGCTGCGACCAACCCGGGTACGAACCCGCGCCCCGCATCCGAATCACCCGCTTCTCAGGCGGCTCCCCAGCCGGGCCAGGCCTCGCCCGACCCCGCCCAGATCGAATGCATGGCCAAAGTCATCATCCACGAAGCCGGCAACCAGCCCCGTCGCGGGCGCGCCGCCGTTGCCCAGGTGATCCGCGCCCGCACGCGCAATCCGAACTTTGCCACCCAACCCTGCGCCGTCGTGCGCCAGCCTGGTCAATTCTTCGATATCGACGCCTACAACCCGGCTCGCAATACCACGCAATGGCGCGAAGCCGTTGCCATTGCCACTCAGGTCCTGAACGGCCAGGGCGAGGACCCGGTTCCCGGCGCCTTGTTCTTCCATGCCGCCAGCAGCCCGATGAAAGGCCGCACCCAGCTTGGCCGCATCGAAGGGCACGTGTTCTATCGGTGAACCATCGGAACATTTTCGCTCCGGATGCTGCCGTCCTATCGGCTTGCCACAAGGCGCGGAAGCACATCGCTTCCGCGCCCTTTTCCATGCCGCAGCGCGCGATGATCGCGGCTTCCCAGGGCTGGCGCGATCATCGCCCAATGTCACAGGCACCCGGCCAGAATGCCACGCAAGAAAAAGCCGGGCCAAACGACCCGGCCTTTCCCCGTTTGAAGCGCGGGGCTGGCCCGGCAATGCCGGCCAGCCCGAGCCGATCTCGGCCGATCAGAAGTTGGCCGAAACGCGCGCGTAGAACGTACGTCCCAGAGTGTCGTACACCGTGGGGAAGGTGCTGCCCGCAGACGAGGTGGCACCGCTGGTGTCGCCAATCAGCGGCGGTTTCTTGTTGAACATGTTGAGGATGCCCAGCGTGAATGTGTACCGCTCGTTGACCCGGATATTGGCCGTTTCATCGAAGTAGTTGTACGTTGGGATGTGGCTGGTCTGGATATCCGTGCTGGAATCCTGGCTGACCTGGCCGATCAGGCGCCAGCGAGTGGCAAAGTCGACGTTCTTCCATCCCAGGTTCAGCGTTACGACATGCTTCCACTTGGGCCGCGGAATGTCGGCATCCGCGCCGAACTTGCCCGCACGCTCGATTACGGTGCTGCCAACGACCTGGTAATTGTTGATGACATAGGTACCAGCGAAATCGAGCCCGTAGTGGAAGCCGCTGCGCGGTCCACGGCGGAAGTTCAGCCCGAAATCGAAGCCGCGCGTGCGCAGCACGGCGATATTGTCGTAAAGCGCATCGACGCCAACCGTGGTGTCGCCCGACAGCGAGCCATCGACCGTGCTGCGACGGATGCCCTGGCAGTAGGGATTGTTGACGTCGCCCGACGAGAAGCACTGGGCCACGACCACCGAAGTCGAGTTGTAGACGATCGCGTTGCCGATCTTGATGTCATAATAATCCGCTGTCAGCGACAGGCCGGGCACCTGGGTGGGTTCGATCACGACACCTGCAGTGATCGTGTTCGACTTTTCCGGCTTAAGGCTCTCATTCCCACCGTAAAAGGCGTTGATCTGACCGGAAATCGGGCCAGGGATCGATCCCCTGTCGAGCTGGGACTGCGTGGCGCCCTGCGCAAGGCACAGCGTCGCGGTCGTCCCGGTCACGCCCGGGCCGGCGCAGGGATCGGTGCCCAGGTTGCCGGTGCCTGAAGTCTTGGGCAGGTAAAGCTCATAGAGGTTCGGCGCACGGACCGAGCGCTGGAAATTGGCCCGAAACCGGAGGCCGCGCACTGGAGAGTAGTCGCCGCCGAACTTATAGGCCGAAACGCCTCCTGAAATCGAGTAATCGGCGTAACGATAGCCGGTTTCGATATTCAGCGCATAGATGCCGGGCTTGTCCTGCACCAGCGGCATCTTGAATTCGGCGAAGGCTTCCTTGACGTTATAGCTCTTGTTGGGAATGTTGAAGCCCTGGCCGTAATAGATGAGATCGCCCGAAGCATATTCATCATTCACCCGGGTATCGGCGGTTTCGCGGCGATACGACCCGCCGATCGCGATGGCGGCCGGGTTATCGGCAAACGGGCTGCGCAGAAACTTGATGTCGCCCGCAATGTTGCCTTCGGCCACGAACTGGGTCGTGCGATCGTCCTGGACGGCCGTGCGCAGCACGTATCCCAGTTGCGCAGACGTGATGCCGTTGACGGCAAACACATTCAAAGGCACGCAACCCTGCGCCCGCGCGGCGGCGCTGCGGCACATGGCCCCGCCGTTGCCGTCGGATACGGCGTCGATCGCATTGGTCACAGCCGTATAGGAAAGATCGTTTTGCTGGATCGAGCTCTTGTGAACCGTGGCATACTGGACCGAGGCATCGAACTTCAGCCCGGTATTGAAGAAATCGCCACGCAGGCCGGCAAGCGCCTGCCACGTTTCGCTGGTGCGGGTCTGGATGCGCCCCCCGGTTTCGGTCACGCGGCGGCGAATGCCGATAGTGGAGCTGCCGTCGGAATTGATCTGGAGATCGGGATTGGTGCTGGTGTCGAAGAACGCCTGACGCTGCGCATCGCTGAGGAACGGGTTGTCCGGATAGATATTGAAGGAAAAGCCCGCCGTGGCCGTAGGGGCCAGCGTCTGCACGGTCTTCACATGCTGGTACGACCCCCAGCCATAGAGTTCGACCTTGTCGCTGACGTCATAGTTGAACAGCGCCATGCCGCCATAACGCTCGAACGGCGTCTGCGCATAGTTGACCGGGTTATAGTTATAGGTGGCATAGTTGCTGGTAAGTCCGCCATTGGCCGTGACCTGCTGCAGGCCGCCGCCGGGGATCGAGAACAGCGTCGGCGTGGTGTTGGAAGAGCCGCAGGTCTGCGTCAGATCGTCCGAACACAGCGTCTGGTCGGTATAGCTGCGCTGCGAGAACTTGACGCCTTCGCGCCGGGAATAGTTGGTCGAAAGAACAATATGGCCACGATCGCCGATGTTGAAGCCGCCAACCAGGCTGGCGTCGTATTGCGCGCCGTCACCGTAACCGGTCACCTGGCTGCCGCCGTCGAACTTGAGGCCGGTGAACTTGTCGTCGAGAACGAAGTTGACAACGCCGGAAATGGCGTCCGAGCCATAAACGGCCGAAGCACCGCCAGTCAGCACCTGCACGTTCTTGAGCAATGCCGTCGGGATCTGGTTGACGTCGACCGAGCCTTGCGCGTCATAAACGGGCAGGCGCTTGCCGTTGATGAGCACCAGCGTGCGCTTCGATTCAAGGCCGCGCAAGTCCAACGTGGCCGAACCGTCGCTGGGGTTGTTGCTGGCGCCGTTGAAGCCAGCGGCAAACTGCGGATTGACCGTCAGGATCTGTTCGACGGTAACGGTGTTGACCGATCTGATGGTCTCGGCATTGATCACCGAAACCGGGCTCGACGCCGCAAGATCGGTACGTTCAATGCGCGAACCGGTCACGATGATCTCGGCGTTCGCATCGGCTGCGGGCGCATCGGCAGCAGCGGCGGCACCGGCAGGAGCAGCCGTGTCCTGCGCCATGGCCGGGCCGGCAAGCGATGCCAGGGCCAGCGCCAGGCCCGCGGCACTGGCGTAATACGTAGAAGAAGCGATTTTTGTCACAGTCTATGTCCCTTGTGGGGCAGGCGCGACAACGCACCTGCCGAAAGCGACAATCCCGACGCTCCATCGCTATTGCCCACAAAGGCAGGCTGCAGCGAAGTTCCACGAGAGCCGGGATCGATGCGCCTCTTTGCGGGATTTTTGATCGCAATTGAAAGCAGGTTCCGCCCGATCGGCTTAAAACATTTCAGTTGTGTTGCAAGCCGGCAACATAACCGGCGTCATGGTGTAACCCTTTTTAAACCTAGAATATCTGCGCGGTGCAGAAGACACACTTGGTTACAATTGTGTCGTAATTTTGCTGAAGTGGCGAAAATTCAAATGCAATCTGTACTAAAGTGCATGTGCAGAAATGCGTCCAGCATCCCCCTGCTCATGCCGTGCCTCAGCCCCGCCGTTCCAGCAACCGCCGGGTCGCGATCTCGGGCGTGGCATAGGCTTCCTGCAATTCCGCGCTCCAGTATCGCAGCGCATCGAGGGGGATCGTCACGCCGCTGACGGCGCAAAGGACATGATCGCCGGCGGAAAGCTGGCGGAACGTGCCGGGCAGGTAATGCAGGCGGGCGAGGCGGCCGGTCGGGGTCATCAACATGGCGGCCAAATTACCGGCTCTGCCCGCGCTTGGCAAATCGCGACAGGGAAATCACAGCAGTTTGGGCTGGTTGTCTTCCCGGGCGGGACCCGGGCGGCCCGGAGCGCGCGGGAGTGGAACCCGGGAGGCCGGACCGCTGGAGGCCGGAACGCTGGACGCCGGAACGCTGGACGTAGGCGCGGCTTCGGCTGGAACGACATCGAGCCTGCCGTCGACGAACTTGAGCGTGAGGCCGGCCTGCGCCATGGCGGTGGCGCGGTCTTTCACGACATCGCCAGCGCGATCGGTGACCAGCACATAGCCACGCAGCAACGGCGCTTCGGGATCGAGCGAGCGGCGCAGGCGATCGAGCGCCTCCACCCGCCCGCGTGCCTGCGCGATCCGCTGGCCCAGCGCCTCGGGCCGCAGGCGCTGCGCGGCCAGCCGCTCGCGCGCCCGGTCCAGGCGCTGGGCCAGCAGGGCAGGCCGCAGCGCGCCGCCATGGCGGGCCAGCACGCTCGCGGCAATCTCGGTGCGGTGGGCAAGCGCGCGGCGCAGGCGGTCGGCCAGGTCGTCCAGACGCTGCGCCTGGGGGCTGAGCAAGGCCTGCACCGCCGGCAGACGCTGGCTGCGCACGTCGAGTCTTTCGCGCGCATGGGCCAGCAGACGCGCCAGCGCCCGCCCACGCCGGGCCTGCAGATCGTGAACCTGCGCGGCCAGTTCGGCCCGCACCGGCACCGCCAGTTCGGCCGCTGCCGTGGGCGTAGGCGCGCGCAGATCGGCGGCGAAATCGGCCAGCGTGGTATCGGTCTCGTGCCCTACCGCACTGATCACCGGAATCGTGCTGGCGGCAATGGCGCGCACCACCTCTTCCTCGTTGAAACTCCACAGGTCTTCGATCGAACCGCCGCCCCGCGCCACGATCACCACATCGGGGCGAGGCACCGGCCCGCCAGGCTCCAGGGCGGAAAAGCCGCGTAGCGCGGCCGCCACCTGGGCCGCGGCCCCCTGCCCCTGGACCAGCACCGGCCAGACGAGGACATGGCTGGGGAACCGGTCGGACAGGCGGTGCAGAATGTCGCGGATCACGGCCCCCGTGGGCGAGGTGACGACGCCGATCACCCGCGGCAGGAACGGCAGCGCACGCTTGCGCGCGGGCGCGAACAGCCCTTCGGCCTCGAGCCGCGCCTTGGTCCTGGCCAGAAGCGCCAGAAGCGCGCCTTCTCCGGCGATTTCCATGCGATCGACCACGATCTGGTAGCTGGAACGGCCCGGATAAGTGGTCAGTTTGCCGGTAGCGATCACTTCCACCCCGTCTTCGGGCAGAAAGCCCAGGCGCTGCGCGCTGCCGCGCCACATCACCCCGTCGAGCCGGGCTCCTTCGTCCTTGAGCGACATGTAGAGATGCCCCGAGGCCGCGCGCTTTACCCCCGAGAGCTCGCCGCGCACCCGCACGAAGCCGAAGCGATCCTCGACACTGCGCTTGAGCTGGGCGGAAATCTCGGAGATCGAAAGAGCCGGGGCGTTGTCGCCGGCGCGTTCGGCGGCTAGGAGCCCGTCCTTGCGAAAATCATCGTCGTCGTCGGAAGGCGCGGAAGGGAAGGCCATGCATATCCTGTTGTTGGGCTCGGGCGGGCGCGAACATGCCCTGGCCTGGAAACTGGCCCAATCCCCGCTGTGCAGCAAGCTCTATGCGGCGCCCGGAAATCCCGGCATCGCGCAGGAGGCGGAATGCGTGGCGCTCGATGTGGCCGATCACGATGCCGTCCGCCGTTTCTGTGCCGGCCATCGCATCGGCCTGGTGGTGATCGGGCCGGAAGCGCCACTGGTCGATGGCCTTGCCGACTCGCTGCGTGCCGCCGGTTTCGCGGTATTCGGACCAGGCAAGGCGGCCGCGCAGCTGGAAGGCTCGAAAGGCTTCACCAAAGACCTGTGCGCACGCGCCGGCATTCCCACCGCCGGCTATGTGCGCGCCGCCAGCGCGGCTGCCGCGCATGCAGCGCTCGACCGGTTCGGCGCGCCGGTGGTGATCAAGGCCGATGGCCTGGCGGCGGGCAAGGGCGTGGTCGTGGCCCTGACCATGGACGAGGCGCGCCTTGCCGTCGACGACATGTTCGACGGGCAGTTCGGCACGGCCGGCGCCGAAGTGGTGATCGAGGAATTCCTGGAAGGCGAAGAAGCCAGCTTCTTTGCCCTGACCGACGGTGCCACCGTGCTGCCCCTGGCCTCGGCCCAGGATCACAAGCGCGTGGGCGATGGCGATACAGGCCCCAATACCGGCGGCATGGGCGCCTATAGCCCGGCCCGCGTGCTGACCCCGGCGCTGGAAGCCCAGGCGCTGGCGCAGATCATCGTGCCCACGGTGAAAGCGATGCAGGATGCGGGCACCCCCTATTCCGGCGTGCTCTATGCCGGGCTGATGCTGACCGCCAAAGGACCGCAACTGATCGAATACAACGCGCGCTTCGGCGATCCGGAATGCCAGGTGCTGATGATGCGGCTGGAAAGCGATCTGGTGGAACTCCTGCTGGCCTGCGCCGAAAACCGGCTGTCCGCGGTTCAGCCGCCGCGGTTCAGCCCCGATCCCGCCCTGACCGTGGTAATGGCGGCCAGCGGCTATCCCGGCACGCCGCAAAAGGGCGGCACGATCGGGGGGATCGCAGCGGCCGAAGCGGCAGGCGCCCGGGTTTTCCACGCCGGCACTGCGCTGGACGGGCAAGGCCGGCTCATATCCGCCGGCGGCCGCGTGCTTAACGTCACCGCGCGCGGCAGGACCGTGCGCGATGCCCGCGATACCGCCTATGCCGGCGTTGCCGCCCTCGATTTCGCCGAAGGCTTCTGCCGGCGCGACATCGGCTGGCGCGAGATCGCCCGCGAAAGCCGCTGAACCGGCCGGCAGAGGGAGCCGGTCAGTCCACCACCTGCCAGATGGCGATATGCGTCGGCGGTTGCCCTGGCACGGGTGCGGGTTGCGACGCTGGTTGCGGCAGGGGGCGCAGCCAGGCCGGCGGCCGGCCCGCCAGCAGCGCGGCGGCAAGGCCATGCGGCGCGTCGTCGCGATAGATGCCCATTTCCGGCAATACCGTGCAGATCACGATCAACGTGGCATGGCGCCGCTGCACATAGGCGCGCGCGGCATCAGGATCGGCCAGAAAGGCATGCATGACGTCACCGATCGCAGAGGCCGCGCGATGATGCGCGGTGGCGACCACGCGCTGAGGCGTGCGCAGCAGGATATCGGGGCCGATGTCCAGCGGGGCGAGAATGTCGGTGGGCGGCATGGCGGCAAGTGGAGCGAAACCGCGCGCGAAATCGCAGCCGCCGCGGCCGCCTGTCTCCTGCTTGGCCGGTGCATCGCGCACGGCCAGTTGCGCCCACGCGGTCCGCGCGACGGCCACCACCAGAACCGGCATTATAGCGAGCACGATCAGCAGGTTGATACCCATGCGCCGGCTCTGACGCGTCTGCGCCACTGCCACCTGTCGCCACTGCCATGCCTGCCAGGCGGCGGGTACGATGGCCAGCGACACAGCCGTGATCATCGCCCGGCTGACCAGTACGCCGACCATGCCCGCACCCAGCAGGATCAGGCCATGCTGCAGCCACAGCAGCCGTTCGGGGCGGGTTGCACTGCGCTGCCACAACCGCCAGCATGACCACAAGCCCAGCGGCAGGGCGCCAAGCAGCGCCAGCGTGTTCTGGAACGTGGATTTCCAGATCGGCAGGCCTTCACGGACGTTGCCGAGCCAATGGCTTTTGACGAACGGATCCATGTCGCCAAACGCGCCATAGACACATCGCGGTGCGGCCGTGGCCAGAATGGCACCGGCAACCAGGCCCGCTGAAGCCAGCACCGCCATTGCCGGCACGGCGCGACGAGGGCGCTGGATCGCCAGGCCCGCACAGCAAAGCCCCATCCAGGCCAGCGCGGCCAGATGCATCGGGGATACCGCGTCGCAATGCTGCGCCAGATCGGCAAAGCCATGAAAAGCCAGGAACAGACTTGCCGTCCCGATGGCCAGACCAGCGCCCGCATGGCCCAGACGCTGCCATTGCCCGTCCAGCATGGCGCGCAAGGCCAAGGCCGCGATGAACACCAGTGTCAACGGCAGGCCTTCCAGCGAGATCGTCAGGCCAACCGCGAGCGACAAGCCGATGATCCAGCCGCCCCGGCGCGGATCGCGCGCGTGAAGGCCGGCCATGGCACCCATGGCCGCCACCGCTTGCCAGCCGTGATGATCGATGCGCAGCGGCTGCATCTGGCGCAGCAGCGTACCAGAAAGCCCCACGATAAAACCCGCTGCGACGGCGGCATCGCGGCCGAACCGATGAAAGGCGACACGCATCGCCAGGATCAGCACGCACAGCAGCGTTGCCGCCGGTACGCTCACGGCGGCCACCGTTTCGGCCAGAGGCTGGCCGAGCAAGGGCCGAAGGGCCATAATCACGCCGGCCAGGGGCAGGTCGACGAGCCGGGACCAGTGCATCGGGACGCCTTCGGGCGCCATGATGCGATATTGGTGCATGTCGAACCAGTTCTGCCCGGCCAGGAAATCCCGCACCTGCACCAGGCGCAGCACATCGTCGGGATCGCCCATGCGCATCATCAGGATATTGCGCCCGCCGATAAGCAGTTGCAGCGCCAGAATGACAGTCCATATGCCCAGCACCACGGCCCAGGGCAGGCCTTTTCCGGCACTTTGCCCGGCCATCGGGCCGCGCACGTCCGGCGTTATCATCAGCGGAACACCACCTGCTTGCGCAGCACCCAGGTGGCGGCAAAGCTCAGAACGATGGCGATGATCTTGGCCGAACGCGGATCCTGGCCCATGGCGGCAAGGGCACCCACCACCAGGGTAGTGAGAGCAAGGCCCACCAGCGCCGAACCGACGAACATCGCCTGCTGGCGCACCCGCGCCGCACCCGATTGCGCCACGTTCTGCGCAAAGACCGCCCGGCTCGACAGCAGCCAGTGCGCCACGATGCCAAGGCCATAACCCAGCGCCGAAGCCGCCACGGCCGGCAGGCCCAGCGCCAGCAGGGCCAGGAAACTGCCCACGTCGACAGCCAGCGCGCCGACGCTGGCCAGGGCATAGCGCACCAGCGTGATCCGGCCGAACCGGTTAAACAGGGGCACGAGCGTCGTCATCATTGCCGGGGATTGCCTTTGTGCGATCGATAATGGAGCAGCCCGGCCGCCTGCGCAACCGGGGCTCGCCATGCGATCAGGCCGCGCGCTTGTCGGCCGCCGGATCGATCCGTACCGGCACGGCCCGCACCGAAGCCAGCGCGGCGGCCTGGTCCGCGCTGACCGGCCGCGTCGCAGGCAGGCCCGCTTCCGCGCCTTCGGCCCCGGCTTCGTGATATTCGGCGTCCTCGTTGACGCACCAGGTATCGTAGAGGCGGCGCCCTGCAACGATGTTTTCCACGGTCAGCATGGCGGTCATCATCGCGTGATCCTGGTTGTTGTAGCGGTGCATCCCGTTGCGGCCCACCAGATGCAGACTGGGATAGGCGGCTTCCAGTTCGGCGCGCATCGCGGCCACATTGGCGGCATAGGTATCGTCATAGACCGGATAGGCCTTTTCCTGGCGCACCACCACGCCGCCGATCACCTGTTCGGGGCGGACGAGCCCGAGGATTTCCATCTCGCGCGTTGCCAGGGCGATCAGGTCGTCGTCGCTCGATGCCCACAGATCGTCGCCTTCGAAACAGAAGTATTCGAGCCCGACGCAGGCCACGCTTTCGTCGGGCACCATTTCGGGCGACCACGAGCGGAAATTCTGGATCCGGCCGACTTTCACCTTGCTGTCGTGGATATAAATCCAGTTGTCGGGAAACAGGTCTTCCGAACGGATTTTCAGCGCCACGGTCAGGAAATCGCGATACTTGAGATCATTGGCCTCGATCGTGGTCCGCGGCAAGGGATGCAGCCGCGTGGCCAGTTCGCGCATCGGCGCCGACGAGACCACATGCGTGGCGCTGATCATCGTTTCGCTGCCGTCTTCACGGGTGGCCGCCAGGCGCCAGCCGCCCCGGCCATCGGTAGCCAGTTGCTTGAGGGCATGGCCCATCAGGATCTGGCCGCCGGCGGCGCGGATCTTGTCGCGCGCGGCTTCCCACATCATGCCCGGCCCCAGGCGCGGATAGCGGAACGTTTCCAGCAGCGTCTTGGTCTGCATGCCGTCGTTGGGCTTCCGGTTGAGGCCCAGGCTGCGCTTGAACCCGTCGAGAACCGCCGCGCCAAGCGACAGGCCCTTGATGCGCTGCGCGGCCCAGTCCGCGCTCATCTCGTTGCACGGCATGCCCCAGACCTTTTCAGTATAGGTCTTGAAAAAGATCGCATAGAGCTTCTGCCCGAACTGGTTGACCGTCCAGTCTTCGAAACTGCGCACGGCTTTCCGCGGCAAGGCCTTGGCCTTGACATAGCTGGCCATGCACAGCGCCGATCGCATCACGCCCAGGTTGAACAGCGCTTCGAACGCGCGCAGCGGATAGGAATAGAACTTGCCCTCGTAATAGATGCGGCTCATTCGCGGGCGCTGTATGAAATCGTCGGGCAGGATCTCGTTCCACAGGTCGACCACCGCCTGCGATTTGGAAAAGAACCGATGGCCGCCGATGTCGAAGCGATAGCCATCGTGCTCCACGGTGCGGCTGATCCCGCCGACATAGCGCGCGTCCTTTTCGATGATCGCCACGGAAAGGCCCCGCCGGGTCAATAGATAGCCCGCGGTAAGGCCGGCCGGGCCGGCACCGATGATCGCCACATCGACATTGTATTGCCGGGCTTCATCGTATTGCCGGGCTTCATCCCCCGAAGCGCCAAACCCGTTAACCATTCGATGCCCCCGTCCAAGCGGTTTTGCTGATGGAGCGGGGATGGCGGAAAATGGATAAGGGACGGTTAACGCTACACCGGATGCTGGCCGTCAGTCCTTCGGCTTCCCTCTGCCGGTGGCCTTGGCCAAGGCCTGGCCCAGCTGCAGCGGGGCGGAAATGCGCGCCAGTTCGTCAAGCTTGAACGTCTGTTCGAACACCAGGCCATAGCGCGGATGATCGCGCCAGCGCACTTTGGCATAAATCGGCTGCATGACGCCGGTTTCCAGCCGCACCAGCTCGTGAACCATCAGCCACTTGTCACACTCGATGCGCGCGCCCTGCTGCGAAATGTCGTGAAAGCGCACGTGCACGCTTTCACCGCCGGCGTGAAGCACGGCATCCAGCACCAGCCGCAGGCGCACCTGCCGGCGCGGATGGGCGCCGTCACGCTCGTCGATAAGGCGCTGGACGTCGATCGGTTCAAGGAATTGCAGCCCGGCATGATCGCCAGTGGTCCAGACCAGGCGCGCGGCGTGGCGATCGCCATTGCTCAGTTCAATCGCCAGTGTCCGATGATCGGGAATGGGCGTGAACAGGCGGATCTTGACGCCCGTGGCCGAAGCATCGCGCAGAATGCACAGGAACTCGCGATCGTCGATGATCAGCTTGGCAGCGCGAATAAGCAGCGTGAAACGGGGCGCGGCACGCATGTCGGCGCCGGAAGATGGGGCGGCGATGTCTTGCCCGCCGGATGCGGACAGATCCTTGCGCTGGGCCACGGCCCTCGTTCTCCGATCGATGCGGTTGCGTGTCTGGCAAGGCGCACATGGCCCGGCGATTATGATCCATATCGGATAAGTCTTGCTGTTGTGTTACCGTTATTTGCGGTACAGCTACGGGGGTTGGATGAAATTGTTCCGATATGGCAGCATCTTCCGTGACGCCACACCATCGTGCGTCATGCCGCGCCGGCTGCCATCTGCCGCAAGTTTCCTTGACTTTTCCGCCAGGGCTACCTAGCTGCTCGGTTCCCCGACCCTCCCATGTTTCCGGAGTGCCCATGGCGCGCGTTACTGTCGAAGATTGCGTCGACAAGGTTCCCAACCGTTTCGATCTGGTCCTGCTGGCGGCCGAGCGCGCCCGTGCGATCGCGGGCGGTGCCGAACTCACGGTCGATCGTGATCGTGACAAGAATCCGGTCGTGGCGCTGCGCGAAATCGCCGAGGAAACGGTGCGCCCGGCGCTGCTCAAGGAAAACCTGATCCAGTCGCTTCAGCGCGTGCTGCCCGACGACGACGACGAAGTCGATGAAATCGGCTCGCTTTCGCAGTCGGCCGAAGCGCTGCGCATCACGGCTGCGGCGCCGGTGCGCAATACCTCGCTGGGCGCGGATTACGACGGCTGAACGCAGCCGGTCTTCAGGACTTGTCGCATTTTGCCCTGGCAGGGCGCGGGGGATAAACCGCCGCGCCTTCTTGCACCGGCGGATCGCCGCCGCCACATTCCGGCTCATGGCCAACCGCGTGCCCGCATCCGCCAACGGAACTCCTGCGGCGAATCGCCTGCCTGGCACCAACCGCCGGGGCGGCCCTGTCAAGGCCGTGCTCGGCCCCACCAACACCGGCAAGACGCACCTTGCGATCGAGCGGCTCTGCGCGCATTCCTCTGGGGCGATCGGTTTTCCGCTGCGACTGCTGGCCCGCGAAGTCTATGAGCGGGTCTGCGCGATCAAAGGCCCGGGCCAGGTTGCCCTGATCACTGGCGAGGAGCGGATCGAACCCAAAGATGCGCGCTGGCTGCTGTGCACGGCCGAAGCGATGCCCGCCAGGCCCGACCTGGCGTTCGTGGCGTTGGACGAAGCGCAGCTTTCCGCCGATCCGGAACGCGGCCATGTCTTTACCGATCGCCTGTTGCACGCGCGCGGACGCGAAGAGACCATGCTGCTGGGTTCCGCCACGCTGGAACCGATGGTCAAGGCGCTAGTGCCCGGGGCCGAGATCGTTACCCGTCCGCGCTTTTCCACGCTTCGTCATCTCGGCGCCAGGAAACTCAGCCGCATTCCGCCACGCAGCGTCATCGTCGCCTTTTCGGCCGAGCAGGTCTATGTCATGGCCGAGATGCTGCGGCGCTTTCGCGGCGGCGCGGCGGTGGTCATGGGAGCGCTCAGCCCGCAAACCCGCAACGCCCAGGTGGCGATGTACCAGTCGGGCGAGGTCGATTACCTCGTGGCCACCGATGCCGTGGGCATGGGCCTCAATCTCGATGTCGATCATGTCGCTTTCGCCGGGCTGTCGAAATACGACGGGTATCGTCACCGCCGGCTCACCACCGCGGAAATGGCACAGATCGCCGGCCGCGCCGGCCGCCACCACAAGGATGGCACGTTCGGCACGCTGTCGGGAACGGGGGCGGGAACGGGCGGACAGGATCCGGAATTCACCGACGAGGAAATCTATGCCATCGAGGAGCATCGCTTCCCGCCGTTGACCCGGCTGTTCTGGCGCGAGGCAGAGCCTCGTTTCGACAGCCTGGCAACGCTGATCGCCGATCTGGAAAGCCCGCCGCCGCGCCTGGAGCTGGCCACCCCGCGCGAGGCGATCGATCTTGCCGTTCTGCGCCGGCTTGCCGAAGATCCCGATATCGCCGCCACGGTCGAGGGCGCGCGCCGCGTCGAACGGTTCTGGCACGTGTGTTCGCTGCCCGATTTCCGCCAGCAGGGCGCCGAAACCCATGCCCGGTTCGTGGCGCGGCTGTGGCAGGATCTGCGCGGCGGCTACCTGGGGGCCGACTATGTCGCCCAGGCCATTGCCCAACTCGACAATCCGGCTGGCGATATCGATACGCTGCAAGGGCGCATCGCCGCCATCCGGGCCTGGTCCTATATCGCGCAGCGGCCCGACTGGATCCTGGCGCGCGACGAGATGGCCGCCCGCGCGCGCGCCGTGGAAACGCGCTTATCCGATGCGCTGCACGGGCGGCTGACCGAACGCTTCGTCAACCGCCGCACCGCCGTGCTGATGCGCAAGGCCGGGGCTGATGCCGCGCTTCTGCCGGTGCGGCTGGGCCACGACGGCGCCGTGCTGGTGGACGATGAACCGATCGGCCATCTCGACGGGTTCCGGTTCCGTGTCGATCCCCTGGCCCGCGCAGCGGATCGCAAGCTGCTGCTGGCGGCGGCAGAGCGCCATCTGCCGGGCCTGCTGGCCGGGCGCGTGGCCACGCTGGTGGCGGCGGCACAGGCCGCGCCGGACACGCAGCCGGATCTCGCCCTGGCCAATGGCCGGATCGACTGGCGCGGTGCCACGGTGGCGCGTCTGACAAAGGGGCGCAGCCTGCTCGAACCGCGGGCCGCGCTCGATACCGCGCTCGATCGCCTGCCTATGCCCGAGCGGGATCGGGTGCAGGCCGCGCTGGTCCAGTGGCTGGCGCAAAGCCTGGCCTCGGCGCTGGGATCGCTGCGTCGCCTGGCCGATGCGGCGCGCGATCCCGAAGCCGGTGCCACGTTGCGCGCGTTGGCGCTGCAACTGGTGGAAAAGGGCGGTGCGATTGCCCGTGACGCGGCCCGGGTCGAAGATCTGACCCCGGCGCAGCGGTCGATGGCGCGCCGGCTCGGCATTCAGGTGGGGGCGATCGACGTGTTCGTGCCCGCCGCGCTGCGCGCCGCGCCCCTGGCCGCCTGGGCCGGGCTTGCGCAGGTCTGGGGTCTGCCGGCGCCGCCGCCGCCCCCCGGAATGCCCCCGGTTCTGCCAGGCGACATCGCGCCAGGCGAGATCGTGCCTCCCGGCTATCGCCGCGCCGGGCCGCAGGTGCTGCGGGTGGACATGGCCGAAAAGCTGCTGCACGCCGCGCACACCCGGCGCCAGAGTGCGCGGGGCCGGCGCTTCGCGCTCGATCCGGCGCTGGCGCGATCGATGGGGCTGACCACCGCTGCCTTTGCCGCGCTTTTGCGCCAGGGCGGTTTTCGCGCCACAATGCCCCGCTCCCTCGCGACGGGGCGAGCCGGACCACCCGCACCGCCGCTGTGGGAATGGCGCCCGGCGCAAGCCGGCGCGCGCGCGCCGGGGCGCCCCGGCGGAAATGCCCGCCGCCCCGCCGGGGCGGAAACAGGAACGACCGCCGGGCCGGGCGCGCCGGGCAGCAATGGCGCCTTTGCCGCGCTTGCCACATTGTTGCGATAAAGGAACCGGTCACGAGGGAGCGCGGATGCGGATTGACAAGTTGCTTTGGTTCCTGCGCTTTGCCGACAGCCGCGGCCTGGCCCAGGGATGGGTGGAAGAAGGCCATATCCGGCTTAACGGGCGCCGCGTGGAACGCTGCAGCGCGGGCGTGAAAGTAGGCGACGTGCTGGTCCTGCCGCTGCGCAACACGGTGCGCGTGATCGAAATCGTCAGCCTTCCGGGACGGCGCGGGCCGGCACTGGAAGCGCAAGGTTGCTATCGGGTGCTTGACGCGGCGCCCCTCGCGCCTCTAGCACGGCCCGAAATCGAGCCTTGAGGAAATACCCACAGCATGACTTACGTCGTCACCGATGCCTGCATCCGCTGCAAGTACATGGACTGCGTGGAAGTGTGCCCCGTCGATTGCTTTTACGAAGGCGACAACATGCTGGTGATCAATCCCAGCGAATGCATCGATTGCGGGGTATGTGAACCCGAATGCCCGGCCGAAGCCATTCTGCCCGATACCGAAAGCGGTCTGGAGCAGTGGCTGGAACTGAACACGCGGTATTCCGCCGAGTGGCCCAACATCACCACGAAGCGGGAAGCGCCAGCCGATGCCGATGCGTGGAAGGGCGTGGAAAACAAGTTCGAAAACCACTTTTCGCCCGAACCCGGCCAGGGCGACTGATTCGCGCCGAACCGTTTCGGGACACGCCTGCCGGCCGAACCCGCTTGCCGACCTGCCGATTGGGGCAGGTATGGCGCAAACAAGCGTGTCTTTTGCCGTCTCGGCTCTGGTAAATTTGCCATAAAGCTGCTACATAGGCTGCAAGCGCCGGGCAAGTCGTTTGCCGGGCGCCCTTTTTGTTACAAAAAGGCAGAAACAAGCGGCAAACGGAAATTGCTGACGGGAAAACGCTGACGGATCGCTATCGGGTCGCCTTGTCGATTGCCGGGCCTGCCGGGGCTTCATACGGTTCTTCGCCAGTTCGCGCTCCATGGTACCAGCCCTGCAACCGGGCCGGTGCAATCTGGCATGATCGGTTCCCCGTCCATGTTCTTTCCGCAGCCGGGCATCCCGCCCCAGCCGCCCCGTCTGCCGGCGTCGAAAGGATAAGAAATGGCAGCCAAGGCTCTTGCCTTCGATGTTGGAGATTACGTCGTTTATCCAAAGCATGGTGTCGGCCGCGTGGTCGAGCTTCAGCAGGAAGAAATCGCGGGCGCCAAGCTCGAACTCTATGTGCTTCGCTTTGAAAAGGAACGCATGACGCTCCGCGTTCCGGTCAACAAGGTCGAAGCAATCGGCATGCGCAAGCTGTCTTCCGACAAGACGCTGCGCGAAGCGCTCGATACGCTCAAGGGCAAGCCCAAGGTCAAGCGCACGATGTGGTCGCGCCGCGCGCAGGAATACGAGGCCAAGATCAATTCGGGCGATCTCGTCTCGATCGCCGAAGTGACGCGTGACCTGTTCCGCGCCGATGACCAGCCCGAGCAGAGCTATTCCGAACGGCAGATTTTCGAAGCGGCCTCATCACGCCTGGCCCGCGAACTGGCCGCCATGGAAAAGACCGACGAACCCGCCGCACTCAAGAAGATCCTGGCGATCCTCAACGAGCATGCGCCCAAGTATTACGAGACAGCCTGAGCCGCCACGGCGCTGCGCCGTTTCGGGATCTTGTTCCGTTTCAGAAAAAGCCGCCGGAACCACCTGCGGCTTTTTTCGTTTCGCCGCCGGGCGAAGGTAAACACCAGTGTGTCGGCCCGCCGTTGCAAAAGGGGCAAAGCATGCTGCGCCGGACCGTCATTGGTGTTCTCTCGCTGGCAATAGCCGGCTGCGCCGTCCAGAACCGGGCCATAACCGATCCGACCCGGCCCGATCCTGCGGCACAGGCCCTGCGCGCGCAGCAGCACGCCCAGGCGCTGGCCCAGGCCGAGGCTCGCCTGGCCCGCGAACGGGCCGCCTGCGGCAGAGGCAAGCGTCGCGCCTGCAGCCGCGCCATCGCCGCCCAGGCGGTGCTGGACGATCTGCGCGCCCGGTAATGCCAAGCTGCAGACCGGAAGCGGGCGTCAGGCCGCGGCGCGGCGCAGGCGATCGTTGATAGCCGAGCCGATCCCCTCGTCAGGTATGGGCGCAACGGCAATGCGCGGGGCCGCGGCGGCTGCGGCCGCGTGAAGGCAGGCATAGAGCCGCGCCGCCGCTTCTGCCGGATCGGCGCGATCGGACAAGTTGACGTCACCGGCAATGGCGCCAAAACCGATCAGGAATTCATCGTGTTCCGCCTGCTGCGCATCGAGCCGGACCGGCTTGCCCGGTGCATAGTGGCTGGCAAGCTGACCCGGCGCTTCGATCCCGCGGGCAGGGCCGCGCTCGGGCGCCCTGCCCAGGACGGCCGCGATCGCCTCGGCGGTGACAGGCCCCGGGCGCAGCACGGCCCACCCCCCTTCCGGCCACAGGCCCACGATCGTCGATTCGATGCCCTGGCGGGTTTCCCCGCCATCGAGCACCAGATCGACGCGCGAACCCAGCGAGGCCGCCACATGCTCCGCCGCCGTGGGGCTGATGGCCCCGCTGCGATTGGCCGAAGGCGCCGCCAGCGGCAGGCCGCATTGCCGCAGCACGGCTTGCATGACCGGGTGCGCCGGGCAGCGCAGCGCCACCGTCGGCAACCCGGCGCTGACGGCGGGGGCAAGGCCACTGTCGACGCGGCGCGGCACCACCAGCGTCAGCGCACCGGGCCAGAACGCATCGGCCAGCGCCTGCGCGCGCGCACCGAGGTGGGCCAGCCGCATGGCAGCCGCTGCATTGGCCACATGAACGATCAACGGATTGAAATCGGGCCGGCCCTTGGCGCGATAGATGCGTGCCACGGCATCATCGCGGTCTGCCCGCGCCGCCAGGCCATAGACCGTTTCCGTCGGGATGGCGACAGTGCCGCCAGCCACCAGCACGGCCACGGCCGCGGCCACCCCGGCCGCATCGGCCAGGCGGATATCGGGCGCCGGCGCCGGCGTGGAAAAGGTGTTGGATGTCATGCCCGCCGTCGCTATCGCGGCAATGCCGTTTTTGCAAAGCTTCCCCTTCCTTTCGCAAAGTTGCCATCGTGACGGACCAGACCGCTGCCCTGCTCGCCCGCATTGCCGATGCGCTCGAACGGCTTGCGCCGCCAGTGCCGCCGGCGGTCGATTGGCTGGCCCACCCCGGCTATGTCTGGCTGGGCCAGACCGCGCGCGCGGTGCCGCGGCTCGACGCGCCAGGCCTTGACCAGATGCGCGGCATCGACGCGCAAAAAGCCGCCGTGGTCGCCAACCTCGAACGTCTGGCAAGCGGAGCCGCAGCCCACGACATGCTGCTGTGGGGATCGCGCGGCATGGGCAAGTCGGCGGTCCTGCGCGCGGCGGTCAACGCCGCGACGGCGGCTCATCCCGGCGCGATCGCGTTGGTCCAGGCCATGCCCGATGCCACGCTGCCAGTGCTGTTCGCACAGTTGCGTGGCGTGGACCGACGGTTTCTCGTCCTGCTCGACGATCTCGGCTTTGATGCCGGCGATGCCGATGGTGCGCGCCTGTTGCGCTCGTGGCTGGAGGGCGGGGTGGAAGCGCGCCCGGCCAATGTGCGCCTGGCGGTGACGTCAAACCGCCGCGCGATCGTCGAACGGCACATGCGCGAGCAGGACGACCCGATCAATCCCCGCGATGCGGTGGACGATCGCCTGGCGCTCGCCGATCGGTTTGGCCTGGCGCTCGGCTTTCATGCCTGCAACCAGGACGATTACCTGGCGATCGCCGCCGGCTACTGCACCGATCTGGGCCTGCCGTTCGAACCGGCGGACGCGCTGGAATGGTCCAGACGCCGCGGCGCCCGTTCGGGCCGCGTGGCTTGGCAGTATGTCACCGAACTTGCGGGGCGCGTCGGCCAGGCCCTATGACATAAGCTGTGACGTCAGCCGCGTTCAGCGGTAGAAAACGTGCCCGCCGATCGCCGCCAGGCGCGTCTTGCTCCAGGCCGGAGAAACGCGGGCGGCGTGAAAGAACAGCGCGCCTTCGACGGGACTTTTCCATGCGTTGCGATCGGCGATCACCGCGATGCGCACCGCATTGGCCCAGAACCGGCCGGTACGGTTGATCGCCGGCATGGCATGGCCGCGCACGAACGAGAATTGCGACCGCTGATAGACCACCCCGCAATAGGAGGCGGGATAGCGGCCCGACTGGCTGCGCGCGACAATCACGCGGGCCACGGCCAGCTGTCCGGCCAGGCTTTCGCTTTTGGACTCGAAGTAAACAGCCCCCGCCAGGCATTCCAGCTCGGGCGAGAGTGCCGCCGGAATCGGTGTCGCTTCCACCAGATCGGCGAGGCTGGCTGGGCTGCCCGGGTTGGCGGCGGGGGCCGGGTCGACAGGCGCCATACCGGCAACAGGCGCCGGCGGAGGCGTGATCAGGGAAGGGCCGGTGGCGGGAGGGGTGATCGCCCCGTTGGCGGGACCTTCCGGGGCAACGATCTGGGCGTCGGGCGTAGCCGACAGGGTAGCGTGATCCGTCGCGTGATCCGTAGCCTGCGCCGCGGCGACCGCAGGCAGCGTTGCCAGCGCAAGCAGGCCCGATAGAACGGCCTGACGGGCAACGCGGAAAGGATCGGTCATCAGCTATCTGCATCGGGCGGTGATCTGCCGGTTACGACGCCTTGGCAGGATCAGCCGGCAAATGCCGGACATGCCGCCCTTGGGGCCGTAGCGGGAAATCCCCGTCTGCGTGCCAGCGTTTCCAGACCCCGTGCCAAGGAACGCCGCCTGCGCAAGTGATGGCGCCGCTCTATGCGGGGCGGGCTGCAAGTCAATCTTTGCCGGCCCGGTTCCCGATGAACTGTTGCGCGTCTGCGATGGTCAGTTCGATCACCCATAGATCGGGATCGCGCGCGGTTCTTTGCGCGATATAGTCGTTAAAGGCCTGTTTACAGTCCGGGTCTTGCGCCCTGGTCATGGTCCATTGCCGCGTGCCATCGGCGTTGGGGAGACGTTCCCACCACTGCCCCAGGGCGTGATGCGGATGCTGGTTTTCCAATGTCACCAAAGCGATGGTGCCGGCGTCGGGATCGCCCTTGTGCAGTACCATGGCATGGCCGCCGGCGGTCTGCGCGGCCTTGATCCAGGCCGATATTTCAAGCCTTGCCGGAAGCCGCGCCTGTGCCAAGACAGGGTGGCCTCAGGCCGCGTCGCGGTCGATCACGTTGACCAGCACGGCATAGAGCGCATCGGCGTCGGGTGCGCTGCTCAGCCGCTGGTGCATGCGATCGTCGCGCATCAGGCGGCTTATTGCCGCCAGAGCCTGAAGATGGACGGCACCGGCCTGTTCGGGCGACAGCAGGCCGAACACGCAATCGACCGGCATGCCGTCGGCGGAATCGAAATCGACAGGCTCTTCCAACCGCAGAAACGCCGCCACCGGGCGCGCCAGCCCGCCGATCCGCGCATGGGGTATCGCCACCCCGCGGCCGAAACCGGTGCTGCCCAGGCTCTCGCGCTCTTCGATGCGTTCCTGCACCTCGGCACGGTTCAGCCGATAGACTGCGGCAAAGCAATCGGCGAGCGCATCCAGGATCTGCGCCTTGGATTGGGCACGGATCACGCGCACGGCGTGGGGATCAATGGAAAAGAGTGCGGTCATCAAATGAAAACGCCACAGCCTGTGGTAAGGCACGGTCAGGTTGGCGGCGCCATGCGCTCTATTGGGTTCCCATGCAAGCGCCGAATCGTCTGCTGCGCAAAGAGTGCCGGGACACGGGCACGGCCCGCCACCCGATCAGCCGGATTTTCGGGCCGTGCGGAACGGTTCAGGCGCCGGCGGGTTCGACCCAGCCGATCGAGCCGTCGCCACGGCGATAGACCATGTTGTGCACCCCGGTGCCCGCGTTCTTGAAAAGCAGGGCGTTGGTGTTGCGCAGATCGAGCATGATGACCGCATCGGAAACCGTGGCAGTGGGCACGTCGACCCGGGTTTCGGCGATCACCAGGGGCGCGTCGGCGTCTTCGCTCTCGTCGTGGTCCTCCGCCGGCTCGTCGATCACGAACACCGTATAGGCCGCGTCCTCGCTGCGCCGGGCAAAGTCCGCGCCTTCGGAATGCGCTTTGATCCGCCGCTTGTACCGGCGCAGCTGCTTGTCGATCTTTTCCGCCGATTGGTCGAGCGCCTGATGCGCGTCCTGGGCCACGCCGCTGCCCTTGAGGATCAACCCTTGCGTCACATGGGTGACGATGTCGCAGCGAAAGCCGCCGTGCGGCGCTTTGCCCAGCGTGACCTGCGAGGAAAGCGCGCGCGAGAAGTACTTGTCGACAATGCCGGAAAGCCGCTCGGCCGCGTGAGCCTCGAAAGCGGCACCGGCATCGACCTGATGTCCCGAAACGCGAATGTCCATGGGTCTTCTCTCCTTTTGGGCCTGCTTTGGCGGCAGGGCCGTTTGCGGCCCGCGCAAGGGGCCGCAAGCAGGCCTAACGCGACCAGAGCGGGTTGCTGATACCCGCCATGAATTCTGCATGGCGGGCCAATTCCGCTTCGCTGGCCGCGTGCGGCCGGGGCTTACGGAACATTTGGGCCGTTCTGGCGGCAGCCACCTGCGCCGCGCCCACTAGACCGGCGACAGGGCCTGCCGCGGCAGCGACCGCACCCAGAGGCACGACGCTGGCCTGCGCCGCAAGTTCCAGGCCGATCTGCCGGCCACCCATCAATTCGACATAGAGTTGCGCCAGCAGTTCGGCGTCAAGCAACGCGCCATGCTTCGTGCGGTGGCTGCGATCGATGCCATAGCGGGTGCACAACGCATCGAGGCTGAGCTTGGCGCCGGGATGCTTGCGCCGGGCGATGGCCACCGTATCGATCATGCGGTCGCGGCTGACCGGTTCCATGCCGATCGCGGCCAGTTCGGCATTGATGAAGCCGAAATCGAACCCGGCATTGTGCGCCACCAGCGGGGCATCGCCGATGAAATCCAGGAAATCGGCCGCGCATTGGGCAAAGCGGGGCTTGTCTGCCAGGAATGCGGCGGAAAGGCCGTGAACCGCTTCCGCTTCGGCCGGCATGTCACGATCGGGATTGAAATAGGCATGATAGGTCGCGCCCGTGGGCACCCGGTTGATCATTTCCACGCAGCCGAGTTCGACCAGCCGGTCACCGCCCTGCGGATCGAGTCCCGTCGTTTCGGTATCGAAAACGATCTCACGCATGCATCGTATGTGAACCCGCGCAAAGGGGCTGACAAGAGGCGCGGCGATCAGGCGCGGGGGTTTTTTTCCCGCAGGCGACGAACAAGGTTGTTAACCGCCGCGCGCGTGCGTTCGATCGGCAGACCGGTATCGATCACATGATCGGCCCGCGCCCGCTTTTCGGCATCCGGCACCTGCAGAGCCAGGATATGGGCAAACTTGTCGGCGGTCATACCGGGCCGGGCCAGCACGCGCGCGCGCTGCACCTCGGCCGGGGCGGAAACCACCGCCACCGCATCGAGCCCGCTGTCCAGCCCCTTTTCGAACAGCAGCGGCACGTCGAACACCACCAGAGCCTGCCCGGCATGTTCGATCAGAAAGGTTTCGCGTGCGCGGGCCACGGCCGGATGCACGATCCGCTCCAGCCGCGAAAGCGCCTCCGGATCGCCAAAGACCAGCGCGCCCAGCCGGCCCCGGTTGACGCCCTGCGCGCCCGTCGTGCCGGGAAAGGCCGCCTCGATCGCGGGCAGCAGCGCGCCGCCCGGTCCTTGCAGGCGGTGCACTTCGCCATCGGCATCGAACACCGGCACGCCTTCCTCGCGCAGCATCTGCGCCACGGTGGATTTGCCCATGCCGATCGAGCCGGTCAGGCCCAGCACGAATGGCCGGCTCATGCCGGAACGCCGGCTGAAAGGCGCTGGCGCAATGCATCATCGGCCGGCCCGCGCGGCGGAACCGCACCGAAAAAGCGGCGGAACGCATGGTCTGCCTGGCCGATAAGCATGGCCAGGCCGTCGATCGCGGCAAATCCGGCGCCCCGCGCACGCGCCAGCAGATCGGTCTCCAGCGGGCTCGTCACGATGTCATAGAACACGGCGCCCGGCGGCGTGTGCGATAGATCGTAGGCCAGCGGCGGCTGGCCGGCCATGCCCAGCAGCGAGGCGTTGACAACCAGATCGAACAGGCCCCGCCGATCGTCGAAGGCAAACTCGGTCGGATCGGCGAAATGGGCAATATCCACTGCATGGTGATCCGCACCGGGCGCCAGTTCGGCCAGCAGATCCCGGGCTTTCGAGGGATCGCGTCCGGCGAGCACGATGACGAAGCCCGCGTCGGAAAGCGCCGCCACGATGGCCCGCGCGGCGCCGCCCGTGCCCAGTACCCGCGCCATGCGCAACAGGTGGGCCTTGGCCAGCCAGGGCTGCAGCGGCTCCATGAAACCGGGCGCATCCGTGTTGTAGCCGATCAGCGCGCCGTCTGCCGGCACGATGGTGTTGACCGCGCCGATACGCGCGGCGAGCGGATCGAGCCGGTCGAGCAAGGGGATCACTGCCTGCTTGTGCGGCATGGTCACATTGCACCCGCGCCAGGCGGGGTCGGCGCGGCGGGCGGCGAGGTAGCCGGGAAGATCGGCGCCGCGCACATGGGCGTGGCGGTAGTCGGCCTCAAGCCCCAGGCGTTCCAGCCAGTAGCGATGGACGACCGGCGACTTGGATTGCGCGATGGGATCGCCGATCACTTCCGCATAGGGCAGGATGGCGCTCACGCGGCAAGTTCCCCTGCCGCGCGCAACGCCCCCAGCAGAGGCAGAAGCGGCATGCCCAGCACGGAAAAATGGCTGCCCTCGATGCTTTCGAACAGTTGCACGCCCAGCGCCTCGATGCGGAAAACGCCCACGCAGGCGCCTACCGCTGGCCATTCCTTGTGGAGATAGCTGTCGATAAAGCTGTCGGAAAGCGTGCGGACCTTGAGCCGCGCGGTCTCGCAGTGGCGCCAAGTCGCCGCCCCGTCGCGCAGCAGCACGGCGGCGCTGTGCAATTGCATGGTCTGTCCGGAAAAGAACCGCAGATGCTCGGCCGCCTGCGCCTTGCCCTGCGGTTTGTCGAACAGGCGGCCACAGACTTCCACCAGCGAATCCCCGCCCAGCACCAGCCGGCCGGGCAGGGCGGCCGATACGGGCATGGCCTTGGCCTCGGCCAGGATCTGCGCCACCTGGCATCCCGGCACGCCGATCAGCTCGCGCTTGATCTCGCTTTCGTCGACATTCGAGGCGCGTGCTTCATAGGCGACACCTGCGGCGTCGAGCATGGCCTTGCGCGAGGCGCTTTGCGAGGCAAGAACGATCATAGTGCTTTCATTCCCGGATTGGCGTCTCCGGCAACCTTGCGCTCGTTGTAGAGCGTGATCACCGCCGCCGCAGTCTCCTCGATAGACCGGCGCGAAACGTCAATAACCGGCCAGCCGTTGTCGGCGAACATGCGCCGGGCATACTGCACTTCGCGCGCCACCTGTTCGCTGTCGACATAAGCGGTTTCGGGCGCCTGGTTCAATGACAGCAGGCGGTTGCGCCGCACCGCGATCAGCCGCTCGGGGCTGGTCGTCAGTCCCACCACCAGGGGGCGGCGCACGGTGAACAGGGTCGGCGGCGGCGGGCTTTCCACCACGATCGGGATATTGGCGACCTTGTAGCCCCTGTTGGCAAGGTAGATCGACGTCGGCGTCTTCGAGCTGCGCGAGACGCCCGCCAGCAGGATATCGGCTTCTTCCCAGTTTTCCCAGCCTACCCCGTCGTCGTGGGCTATGGTGAACTGGATGGCGTCCACCCGCTGGAAATAGGCCTCGTCCATCATGTGCTGCCGCCCGGGGCGGCCCCGTGCCTCCTGCCCCAACTGCTGCTCGAGCGCGTTGGTCACGGCGTCGAGCGCGGCCACGCAGGGCAGGCCCAGGGCGATACAACGCTGTTCGAGGCGGTCGCGCGTTTCGGTATTGACCAGCGTGAACAGCACCAGGCCGGGATTGGCGGAAATCTCGCCCAGAATGCGGTCGAGATGCTGTTGCGACCGGACCATCGGCCAGAAATGGCGCACCACATCGGCGTCCTCGAACTGGGCCAGCGCGGCTTTGGCGATCATTTCAAGCGTTTCACCCGTGGAGTCAGACAACAGGTGAAGATGCAGGCGCTGCATGGGAACCCTTTGTGGAAAAGCCCGCGCCGCCCTGTTCCAGCGCCGCCGCGGCAACCTTGTGGATAGCGCGAGGATAAACCACGGGACGGCGCTGGCGACAAGTTTCGGGCCGGATTTGACCCCCGCTCCGGGCCGCCTCTCGCCCGTTTCGTCCCCATCGGAACAGCGTTTCCCACAGCCTGTGCGTAACAGGGACAAGTTTGTCTTGCATGGCGGGCGGGCGGGAGTCGCGCCTGGCGAATTTTGTGGAGCCTGCGGGACAAATCGGGCAGAGGCCCGCTATCCTCGCTTTCCACAGGGCCAACATCTTCCATCATCCCTTTAATAAGAATCTATTTTTGTAATTGGATTGGAAACGACCGCGCATGCCCGGCCCTCTTCTCGAAACGCTCCGTGGCCACAACCTTTCGCGCCGGCCGGTCTGGCTGATGCGCCAGGCGGGCCGCTATCTGCCGGAATATCGCGCGCTACGTAGCGAAAAGGGCGGTTTTCTCGAACTGGTCTACGATGCGCAAGCCGCAGCGGAGATCACGTTGCAACCGATCCGCCGCTTCGGCTTCGATGGCGCCATCCTGTTTTCCGATATCCTGATCGTGCCCCATGCCATGGGACAGGATCTGACGTTCACCGCCGGCGAAGGACCACGGCTTGCCCCCCGGCTGGTGGATACCGCGCTCGATGCCCTTGCGGCGATGCCACAGCGTCTTGCGCCCATCTATGATACGGTGGGCAGGGTCAGGGCCGCGCTCGGCCCTGAAACGACCCTGCTGGGCTTTGCCGGCAGTCCCTGGACAGTCGCGACTTATATGGTGGCGGGCGAGGGCAGCCGCGATCATCATGAGACGCGCAGCCTCGCCTATCGCGATCCCGCTGCGTTCCAGGCGATCGTCGATGCGATTGCCGCTGTGACGGTCGATTATCTTGCCGGCCAGGTCGAGGCCGGTGCCGAAGCGCTGCAACTGTTCGACAGCTGGGCCGGCAGCCTTGCCCCCGCCGAATTCGAACGCTGGGTGATCGCGCCGACGGCGCGCATCGCCGCGGCGCTCCAGACGCGCTATCCCCATGTGCCGGTCATCGGCTTTCCCAAAGGTGCGGGGGAAAAGCTGGCGGCCTATGCCCGCGAAACCGGGGTCGGCGCCGTGGGCGTGGACGAGACGATCGATCCGCTGTGGGCAGCACGCGCGCTGCCCGCCGGCATGCCGGTGCAGGGCAATCTCGATCCGCTGCTGCTGCTGGCCGGCGGGGCGGAACTCGACGGCAGAACGCGCCAGGTGCTCGATGCCTTTGCCGAGCGGCCGCATGTGTTCAATCTGGGCCACGGCATCGGCCAGTTCACCCCCGTTGCCCATGTCGAGCGCCTTCTGGCGACCGTGCGGGGCTGGCAGCGCCGGTAAGGCCCGCAGGGTTCTTGCAATCGCGCCGGCAAAGGCCGAAATGCGCAATGGCCGCAAGGGGGCGCGTCATGCAGCGCCTGTCGAAAGGCCGTTTCAGTCCCCTCGTGCAGACGGTAAACATTCCTCATGCTCCAGGTGCTCTCGATGCTCTATCTCTGGCTCAAGGCCGGCCACGTCATTTTCGTGATTTTCTGGATGGCCGGGCTGTTCCTGCTGCCGCGCCTTTTCGTCTATCACCAGGAAACACCCGTCGGCGCGCCGGAAAACGCGGTATGGATCGATCGGGAGCGCAAGCTGATGAAGATCATCCTGGCGCCTTCGGTGGCCCTGGTGTGGATTCTCGGCCTGGGCCTTGCCATCAGTGGCAACTGGTTCGCGCAGGGCTGGCTCCATGCCAAGTTGCTGCTTGTCGTGGCGCTGACGGGCTACCATATCTGGCTGGCGCGCTATCACCGTGCCCTTGCCCGCGGCCAGCGGGGCCTCACCGGCCGGCAGTTGCGGCTTCTCAACGAAGTTCCCGGGGTTCTTGCCGCCGTCATTGTCGTGCTGGTGGTCGTCAAGCCGTTCTGAGCACCCGGCGCCGGCCCGCGATTCCGCAATTGACGCCGGCCCGTTCCCGGCATAACGCAGGCTGCAACCGGCCTTCGCGCAATCGCGCCCGTCGCACTGTCGGGGTCTGCTTTCTCCAAGCCCATAGGCCCGCCGGTCATCTCATCCAGCCGATTTCCGCTTACGGAACAAACAGATGCATTTGAAAGAACTGAAAAGGAAAACCCCTGCCGAGCTGGTCGAAATGGCCGAGGAGCTGGGCGTTGAAAGCGCCAGCACGATGCGGCGCCAGGATCTCATGTTCGCCATTCTCAAGGAAGTGGCCGAAGACGGGGAGGAAATCCTGGGGATCGGCACGATCGAGGTTCTGCCCGACGGCTTCGGTTTCCTGCGCAGCCCCGAGGCGAACTATCTTGCCGGGCCCGACGATATCTATGTGTCGCCCAACCAGGTCCGCAAGTGGGGTCTGCGCACGGGCGATACGGTGGAAGGCGAGATCCGCGCCCCCAAGGATGGCGAGCGCTATTTTGCGATCACCCGCCTGATGAAGGTGAATTTCGACGAACCGGAGGCCGTGCGCCACCGTGTCAATTTCGACAACCTGACCCCGCTCTATCCCGACGAGCGGCTGAAGCTCGATACGCTCGATCCCACGGTCAAGGACAAGTCCGCCCGGGTGATCGATCTGGTCAGCCCCCAGGGCAAAGGCCAGCGCGCCCTGATCGTGGCGCCGCCGCGCACCGGCAAGACCGTGCTGCTGCAGAACATGGCCAAAGCCATCACCGACAATCATCCCGAAGTCTTCCTGCTGGTACTGCTGGTGGACGAGCGTCCCGAGGAAGTGACCGACATGCAGCGCTCGGTGAAAGGCGAGGTCATTTCCTCGACTTTCGACGAGCCGGCATCGCGCCATGTGCAGGTGGCGGAAATGGTCATCGAAAAGGCCAAGCGGCTGGTCGAACACAAGCGCGACGTGGTGATCCTGCTCGATTCGATCACCCGTCTCGGCCGTGCCTACAACACCGTGGTGCCTTCGTCGGGCAAAGTGCTGACCGGTGGCGTCGATGCCAACGCGCTCCAGCGGCCCAAGCGGTTTTTCGGTGCGGCGCGCAATATCGAGGAAGGCGGTTCGCTGTCGATCATTGCCACGGCGCTGATCGATACCGGCAGCCGGATGGACGAAGTGATTTTCGAGGAATTCAAGGGTACCGGCAACTCGGAAATCGTGCTCGACCGCAAAGTGGCCGACAAGCGCATCTTCCCCGCGCTCGATGTGGGCAAGAGCGGCACCCGCAAGGAGGAACTGCTCGTGCCACGCGACCAGCTCGGCAAGATGTGGGTGCTGCGCCGTATTCTCATGCAGATGGGCACGGTCGATGCGATGGAATTCCTGCTCGACAAGATGAAGGACTCCAAGACCAACGAGGATTTCTTCGCAACAATGAATCAGTAGTTTTATCAAGGCTTTGCTGCGCACAGAACGGGCGGGGTCCAAGGCTTCCGCCCATTTTGCCATGATGCGCCGGGCGGCCTTCAAGGCCGGTACGGTGTTTCCGCCGATGTTCCACGTGGAACAATTCAACGCACATCGTCCGATCGGGCTTTGGTCGATGCCCTCGCCAATTCGGTCGATCTCCGGCTTGGCGCGCGGTACGGACTATGACACGCTGGTTCCCCACCACTCGCCGGGAGCCTGGCCATGAAAGTGAATGTCGAGATCGAATGCAGTCCGGAGGAAGCCCGGCGCTTTCTGGGCCTGCCCGATGTGTCCAAAGCCAATGATATCTATATCGACGCCGTGGCGCGTGCCATGCAGGGCGTCAGCAGCGTGGATCAATTGCAAGGCTATGCCAAGCAGCTCGCCCCGATGGGCGAAATCGGGCTCAAGCTGTTTCAGCAGTTGATGGAACAGGGTGCCGGTGCGGCCATGGCCGGGTTCAAGGCCGGAATGACCGGCGACAAGAAGTAGGCACTCGCATCGCCGCGTGATAGGCGCGCTGCATGTCAGACACTGCCACGATTTTCGCCTTGAGTTCCGGTCTGCCGCCCGCCGGCATTGCCGTGGTGCGGATCAGCGGACCCTTGGCAGGCGAGGCGCTGATGCGGCTTGGCGGCGGCTTGCCTGCGCCGCGCCGGGCCACGGTACGGCGGCTGACCGATCCTGCCGATGGCGCCTTGCTCGATACCACGCTGGTCCTCTGGCTGCCGGGGCCGCATACGGCCACAGGCGATGACTGCGCCGAGCTTCATCTTCATGGCGGCCGCGCGGTAACTGCCGCAGTATTGGCTGCCTTGGCCCGCCTGCCGGGTTTGCGGCCGGCCGAGGCAGGCGAATTCACCCGGCGGGCATTCGTCAACGGGCGGATCGATCTCAACGAGGCGGAGGGCCTGGCCGACCTGCTCAGCGCCGAGACCGAATTGCAACGGCGCAGTGCGCTGGCGATGACCGAAGGTGTGCTGTCGCGACAGGTCGAGACCTGGCGCCAGGGCATTCTCGGTCTCTCGGCTCAACTTGAAGCCCTGCTCGATTTTTCCGACGAAGACGATGTCGCCGAAGCTGGCGGCACTGTCATGCCCTCGGCCTTTCCCGGCCAGTGCCGCGATATTGCCCGGCAGGTCCGCGCCTGGCTCGATCGTCCGCGCGTCGAACCGCTGCGCGAAGGGTTTCGCGTGGCTCTGGCCGGGCCGCCCAACGCCGGCAAGTCGACCCTGTTCAATGTGCTGGTCGAAGCCGAGGCGGCGATTACTGCCGCCGAGCCCGGCACCACGCGCGACGTGCTGACCCGCAGCGTTGCGATCGATGGCGTGCCGTTCACTTTTGCCGACACGGCCGGTTTGCGCGACGAGGGGGCGGGCGAGATCGAGCGCATCGGCATCACTCGCGCCCGCGCCGAAGCGGCCAAGGCCGATGTGGTTCTCTGGCTGGGTCCGGAGGGCAAGGGTCCGGTCGGGCATTCCGCCGTGCTTTGGGAAATCGCTGCCCGGGCCGATGATTCGTCCGTTCCGGCCAAGGCGTGTCCGCGTCACCGTGTTTCGGCACATACCGGCCAAGGCGTGGATGCACTGCGCCGCGATCTCGTCGCCCATGCCCGTGCCAGCTTGCCGGCGCCTGGCGAGGCTGCGCTCAATGCCCGCCAGCACGCGCTTCTGTCGCAGGTGTGCGAGAGGCTGGGCGATGCCGGGGAGGAAAGCGATCCGCTGCTCGCAGCCGAGCAATTGCGGCTCGCCCGCCGCGCGCTGGATGCGTTGACCGGACGGGCGGGTACCGAGGACATGCTCGACGCGCTGTTCGGGCGGTTCTGCATCGGCAAATGAGCAATGACGGATCGACCGGTCCCGATGTTTCACGTGAAACAGCTTTGACCCCGGGCACATGGCGGGATAGGGCAGGGGTCATGCAAGAGTTCGATGTCATCGTGGTCGGCGGTGGGCATGCCGGCGTGGAAGCCGCTTGCGTGGCGGCGCGAATGGGCGCCCGTACCGCGCTGGTCAGTTTCGACCCGGCCATGATTGGCGCCATGAGCTGCAATCCCGCCATCGGCGGCCTCGGCAAAGGGCACCTGGTGCGCGAAGTCGACGCTTTCGATGGCATCATTGCGCGCGCGGCCGATGCCGGCGCTATTCACTATCGCATGCTCAACCGCTCCAAAGGCAGCGCCGTGCAAGGGCCACGCATCCAGGCCGATCGCAAACGCTTCAAGTCTGCGGTCCAGGCCGCGATCAAGGCCCAGCCTCGCCTGGCCGTGGTTGCCGGAGAAGCGGCGGCGTTGCGGCAGGCGGGGGGAAGAGTCACCGGCATCGATCTGGCCGATGGTTCCGTTGTGAATGGTGCGGCGGTGGTGCTTTGCACCGGCACGTTCCTGGGCGGGCGTCTGTTTCGCGGTGAAGAACGTATGGCGGGCGGCCGGATCGGCGAAAGCGCTGCGCACCGTCTGGCGGCGCAGATGCGCGAAGCGGCGCTGCCGATGGCGCGGCTGAAAACCGGCACGCCGCCCCGTCTCGATGGACGCACGATCGATTGGGCACGGCTGGAAGAGCAGCATAGTGACGCCGATTTCTGGACGATGTCACCGCTCAGCACGGGCCGCCCGTTGCCCCAGGTTTTCTGCGGGATCACGCGCACCAATCCGCGCACGCACGATATCATCCGCGCCGGACTCGATCGCTCGCCACTGTTCACCGGTGCCATCGGCGCGCGCGGGCCGCGCTATTGTCCGTCGATCGAGGACAAGATCCATCGTTTCGCTGATCGCGACGGCCACCAGGTATTTCTGGAACCGGAGGGACTGGACGATCACCTGGTCTATCCCAACGGTCTTTCCACCTCTCTGCCGGCCGACGTGCAACTGGCGATGGTGCGCACGATGGAAGGGCTGGAGCAAGTCGAGATCGTGGTGCCGGGCTATGCGGTGGAATACGATCATATCGATCCCCGCGCCTTGCGACCCAGCCTCGAAGTGCGCGCCATGCCCGGTCTCTATTGTGCCGGGCAGATAAACGGCACCACCGGATACGAGGAAGCCGCAGCGCAAGGCCTGGTGGCCGGCATGCATGCGGCGGCGGCCGTGCTGGGTCATCCGCCGGCGCCGCTCGATCGCGGATCGAGTTATATGGCGGTCATGATCGACGATCTGACGCTGCATGGCGTCAGCGAGCCCTATCGCATGCTGACGGCGCGGGCGGAATATCGCCTGCGTTTGCGTGCCAACAACGCTTCCAGCCGGCTGACGCCTCTGGCGATTGCCGCCGGCTGCGTCAGTGCCGAACGACGGGCCTGGTTCGAGCGGCGGCGCGACGCGCGTGCCCGGCTGGAAGATGCGCTGGCCCGGGAAACCACGCCCGGTGAAATGGTGCGCGCCGGGCTAGCGGTGCGCGCAGACGGCGCGCGGCGGGCGTTGATGGAATGGCTGCGCTTTCCCGAAGTGACGTTAGCGGATCTCGCGCCCTGGCTGGGCGAGGCCCTGCCCGACGATCCATTGCTGGTGGAAGAGATGGAAGAAGATGCCGCCTATGCCCCTTATCTGGTTCGGCAGGACGCGGAATTGCGTGATCTGCGCGCCAACGAGACCGTGGCCCTGGGCGACGATTTTCCCTATGGCCTGGTGCCGGGTCTTTCCACCGAGATGGTCGAACGGCTAAGCACCGCCAGGCCCGCTACTCTGGCAGCGGCCGGGCGCGTGGCGGGCATTACGCCAGCCGCGCTTGCCAATCTGCTGGTCCACGCCCGCAAGCGTGCGGCCGCGGCCTGATTGATGGGTCAGGCTTTGATCGAAAGCGAGAACGACGCGCGAAACTGGTTGCGCCAGTGCCTGGCCGTTGATGACGCGTCGATGGATCGGCTGGAGCGCCTGGTCGCATTGCTGCTGAGAGAGAACGAGCGCCAGAACCTGATTGCCCGGGGGACGATACCGCAGGTCTGGCAGCGCCATATCGCCGACAGTGCGCAACTGCTGCGTGTTTCACGTGAAACACTCCCCGATGGATCGTGGCTGGATCTTGGCACGGGGGCCGGATTCCCCGGGCTGGTGACTGCTGCTCTCCAACCGAGCCGACCGATAACCCTGGTCGATTCGCGGCGTTTGCGCACCGAGTGGCTGGCCCATGCCGCCAGGGAATTGGAATTGACAGCCGTTACGGTCATTCAATCGCGCGTGGAAGATCTGCCCGCGCAGGCCCATGCCGTTATATCGGCGCGCGCTTTTGCTCCGCTTGACAAGCTCTTGGCTTTGTCCGCACGTTTTTCCACATCCGAAACGCTGTGGTTGCTGCCAAAGGGGGCGAATGCCGCGCAGGAATTGGCTATACTACCGGAAACCTGGCGCCATGTGTTTCACGTGGAACAATCGTTGACCGATCCCGCTGCCGGCGTGATCACCGGACGGTTGCTGGGTGGCCATCCCCCGAAACCCGCCCGCCAGCCGGGTGGTGCTTTCCAACGAGGCTCGCGTCGATGATCACTATCGCCATTGCGAATCAGAAGGGTGGCGTCGGCAAGACCACCACCGCGATCAACATCGCGACCGCGCTTGCCGCCACCGGCTGGAAAGTGCTGCTGGTCGATCTCGATCCGCAGGGCAACGCATCCACCGGCATCGGGCTTAATGCAGCCGATCGGGAACGCTCGTCCTACGACATGCTGATCGACGGCCTGGGTGTGGCCGAATGCGCGGTGCCCACGCGTATTCCGGGGCTCGACCTCGTGCCCGCGACAGTGGACCTGTCGGGCGCGGAAGTAGAGCTGGTCAGCGTCGAAGACCGCACCGGTCGTCTGCGCGCTGCGCTGCGCCGGGATACCGCCCATGAAATCTGCCTGATCGATTGCCCCCCTTCGCTTGGCCTGCTCACGCTCAATGCGATGGCGGCGGCGGACAGCCTGCTCGTCCCTTTGCAATGCGAGTTCTTCGCGCTGGAAGGGCTTAGCCAGCTGCTGCAGACCGTAGAGCGCGTGCAGGAACGCTTCAACGCCGATTTGGGCATCCTGGGCGTCGTGCTGACCATGTACGATCGCCGCAATCGCCTGACCGATCAGGTGGCCGACGATGTGCGCGCCTGCCTGCGCGATCTGGTGTTCGACGCGGTCATCCCGCGCAATGTGCGCCTGTCGGAAGCGCCCAGCCATGGCTTGCCCGCGTTGATCTATGACCACGCGTGTTCGGGATCGCAGGCTTACATGAAACTGGCGCGCGAGTTGATCGGGCGCTTGCCGGAGCGGAGGAAGGCGGCATGAGCGGCGAAGACGGCGTCAAGACGGCACCCGCCAAACGCGCGGCGCTGGGCCGCGGCTTGGGCGCCTTGCTGGGCGAAACCCGGCGCGAAGAATTGCTCGTTCGCCCCGGCCCGGCTGCTTCCGTCGAAGAAGGGGCGGCTGCCGCGGCCACGGCGCCGGCCCGTGCAACCGGCGGCGTGGCCTTGTTGCCCGTTGCCCAGATCGAGCCCCATCCCGATCAGCCTCGCCGCTATTTCGACGAGGAAGCGCTGGACGAACTGGCCCAGTCGATCGCGGCGCGCGGCATGATCCAACCGGTGATCGTGCGCCCTCTTGCCGGTGGGCGTTATCAACTCGTTGCCGGGGAGCGCCGCTGGCGCGCGGCGCAGCGGGCGCGCGTGCACGAAATCCCCGCTATCGTGCGCCAGCTCGACGAGCGCGAAGTGACCGCACTAGCGCTCATCGAGAATCTCCAGCGCGAAGACCTGAACCCGGTCGAAGAAGCGCGCGCCTATCAGCGTCTGGCCGATCACGATGGATTGACCCAGCAGGAAATCGCCCGCTTCGTCGATAAATCCCGCAGCCACGTGGCCAATCTCATGCGCTTGCTGGCCCTGCCCGATGACGTGCTCGACATGGTGCAACGCAACGACCTGTCGATGGGCCATGCCAGGGCTCTGGCGGTCGTGCCCGATCCCCTGCCGCTGGCGCGTGAGATCGTTGCCAAGGGGCTCTCGGTGCGTGATGCGGAACGCCTGGCCAAGCGCGCCACCCGGCCCGAAACCGTGCCGCGCCGCGCCCGGGCCGAACGCCACGCGTCGGATTCGGCCGACATTGCCGCGGTTCAGGCTCACGTCGAGGAATTTCTCGGCCTCAAGGTGACAATCAATGCCGAGGCGGACCCCCGCACCGGCACTGTCGTGATCCGATACAAGTCTTTGGATCAGCTCGATTTAATCTGCCAACGCCTGACCGGCGGCGCGATCTAGAGCGCCGGCGCGAGAATTGCCGCGAGAGCCTCGATCCCGCGTGCATCCTCCGCATCGAAGCGGGCGGGGGTGGGGCTGTCGAGATCGATCACCCCGATCACCGCGCCATTGCGCCTGATCGGCACCACCAGTTCGGCCGCACTCGCCGCATCGCAGGCGATATGGCCGGGAAAGGCATGGACATCGGGCACCAGCTGCGTTTCCCCCGTCGCGGCGGCCATGCCGCACACGCCCTGTCCCAGCGGGATGCGGATGCAGGCGGGCTTTCCCACAAAGGGGCCCAGTACCAGCGTATCGCCGATCAACCGATAAAACCCCGTCCAGTTGCAATCGGGGAGCGCCATTGCCAGCAAGGCGGCCACGTTGGCCATGTTGGCGACGCCATCGCTTTCGCCGTGGATCAGCCCCCGCGTTGCAGCGGCAAGATCGGCATAGAGCGTGGGCTTGTCGGCGGCGTCGAAGCGGAAATCGTACATGGGGCGTCGCTCTAATCCATTTTCCGCAAGCTGTCATTGCAGCGAAGCCAAGCGCGGCTTACCTTGCACGGCCATGAGCACTCTCAAGAAATTCCTCATCGCGCTGGGTCTCGTTCTCGTCGCCACGGCCGCGTTCCTGGCCTGGGCCGTCCGCGGCCCGGCCGGCGAATATACTACCGACGAAACCTCCGGCCCGCATCCCAAGATGGCCGAACCGTCGCCTCAGACCATCCCCGGCATTTCCATTGCCAAGCCTATCGGCTGGCAGGCGGGCGAAGCGCCGGTTGCGGCGCAGGGCCTGGTGGTCACGCGTTTTGCCGATGGGTTGCAGCACCCGCGCACGCTTGCCGTTCTGCCCAATGGCGATGTCCTGACGGCGGAAACCAACGCCCCCCGGGGCGACAGCATCGGCGGCCTGACCGGCATGATCGCCGAATTCCTGTTCAGCCAGGCGGGCGCCGGAGACGCTTCGCCCAACAAGATCGTGCTGCTGCGCGACGATGGCACGGGCAAGGCGGCACAGCGCTTCGTGATGGAGAACCCCGCGCTCGACTCGCCGTTCGGCATGGTCTGGCGCGACGGGCGGCTCTATGTCGCAAACCACAATGGCGTGGTGTCGTGGCCGTTCCAGCCGGGGCAGACCGCGCTTCCCGGCAAGCCCGACAAGCTGATGAGCCTGCCGCCCGCCGGCATGCACTGGGCGCGCAACCTGGTGCTCAGCCCCGATGGCCAGCGGCTCTATGTTTCCATCGGGTCTGCAAGCAACATCGCCGAGAACGGGGTCGATGCCGAAGCCGATCGCGCCACGATCCTGGAGTATGATTTTGCCAAGCGCCGCGTGCGCCAGTTTGCCGGCGGCATGCGCAATCCCAACGGCATGGATTTCAACCCCTTTACCGGCGAGCTCTGGGCCGTGGTCAACGAGCGCGACATGCTCGGCCCCGATCTCGTGCCCGATTACCTGACCAGCGTGCCGCTCGGCGCGCAATATGGCTGGCCCTGGGTCTACTGGAAGAAGAACATCGACTGGCGCGTCGACGCGCCCATGCCCGAATACCTGATGGAATACGTGCGCAAGCCCGAATACGGCCTGGGCGCGCACGTCGCGCCGCTCGGCCTCGCGTTCGCGCGGGGCGGCAACACCATGGGCGAACGCTTTGCCGGGGGGGCTTTCATTGCTCGCCACGGTTCGTGGAACCGACGCCCGCCAGCCGGCTACGATGTGGTCTTCGTCCGGTTCGACAAGCAAGGCAACGTCCTGCCGGCGCCGCCTGCCCCGGTGCTGACCGGCTTCCTCGACAAGGACGGCAAGGCCCATGGCCGCCCCACGTGGGTCGCCTTTGCCAAGGATGGCGCCCTGCTGGTGAGTGATGACGTGGGCGGGGTGATCTGGCGCGTGACGGCACCAGGCGCCAGGCCGGCACCGGCCATAACCCGGATCGCCGATCGCCCACTGCCGCCCCAGCCGCCGATGGGCAAAATCCGCATCCAGGAAAACCCGGACTCGATTCTCAACAAGCCCAAGCCCTGAGCAATGCGGCGCCACGGCAAGTCCGCGATCAGTGGCGGAAATGACGCATCCCGGTGAAGACCATGGCAAGCCCCGCTTCGTCGGCCGCCTTGATCACGTCTTCGTCGCGGATCGAGCCACCGGGCTGGATCACCATCGTGGCCCCGGCCTCGACGGCGGCCATCAGGCCATCGGCAAAGGGGAAAAACGCGTCGGATGCCACGGCAGACCCCACGGTGCGGGGTTCGCGCCAGCCATGGGTCTGCGCGGCTTCCCGTGCCTTGGCGGCGGCGATGCGGCTGCTGTCGCGCCGGTTCATCTGCCCCGCGCCGATGCCGGCGGTGACGCCGTCCTTGGCATAGACGATAGCGTTGGATTTCACGTGCTTGGCCACGGTCCAGGCAAACAGCGCGTCGTTCAGTTCCTGTCCGGTGGGCGCGCGCCGGGTCACGATTTTCAGATCATCGGCCGAAATCCTGCCATTGTCGCGATCCTGCACCAGCAGGCCGCCGGCAATCGGCACGGTGACAAGGCCGCCGCGCGCCGCGTCGGGCAGTTCGTCCACCAGCAGCAGGCGCAGGTTCTTCTTGCGCGCAAAAGCCTGGCGCGCGGCCTCGTCGGCACCGGGGGCAACGACCACTTCGGTAAAGATTTCGCAGATCGCGTTGGCCGTTGGCCCGTCCAGCGGCTGGTTGACCGCAACGATGCCGCCAAAGGCCGAAACGCTGTCGCACGCCAGCGCGGCTTGCCAGGCTTCCAGCAGCGTTTCGGCGCTGGCCACGCCGCAGGGGTTGGCATGCTTGACGATCACCACCGTCGGCCTGTCGCCGAAAAACCCCCCGGGGGCGAACTCGGCCACCAGTTCCAGCGCGGCATTGGCATCGTTATAATTGTTGTATGACAGTTCCTTGCCCTGGATCTGCCGGGCCTGGGGCAGGCCGGTCACCGCGGGGCGGCGCGGCACATAAAGCGCGGCGGCCTGGTGCGGGTTCTCGCCATAGCGGAGCGTGGTGACAAGGCTGTGCGCGGCGGCGAGCGTCTGGGGGAAATGCTGCTGCTGATCCACACCTGCAAACCAGGTGGCGATCGCGCTGTCATAGGCGGCCGTGGCGGCAAAGGCTTTGGCCGCCATGGCGCGGCGGAAAGCCAGCGTGGTCGCGCCGCCGGTCTGCTCAAGCTGCGCGATCGCCGCGGCGTAGTCGGCCGGGTCGGTCAGGATCGTCACGTAACCATGGTTCTTGGCGGCCGAACGCACCATCGAAGGGCCGCCGATGTCGATGTTCTCGATCACCTCGTCGCGCCCGGCTCCCTTGGCGACAGTCGCTTCGAACGGATAGAGATTGACGACCACCAGGTCGATTGCCTCGATCGCGTGCGCGGCCATGCTGGCGGCATGGTCGGCATTGTCCCGCACGGCCAGCAGGCCGCCATGGACTTTGGGGTGCAGCGTCTTGACGCGGCCGTCCATCATTTCGGGAAAACCGGTCAGTTCGGCAATGTCTTTCACGGCAAGGCCCGCCGCGCGCAGGGCCTTGGCCGTACCGCCGGTTGAAATCAGTTCCACCCCATGCGCGGCCAGTGCCCGGCCCAGTTCGACAAGGCCGGTCTTGTCGGACACCGACAGCAGCGCCCGGCGGATCGTTACATCGCTCACGTTGGCAATTCCTATCTCATCTTCTTGAGCAGCCAGGAGAAACTTTCGCCGCTACGGGGAACCTTGGCGGTGATGACCAACTGGCGCGTTGCGAGCGGCCGGCCCTGCCCGTCGGCCCACAACGAATCCTCGATCGTCACCGGATCGCGCCCCGAACGGAATTGCCACAGGCCGCCATCGGGCAGGGCCAGCGTGATGCCCAGGCCATCCTGGCCGGGTGCCAGCTCGATATGCGGGCCGAGATGAAAGCGCAGAGCAACCGCGATCGTGCCGCGCTTGCCTTTCCGCCCATGGGGCACCAGCAGATCTTCGCCGCGCAGTTCGGTGCCGTCGTCGCGCAGGATCAGAATGCGCTGGTGCAACAGGCCATAGCGGCCGACATAGCCATTGTGACTCGCTTCGATCCGGGTGGCCGATTGTCCGGCGGGGCCGGGGCTGCCGGCGGCATAGCTGCTGTCGGCCTGCAGCGTGCGGCGATCCACTTCCACTTCGGAAACGCCGCTGCCCAGCTTGCCGTTGATCAGGACGGCCGTGGAATTGAAATCGTCGATCGTCAGCGTGGAATGGGCGGCCGTGGCGCGCAGGCCCTGGGCCAGGCGCAGCGGGATAAGCCCCCCGGCAAAAGCGGCGCCACCGCAATTGACGATAAGCCGTTCGGCCCCGTGGCTGAATTCGAACGCCAGGGTGGAAGCGCAGCCATCGCGGGCGTGCCGGGCGATCGGCGGGGGCGCGGCATCCAGCATCAGCACCGATTTGCCTGCTGCCACCCTTTGATAGCCCCATTGCCGCGCATCGCGCAGCGGCCGCGTGCGCACGCCACTGGCCTTGATCAATGCCGCGATCCGCTCGGCCGGCACCGCGCCGGCCCCCTGCCAACTGCCCAGTGCGCCATCGCCGTGCAGCAGGGCGAGCAGGGGTGGCACCAGCAGCGAAAGGATCGTTTCGATCTGCTGCGGCGGCTCGCGGCGCACGGCGGCATAGCATGCGCGCAACCGCACCAGGACGGTGATCGCCTCGATCTGGCCCAACGGGCTGCGCGAAAGCACGCCGCCGTCATCGCCCACCATGTCGCCCAGCGCGCGGATCAGGCCGGCTTCGCCAAACAGACGGCGCGGGCCGCCATCGGCCATCAGCAGGCCGGCCGCGGTGATCCCGGCCCAGCCCGCCGCCTCCGCCAGCTTGTCGTCGGCGCGCACGACATGACGATCGAGCCAGCGGGCCGTTTCGGCCATGGCATGCAGCAGGCGGCTGCGAAATGCCTTGTCGTTGCCGGACAGCAGCAGCGGGGCGTGGATCAGCCAGGCCAACAGGCGGTGGCCGGTATGGCCCACGTCCCAGGCTGGGCTGGCATTGGGCTGGGGATTGGCATCGAGCCACATGCCCAGGATGCGCTCGGCGATGGCTGTGCATTGCGCGCGCGGGCCGCTCGCCTCCAGATCGGGCAACCAGGCAAAGCCGTGTACCACGCGTTCCAGCGGCGGGGGCAGGCGCGGCCCGGTCATTTCGGTATCGGCGATCGGTGCCTTCATCCCGTGGACCAGGAAATGCCCGGCGCGCAGCGCCTTGCCGGCCACGCCATCGCCGGGCAGGGGATTGCTGACCGTGGCCGTCAGGCGCGGTCGCGCGCGCTTGCGAAAGGGTTGCAGGGCCGTGGCCGGCAATCCCAGGCGATAGGCGAAACGCATGACGCGTTCGCCCGCGCTCACCACCGGCGGGGAAAAATCGGCAAGGGCCAGCGCGCGGCCGGGTTCGACCACTTCGGGGCGCAGCGGCATGTCGTCATCGGCAGCAGCGGGGTGAGCGGCGCGCACGGTCTGGCCCGGGGTGTCGCGCGGCCGGGGCTCGCTTTCCAGCCCCAGGGGCAGGGCGGGGCTGGCTTCGTCCGTGGGGCCAGCCGGGGTCTTGCCAGACAGGCCGCGCGCGATGGAGAAGCCGGGTTTGCTCACGGGTCAGCCGATCCCCTTGAGCGCCGCGATATTCGCGGCGTAATGCGCCGGCCCGCCCTTGAACGTGGCAGTGCCGGCCACCAGGGCGTCGGCCCCGGCCTCCACACAGCGGCGAGCGGTCGCGGCATCGACTCCCCCGTCCACTTCCAGGTGGATGGGGCGGCCGGTCTTGTCGATCGCCTTGCGCACGGCCTCGATCTTGCGCAACTGGCTGGCAAGGAAGCTCTGCCCGCCAAAGCCGGGGTTCACGCTCATGATCAGCACCAGGTCGATCTCGTCGATGAGGTAGTCCAGCATCTTGGCCGGGGTCGCCGGGTTCAGCGCGATTCCGGCCTTCCTGCCCAGGTTCTTGATCGCCTGCACGCTGCGATGCACGTGCGGCCCGGCCTCAGGGTGGACAGTGATGATGTCGGCCCCGGCCTCGGCAAAAGCCTCCAGGTACGGGTCCACCGGGCTGATCATCAGATGCACGTCGAACGGCTTGGCCGTATGCGGGCGCAAGGCCTTCACCACGGCCGGGCCGATCGTGATATTGGGCACGAAATGGCCGTCCATCACGTCGACATGGATCCAGTCCGCCCCGGCCGCGTCGATCGCGCGCACTTCCTCGCCCAGCCGGGAAAAGTCGGCGGACAGGATCGAGGGGGAAATCAACGGCACTGGCATCGACAGGATCCGATTGCGACGGGAAGGGACCGAACGTGAAGAAACCGGGCGAAGGACCGGCAGATGACCTTAATCCGGCCGTCCGGGGATAACCCGGCCCGGCCCGCTCGCCAAGCAGGCGCCATCCGGCGCTTAACCGGGCCGAATCGGAGCCACAAGCCGCCTTGGCGGTCTTTTCCACACGGATTGTCCGGTTTCGGGCTCATGCGCCAGCCCCGATCATGCGCTTGCCCCGATCGAGGCACTTCCGCAGCCACCACTGGCAACGATGCCACGCTTGCCGGGCGAAAGACCGGGGCGTGGCGGCGCCCTCTTGCCATGATGCGCCGGGCTTGCCATCGACAAGAGTGTGAAAGCGCTGATCGAATCCCTGCACCGTGTCGTTCCCGGCCTGACCATGGCCTGCGCCCTAGCGCTTGCACCCGCAGCGGCATCGGCAGAGACCCATCGCGTGCGCCTGCCCCCGTTGGGATGTGCCGGGCCGCCGAGCGATACCTGGCTCAACGTCACGGTCGACAAGGTGCGATCCGATCGCGGCACGATCACGATCACGCTCTATCCCGACGATGCCGGCAAGTTCCTGATCGATGGCGGCTCGCTCTATGTCAGCCGGGTGCCGGCGCGGGCGGAAAAGACGCGCCTGTGCCTGTTTCTGCCGCGTCCGGGCGTCTATGCCTTGGCGGTCTATCATGACGAGGACAGTTCCGGGGCGCTCAATCGCATTGGGCCGATGGGCCTGCCCTCCGAAGGTTTCGGCTTTTCCGGCAATCCCGGGTCGATCGAAAGCCTGCTGGCGTTCCGTTCGGTCCGCCTCGCCGTGCCGCGGAGCAACCTTTCCACCCGCATCAAGCTGCGCTACCCCTGACGCGCAGCGCAGCCGGGGGCTGACAGGCCGGGCGATTGCCCGCTAGGATCGCGGCATGATGACCAAGCCCGCCGTTCTTGCCGCCGCGCCGTTTCCGCCTTTCACCATGGCCCCGCTGGAAGCCGCGTTCACCGTTCACCGCCTGCAGGACGGGTTCCCCGAGGAAGCCGCCGGGTCGATCCGCGCGCTTGCCACCAATGCCCTGTTCGGGCGCCTGGGGGCGGATCTGATGGCGCGTCTGCCGGCGCTTGAAATCATCGCCAACCTCGGCGTTGGCTATGACAATATCGACGTGGAGGCAGCGCGTGCCCGCGGCGTGGTGGTGACCAACACCCCCGGCGTGCTGGACGAGGAAGTAGCCGATCTTACCCTCGGGCTGCTGCTCGCCACGATCCGGCGCCTGCCGCAGGCCGAACGGCATCTGCGCGCGGGGCAGTGGCCGCAACGCAACTTTCCGCTTTCTCCCACGCTGCGCGGCCGGCGTATCGGCATTCTTGGCCTGGGTGCCATCGGCAAGGCCGTGGCGCGGCGGCTGGAGGGCTTTGACGTCGCGATCGCCTATCACGGCCGCACCCGGCAGGAAAACATCGCCTATCCGTGGTATCCCAGCGTCGTGGCGCTGGCGCAGGCCGTCGACGTACTGATCGTGATCGTGCCCGGCATGGCTTCGACCGCGGCGCTCGTCGATGCCGGGGTGCTGGCCGCGCTGGGGCCGCAAGGTGTGCTGATCAACGTGGCGCGGGGCAGCGTCGTGGATGAAGCCGCACTGATTGCGGCTCTCCGATCCGGCACCATCCTGGCCGCCGGGCTCGATGTCTTTGCCAACGAACCACATGTTCCGCCCGCCCTGCTGGCGCAGGACAATGTCGTGCTGCTGCCCCATGTCGGTTCCGGCACGGTCACCACGCGTCAGGCCATGGGCCAGTTGATGATCGACAATCTTTCCGCCTGGTTCACCACTGGCCGGGCGCTTACGCCAGTGCCCGAAACGCCGCATTTGCCGGGCTGATGCGACGGATCGTGCAAACAACGGGTTCTGTAACGGTTCGCCGCATGGCACCGTGTGGCATGTCGAACGCTTGCAATAATGCCGCAGATTTGCAACGTGCGCTGCGTACAAACGAAAATAGGGAAGCCTGTCCACAATGAATTCGACCCAGGCGGCGCGTGTCCCCTTGCATCAGCGGGTTCGACGCAAGGCGGAACGCATGCTCGGTCCGGCGGGCATTTTCTTCAAGGGCTTCCTCAAGCATCCGGTGATGGTGGGGGCAATTGCGCCGTCCTCGCGCCGCACGATCGCGCGCGTGCTGTCGAAGGTCGATTGGGAACGCTGCGACCTGTTCGTGGAATATGGCCCGGGTGTCGGCACGTTCTGCCAGCCGGTGCTCGATCGCCTGCGCGGCGATGCGCGGCTGATCGTGATCGACACCAACCCCGATTTCATCGCCTATCTCTCGCGCACGATTGCCGACAGCCGCTTCATCGCGGTGCACGGGTCCGCGGCCGATGTGGAAAGCATCGTGCGCCAGCATGGGTTCGACCATGCCGACTACGTGCTCTCGGGCTTGCCCTTCACCACGCTTCCCGAAGGGGTCGGCCCGGCGATCATGGCCGCCACCCACCGCGTGCTGCGCCAGGGCGGGGCCTTTCTGGTCTACCAGTACACCGCCCGCGCCCGCACGCTCATGAGCCGTTATTTCAATCGCATCGACAAGGGCTTCGAGCCGGCGAACTTCCCCCCGTGCGTGATTTCGTGGGGCTGGAAAGACTGACCGGTACGTCTTTCGCGATCATGGCCAGTCGCGATTATGGCCAGTCGCGATCGTGGCCCGTCGCGATAATGGAACAGAACCGTTCCGTTTCGTTCAGGCGGCGCGGCGTGGCAGGTCTTTGGTCAGTTGGCTGTGGATGCCCGCCAGCATGGCCACGAAATAGGTGTAGCCCGCCGAATAGAGCAGGGCCGAGACGGCCTCGTTGATCACCCGCGCGGTTTCGCTTTCGGCGCCCAGCAATTGTGCGCCGACCAGGCCCACAAGCAGGGTTATGACGCTGTGCGCCACCAGGAAAGTCACTGTCGCGAGGCCCAGGAACAAGAAGATGCGGCTGGTGTTGCCGCGTGTCAGGGCCAGGCTGGCCCGGATCGCCATGATCGGGTTGTGCGTTCGCCCCACGCCCAGCACCGGGCCGACCATGATCGTGCGCAGCAGGGGATAGATCATGGCCGCAAGGCCGGCACCGGCCGCCAGCGCGGGGGGCATGCGCAGCGCGATCAGCACGCCGCTTGTCACCGACATCAGCAGCGTGGCGACCAGGCCTATCAGGATCTGCGCGGCGACATAGGCGGGCACGCGCACGGCGCAGTTGCGCAGCGCCTGCCCCACCGTGGGGCGGCTGCGATCGAGAATGCCCACCAGCATGGTGACGAACCCGACAGCCAGCAGCAGTGACAGCACCAGCAGATAGGGCAGGTTGGCGACATAGTAATCCCGCACCACCTGGGTCAGTTGCTGGGGTTGCATATCCGGATTGACGACCGGCGGTGTCACGAACACGGCCCAGACCAGCATCGGCAGCAGGAAGAACACCCCGGCGATCGCCAGCAGCACGTCGGTGTTGGCCGAAACGATGCGGGTGGCATCCTGCCAGGCGGCCATGCTGTCCAGCGGGGCGATCGAAGGTTTGGTCACTTGGTTTCCTTGTGGCTTGCCTGTTCACAGCTTGCGCGTGCCTGCCCTTAGCAAAGCCCGCGCCGGCACGCACGCGTCTTCCCGGCCGCTTGCCTCTTGCGCCCGGCCGGCTTCGAGGCCAAGTCGCAAGGCATGATGACCACGCCCGACAGCATCGAAATCGTGCGGGAAACCACCCTCGTGCCCTATCGTCCGGCGTTGGACGCGATGGCGGCACGCAATGCGGCGATTGCCGAAGGCAGCGCGGCCGAGATGCTGTGGCTGCTCGAGCATCCGCCCGTCTATACCGCCGGAACCAGCGCCGACCGCGCCGAACTGCTCGATCCGCGTTTCGAGGTGGTCGAAGCGGGGCGGGGCGGGCGCTATACCTATCACGGGCCTGGCCAGCGCATCGGCTATGTCATGCTCGATCTGCGCCGGCGCGCGCGCGACGTGCGCGGCTTCGTCCATGCGCTGGAAGGCTGGGTGATCGATACCCTGACCGATTTCGGCGTTACGGCCTGGCGAGCGGAAGGACGCATCGGGATCTGGTGCGCCGGGGCCGACGGGCGCGAAGCCAAGATCGGCGCGATCGGCGTGCGCATCCGCCGTTGGGTGACGATGCACGGTTTTGCGGTGAACCTGTCGCCCGATCTTGCACATTTCGGCGGGATCGTGCCTTGCGGGATCGAGGAATTCGGGGTCACCAGCCTGCAGGACCTGGGCCGCCCGGTGGGCAGCGCGCAATGGGACGAAGCGCTGCTGGCCCGTTTGCCGGGCTTTCTGGCCAAGCTCGACGTGCCCTGTCCGCCTGTGGAACCAAGTCCGCCCTTGGGAGAGAACCCTTGATGAAAACCGCGCTCGCTTCGCTGTCTGCCGTCGTCCTCCTCGCCGGCCTGGGCGGTTGTCAGAAAACCGACGACCGCGACAAGGGCGCAGCCAAGGCGGCGGGCGGCGAGGTTCTGCCCGGCACGGTCAGCGATGCGATGATCGATCTGGACGGCGCCACCGGCACGCCGCCATTGCAGCCTGTGGTGAACACCGCCGATGGCAGGGCCGCCCGCCCGGACCCCGAAGAGACCGGCCCGACCGGCCCGGACGACGGGCCGCGCGAAAGCCCGCCAACCGCCCCCGCCGGCGCGGACCAGGCCCCGGCGCCATAGCGCCGGCTCCCGGTCGCAGCGGCTTTTCAGACCGTTTCCTGGGCCAGGGTGGGATAGTCGATATAGCCTTGCGGCCCCGGGGTGTACCACGATGCCGGCACGTCGCGATTGGGTGCCAGGGGCGCGTCGCGCGCGATGCGTTCCACCAGATCGGGATTGGAAATGAACGGACGGCCAAAGCTGATAGCATCGGCCCGGCCCGCGGCCACATCGGCCGCCGCGCCCTGGGGCGTGTAATCGCTGTTGAGCACCAGCGGCCCGGTATAGAGCGAACGGATCAGCGCGTCCTGCTGGGGCACGTCGCTGGCGCCGAAGCTGCCATCGGGGCCGGGCTGGCGCAGCTCCACGAAAGCCGGCTGCAGATCCTGCAGCACGCGCGCCGCCACGCCGAAAAGCGCCGCCGGGTCGCTGTCGTTCACCCCTTGCGATTCGCCGTTGGGCGAAAGGCGCACGCCGACGCGGTCTGCGCCCCACACGGCAATCAGGCGCTCCATCACCTGGCGCAGCAGGCGGACGCGGTTTTCCGGGCTGCCGCCGTAATCGTCGGTGCGCAGATTGGCCGAATCGCGCAGGAACTGGTCGATCAGGTAGCCGTTCGCCGCGTGCAACTGCACGCCGTCGAAACCGGCTTTCCGGGCATTCTCGGCGGCATGGGCATAATCGTCGAGCAGGCGGGGAAACTCGTCCACCCGCAGCGGCCGCGCTTCGACATAGTCCTGGTTGCCATCATAAGTATGCGCATAGCCGGGACCACGCGTGGCCGAGGCGGAGACGGGCCGCTGCCCATCGATGAAATCGGGATGGACCAGGCGCCCCATGTGCCACAGCTGGGCCACGATGCGCCCGCCCGCCTGGTGCACCGCGTCGGTCACCGGCTTCCACCCTTCCACCTGGGCTTGGGTCCACAAGCCGGGGGCATAGGGCCAGCCGGCCCCTTCCCGGCTGATGCCGGTGGCTTCGGAGATCAGCAACCCGGCGCTGGCGCGCTGGCTGTAATAGGTGGCCATGATCGGCGTCGGCACCCCGTCACGCCCGGCGCGGGCGCGCGTCAGCGGGGCCATGACGATGCGGTTGGGCGCCGCGATCGCGCCGAAATCGATCGGCTGGAACAGCGGGGCATGGTGGGGCTGGTCAGAAGACTGGGTCATGCGAAGGGCCTCTTGATGCAGACGCAAACTGCGTTTTCATTTGAAACGCAGTTTGCGTCCGACCTGACCGTTACGCAAGAGGCTGCCGACATCTGATGCCACAGGATTTGCTTGGAACCGCAAAAGAAAAGTCTGCCACTGCGCAGGCCGTCAAGAGGCTGTCTGTCCTGCGGTCTACCGACCCTCCGTTCGAATAGACACTTCTTCAGCAAGATCAACCGCTCCTGCCGCCCGCAGTCCTGCCTCCACTCCGAGCCGGTCGGCCAGGGGCCGGTTCTGACTTACCTTCCATTTCCCTTCGATCTGCTCGACCGGCACTTCCAGGCCGACGATGCCTCTCATCTGTCCGGCGATAAAGTCCGCCGGAGCATCATCGATCCGCCAAGGGTCCGCGCGCCCGTGCTCGTGCGTGTCGGTCAACTTGCCAAGCTGGTCACGCAGCCAGACGAGATCGTCAATGATGCGGGGCGTGCCCCGAACCTGCACAACCACATAGTTCCAGGTTGGAACCACTTTCCCGTGCTGCTGCTTGGTGGGATACCACGACGGGCTTACATAGGCTTGCGGCCCTTGAAACACCACCAGTGCCTGCGTTCCCGCGCTCAGATCTGCAATTTGCGTATTGGCTTTGGCCAGGTGTGCGCAGAGAACATCCCCGTGTGCGCCCCTGCGAAGGCTGAACGGCACGAGGTTGGCGATCAGACCCAGGGTACCGCAGGTGATCAGCGTGCCGAGTGGAAAGCGGCCTATGGCCTCGCGCAGCAAATCCTGACGGTCTTCCTTGAAGGCTGAAGGAGAATACATTTTGCTGCCAACCCTGCCCAGATCAACGCCGCCCCAGATCGCCCTGGCCCACGGTGCCGCTGGCCATCGCGAGCATGGCATCGAGGCTTTTCTTCGCTTCCAGGCGCAGGCCTTCCTCGATCTCGATCCGCGGGGTCAGGTCACACAGCGCGAGGTAGAGCTTTTCCAGCGTGTTGAGCGCCATGTAGGGGCAGATGTTGCAGTTGCAATTGCCATCGGCACCCGGCGCGCCGATGAACGTCTTGCCGGGCATGGCCAGTTCCATCTGGTGAATGATGTGCGGCTCGGTCGCCACGATCAGGGTGTCGCCCGCCATGGTCTTGGCATAGTTGAGAATGCCGCTGGTGGAACCGACATAATCGGCATGATCGACGATATGCGCCGGGCATTCGGGATGGGCGGCGATCGGCGCATCGGGATGCCGTGCCTTGAGCTTGAGCAGCTCGGTTTCGCTGAACGCCTCGTGCACGATGCACACCCCGGGCCACAACAGCATGTCGCGTCCGAATTTGCGGTTGAGATAGCCGCCCAGGTGCTTGTCCGGCCCGAAGATGATCTTCTGTTCGGGCGGGATCTTGGCCAGGATCGTTTCGGCGCTCGATGACGTCACGATAACGTCCGACAGGGCTTTCACTTCGGTCGAGCAGTTGATGTAGGTCAACGCGATATGATCGGGATGCTGCGCGCGGAACGCGGCGAACTGGTCGGGCGGGCACGAATCCTCGAGACTGCATCCGGCATCGAGATCGGGCAGCACCACGATCTTGTCGGGGCTCAGGATCTTGGCGGTTTCGGCCATGAACCGCACCCCGCAAAAAGCGATGACTTCGGCATCGGTCGCGGCGGCCTTGCGCGAAAGCTCAAGCGAATCGCCGACGAAATCGGCCAGGTCCTGAATTTCCGGCTTCTGGTAATAATGCGCCAGGATCACGGCCTTGCGCTCCGTGCGCAGCCGGTCGATCTCGGCGCGCAGGTCGAGGCCTGACAGGTTGGTGGGCTGGGCCGTCATCGATCGCTCCTGCTGCCGGACGGTGGGCGTGCCGGCTCTGCGCGCGACTTAGGGACCTGCGCACCCGATGCCAAGAGCCATAGCGGGCCTATGGCGCGGTTTCCCCGTCGATGCTGACGGCAACGTTCACTTTGCCATAGCCGGCGACGTGCAGCGGAATGGCCAGGTTCTGGCGCACCGCGTCCTTGGCGGCATTGCGGGCCAGCCCCATGAGCACCGGATTGGCGGCTTGCTGGCCGGCCAGCCGTTCGGCCAGCCGGGTATTGTCGCGGGTAAGCTCGTCCTGCGCGGCGCGGGTGATCCACACGCCTTCGCGCAGATACTGCGCCCGCGCCTCGTCCAGGTTGGGCCGGCTGAGTCGCAGCGGCGGCAGGCGCACCGACAATGTCTGGCTGGCCGCGTCCCAGGCCATGCGGCCAGGGTTCATCTGCGCCAGATCGATCGTGTAATCGATGCGCGCGGGGATCACCGCCACCTGCTTGGACTGCACCAGTCCGAACAGGCGGCTATCGTTGCTGGAGACGACGGGCGCCAGCTCGGCACTGAATACCGTCAGGCTGTTCTGCCGCTGGAACGCGACGAGGCTGGTGGCCAGCGGATCGCCGATATCCTGCGGCTTCCACAGTCGCCAGCCGAGAAAGGCGGCAAGCGCCAGCGCGCCGAAGAACAGCAGCCAGGGCAAAGCGCTGCGCCGGGCCAGGGCGAGACGCGGCCGCGAAGGGGGCACGGTGCCCGGTGACGGGTTCAGCGACGAGTTCAGCGCGGGATCATCCATTCTTCCTCCGAACGAACGACTCGCCCTTGCCGTTCCAGATCGAGCAGATGGGCCAGCACCGAACGGCCGGCCGCGCCGGCAAGGCGGGGGTCAAGCCCCTTGTACATCTGCGCCACCATGGCGGGAATGGCCTGCGCGCCGCTTTCGAGCACGCGCAGGATCTGCCGCTCGCGCTGGCGGCGATGGCCCAGCATCCCGCGCACGAACTGGTGGGGATTGTCGACCGGGTCACCGTGCGCGGGGTAATAGACGCGATCCTGCGGCCGGTCGTACAGCTTCTGCAGCGAAGCCATATAGGCGGCCATGTCGCCGTCGGGCGGCGAGACCACGCTGGTGGACCAGCCCATGACATGGTCGCCGGTGAACAGGGCGCCGCTTTCCTTGAGCGCCAGGCACAAGTGGTTGCTGGTGTGGCCAGGCGTCGCGACGGCCTGCAGCGTCCAGCCGTCGCCGGTCAACTCATCGCCATCGACGAGCACGCGGGTGGGCACATAGTCGGGATCGAACGCGGCATCGGCCCGCGGCCCCTCGTCATGGAGCGCCAGGGGCGCGCAACCGATGATCGGCGCCCCGGTAAGGGCCGCGAGGGGGCGCGAGGCGGGGCTGTGGTCACGATGGGTGTGAGTGCACACGATCGCCGCGATCCGTGCGTTGCCCACCGCTGCCAGGATCGCGGCAACGTGCCCTTCGCCATTGGTATCGGCATGGTTGGCGGGGCCGGGGGAGGCGCCGTTGCCGTCCGGGCCGGGATCGATCACCGCCACATCGTCACCCGCCCCCACCAGATAGGTTTGCGTGCCGGTGAACGTGAAAGGCGATGGATTGGGCGCCAGCACCCGCCGCACCAGCGGCTCGAGCTGCCGGGCGATACCGGTGTTCCACGTGGAACGATCGGGAAAAGAGTGACTGGCCATAGCCCCGCTATGGGGATGCGGGGCCATCGACGCAAGCCGCGCGCCTGCGCCATCCGGCCGCGACACCCGGCCATGATATCCCTGTTATGCCCGGCGGCGCGCGTTCTGCCGGTTATCGCCCGCCGGTTATCCGGATCGGGGGCGTGCCCGGCAAAGCCGCCAGCGTTGCTTCCACGCCATCCGTTTCTTGCGGGCGCCCGAAGAAATACCCCTGGATCAGATCGCAACCCACCTCGGTCACGATACGGCTTTCCTCCTCGGTTTCGACACCTTCGGCCAGTACCGTCATCCGCGTGGTGCGGGCGAGGTTGACGATCGCCCCCAGGAACGCGCGATCATCGGCGCTTTCGACGGCGGCCTTGATGAAGCGGCGATCGATCTTGACCTTGTCGGCCGGCAGATCGCGCAGATAGGCGAGGTTGGAAAAGCCCGTGCCGAAATCGTCGATCGCGATTCCCGCCCCCAGCCGGCGCAGCGCTTCCAGCCGGAGCAGGGCCGAACGGTCCATCATCGTGGTTTCGGTCACTTCCAGAACGATTGCCCCGGGTGTGGCGCGATGGGCAACGAGCGCAGCTTCGACCGCATGCACGAAATGGGAGTGGGCCAGCTGCTGGGGCGAAACATTGACCGACACGAACAGCCGCGTGCCGAACCGGCGGTTCCAAGCGGTCACCGTGGCCACCGCCTGATCGAGCACCCAGCGGCCGATGGGCAGGATCTGGCCGGTTTCCTCGGCGATCGGAATGAAATCCGAAGGCACCACGACACCGCGTTCGGGATGGCGCCAGCGCAGCAGCGCCTCGTATCCCACGATCTGATGCGTGCCGGTCTCGACGATGGGCTGGAAAACGAGAAAGAACTGGTCGCGCTCCCCCGCCACGAAAAGGTCCTGCTCCAGCCGCAAGCGGTCCATCACTTCGGCATGGAGGCGCGCCTCGTACACCGTGAGCTCTGCGCCGCCCTGCCGCTTAGAGGCATACATCGCCGCGTCGGCCGCCCGCAGCAGGTCTTCGGGCAAAACGGCGGGCGACAGGGCCAGGCCGATACTGGTCTTGGCGCGGTGGGGGCGGTTTTCGATCAGGAAAGGGTGGCTGAACGCATCGAGAATGCGCGATGCGACAACCCGCCCGGCATGCTCGTCGGCCCCCGGCAGCAGGGCGACGAATTCGTCGCCGCCCAGCCGCGCGACAACGCCTTCGCGGCCGATCGCGCCCCGCAGACGCTCTGCCACCTGGACAAGCAATTCGTCGCCGGCGGCATGGCCGAGCGAATCGTTCACCGTCTTGAAGCGATCGAGATCGAGGAACAGCAGCGCCGCGGCCGGATCGCCCGCCCCGCTCAGCGCGGTCAGCTCTTCTTGGAGTGCCCGCCGGTTGGGCAGGCCGGTAAGCGGATCGTAATGGCTCAGCACGGCCAGTTGCTGTTCGGTCTGGCGCAGCAGCGCGGCGGTGACCATCCGGCGCAACTCGCGCGTGTTGCCCAGGTCCACGCGGGTCCACGGCAAAGCCCGCCCCCGCACGGTATCGCGCCAGGCGGCAAACGATTTGCGGGGCGTCAGGCGTTCTCCGTCGGCGATCTTGAGCTGCGAAGGATCCCCGCCCCAGGTGACGTTCTGCGTTACCTCGTGCCGGAACCAGACGATGCCGTCTTCGGGATTGTGCGAAATCGGAATGACCAGCGCCCCGGCGATATTGCCCAGGGGCAGATCGGGAAAGGCTTGCGCCAGCGAGGCCGAAGCATAGGGCGGCTGGCCGTCCGAGGCCTGGAGCCCCGCAAGGACCAGGCGCGCGGTGTCGGCGTCAGGCGTCTTGCCGATCAGCCGCGTTTCACCGCCCAGCCGCAGGTAGACGCCGTCGGCCTTCACCACGCCGAGCAGGCTGGCGGGATCGTCTGCCAGCGCACTGGCCACGCTGGCCCCCGTCAGCAGGCGTTCACCCAGCGCTGCCAGCATGTGCTGCCGGCTCACCCGCGCCGCCATCGTTTCAGCGCGCAGTCGGGCCGCCAGCAGGGCCGAAGTGAGATGGCCGACCAGATCGCAGATCGCCCGCCGCTGTGGCGACAGGAAAATCGGCGTGCGGTGATGGCACACCACCATGCCCCATAGCTTGTCGTCGATGACCACCGACAAGGCGAGGGTTGCCCCGACGCCCATGTTGCGCAGATACTCGATATGCACCGGAGAGATGCTGCGCAGCGCGCAGAAAGTCATGTCGACGGGCGCTTCGTGCCCGGGCAGGCCCTGCATCGCCACCGGATCGTAGCCGACATCGGCAATGTAGCGAAGGCGCTGCGCAAGATACATGCGGCGCGCCTGCCGGGGTATGTCGGTGGCCGGGTAATGCAGACCGAGATAGGGTTCCAACCCCTCGGCCAGCGCCTCGGCAATGATCTGGCCGTGGCCGTGTTCGTCGAACCGGTACAGCATCACCCGGTCAAAGCCGCTGAGCCGCTTGAGATCGCGGACCACATCGCCCGCCAGCTCGTCGCTGGTGGTTGCGCTGCGCAGGCCGGAAACCAGGCGATGCACATCGTCGAGGTCGTTCGGCCCGCTTGCCGCATTCGTCTCGAACTCGAGGAACGTCACGCCTTGGTACTGGTGCGCGGTCACGGCCAGGTCCAGGCCCGGCGGGCCTTTCAGCACATTGGCGCGGCGGTTGGCATCGCTGGCCAGGGCCTTGCCCACCGCATCGGCAAAGGCGCTGCCGAACAGAGCCTCGATCGATCGGCCCAGCGCCGCCCCGGGGGGAATGTCTAGCCAGTCTGCCAGGTTGGCCGAAACCTGCACGATCCGGCCCTGGGCATCGGCAACCACCAGCGCGCCGAACTGCTGGATGGCACCTGGCAGGTGGATCGGCTCCCGGTCGCACGCCGCCAGCGCGGTGTCGCTCACCTGCACGGGTCGGTTTCCGTCAGCGCCGTGGCAAAAAGGCCGAACGCGGTGCGCGCGCCGTCGACGACCCGTTCGGTCGTTTCCGGAAAGCGCTGCCCATATTCGTCAAGCCGCGCCTTGCAGATCGGCCAGGGCAGCCCATCGTCCGGGCCGGCGAAAAACTGCACCGGGGCGCCGGGCAACCGTTCGCGGACCAGCCGTGCGATCAATTGCCCGCCCAGGCGGGAGCCCAGGACGACATAAATGCCGCCGACGGCTTCGGCCACGGTGGAGAACACCGGCCTTGCCACAGCAGCCGTACCTGCCGAGCCGAGATCGCCGGCCAGACGATCCAGCGCATTCCGGACGAGGCCCGGCATGCCCAGGGCCTGCCCGGCGCGCTGCATGGCTTCGTCGCCGTCAAGCTGGAGATAGGCCGATTGCATGGACCGCAGCAGGCCGGCATAGGCAGCGGCACTGCCCAGCCGGCGCGCCAGGTCCATCGCATCTTCACAGGCTTCATGCTCGTGCCGGGTGCGTTCGCGCAGAACGGCGCTGAGCCGTGCGGGGCTGCACACCATCTGCGTCCCTAAAGAGACGGTGACCATCGCGGTCATCGCGGCGTCCTTGCGGCGCGCCAGCCTATCATCGGCATGCCAAGCCCCTCCTTGCGCTTTGTTTCAGCAATAGGGCAATTTGGTTAACGATCTTCTCATCGCGGAAGGGGTTTGATCCGCTATCATTCCGCGTGCGCCGCGCCCGGCAGCATGGCCTGTACCCGCTGTTCCAGATCGGCCACGGCAAAGGGCTTGGTCAGGATCTGCATGCCAGGGTCCAGATGGCCGTTGCCGATGATCGCGTTTTCGGCATAGCCGGTGATGAACAGCACCGGCATGTCGGGACGATGGCCGCGCGCCGCATCGGCCATCTGCCGCCCGTTCATGCCGCCTGGCAGGCCAACGTCGGTTATCACCAGATCGACCGCGACGGCGGACTGGAGGATCTTGAGCCCCTGTGCCCCGTCTTCGGCTTCCAGCACGGCATGGCCCATGTCTTCCAGTGCGGTGACCACCAGCATCCGCACCAGCGGTTCGTCGTCGACCACCAGCACGGTGCCCTGGCCGGGCACCGGCGCCGGCGGGGCGGCCGCAGCGGCCGTCGCGAGGCCTTCATCCGGGTTCGTTTCGCCGGCGCCATAATACCGGGGCAGATGGATGCACACGGTGGTGCCGCACCCCAGTTCGGAATAGATCCGCGCATGTCCGCCCGATTGGCGGGCAAAGCCGTAGATCATCGAAAGGCCCAGCCCCGTGCCCTGGCCCAGCGGCTTGGTGGTGAAGAACGGGTCGAAAGCCTTGGCGATGACGTCATCCGACATGCCGACGCCGGTGTCGGTCACACTGAGCGCGACGTACTGGCCGGGCGGAATGTCGTGCGCGCTCGCCGCGCGCTTGTCGAACCAGCGGTTGGCGGTCTCGATCGTGATGCGCCCGCCTTCGGGCATGGCATCGCGCGCGTTGAGACACAGGTTGAGCAGGGCATTTTCCAGCTGGCTGACATCGACCTGCGCGGTCCACAAGCCGGCCGCGCCGACGCATTCCACGGCAATGGCCGGGCCGACGGTGCGCCGCACCAGATCGGCCATGCCATCCACCAGATCGTTGATGTTGGTGACGCGGGGCGCCAGGGTCTGCCGCCGCGAAAAGGCCAGCAGGCGATGGGTGAGCGCGGCAGCGCGGCGACCGGCCGCCTGGGCCAGGGCCAGGTACTTTTCCACTTCGGCAAAGCGGCCCTGTGCCAGGCGCACGCCGATCATTTCCAGCGAGCCGGAGATGCCGGCCAGCAGATTGTTGAAATCGTGCGCCAGTCCGCCGGTCAGTTGCCCCACCGCTTCCATCTTCTGCGCCTGGCGCAGCTGTTCCTCGGCATGCATGAGTTCGGCCGTGCGATCGGCCACGCGTTGTTCCAGGGTTTCGGTCAGACGGCGCAGTTCCTCGGTCACGCGGTCGCGCTCGGCCTCCACGCTGCGCCGCGCCTCGAGGTCGAGCAGCACCCCGGGAAAGCGCACGGCCACGCCATGCGCGTCGGTTTCGACCCGGCCCACCGCTTCCACCCAGGTATCGCGGCCGTCGTGGCCCCGGACGCGATACTGGACGCGATACGGGCCTGGCGCGGCCAGACAGGCGGCGATGGCGGCCCGGACGCCGTCCCGGTCGTCGGGGTGAATGGCCGCGATCAGGCGCTCGGGCTCCTGCCGCGAAAAATCCGCCCCCGCCGGCACGCCGAAAGCGGCGGCAAAGCCTTCGTCGACGATCACCAGCCCGGCCGCGATATCCCACATCCATGTGCCCAGGATCGCCCCGGCCGAAAGCGCCAGCTGCATGCGTTGCACACTGTCGCGGGCCAGTGCCTCGCTCTGCCGCAAGGCCTGTTCCGATGCCTTGCGCGCAGTAATGTCGCGGAACAGCACCGAGACCTGGCGATCGCCCTGCTGGCCGATCCGCCGGGCGGAAACCTCGATCCAGCGCCTGGCGGAGCGGAATTCGCGTTCGAAGCGCAGCGGCTCGCCAGTCCTCAGCACCTGGCCATAAAGCGCCAGCCAGTCATCCGCCTCGTCCGGGGCGATGTCGCGCAGGGTCTTGCCGACGATATCGGCAATGCCGGTATGGCGCTCATAGCCCGAATTGGCCTCGACATGGCGATAGTCGCTCAACGGGCCATGCGGACCGTCGAAGAATTCGATGATGCAGAAACCATCGTCGATCGTTTCGAACAATGCCTGGCGACGGGCCTCGGCGCGTTCGGTGGCGATGCCGCTCCCGCCCTCGGCCAGGGACTGGCGCAGGCGCCGCACTTCTGCGTCCAGTTCGGCACGGGACAGCATCTCGGGCATGGGATCGGTCACGATCGGGCTGGTGTCCTCGATTGATGCGAGAGAGGGCGCGCAAGAACCCGTAGGCCCGTAACGCATCAGATCGCGAAACGTGCCGTGCGATGCGCCACGCGGCCTTGGCCAATGGCCACAGCAGCGTTGTTTCTCGGCGCTTTTACGTAACTCTACGGCTGCGCCGGTGGCGGACTGGCAGGACCTTGCCGGCCATAGAAGCCGTGGATCATGGATCAGGCAGGCGTGACGCAAACGATGACGGCGGTGTCCTTTGACCGGGAAGCGGCACGGGCGATCGCGCCGCGGCGCGACGGGCTGTGCGTGCATGCGGCCCGCATTGCCGCGCTCGGCTCCCCTTTCGTGGCGCGCCTGGTGGAAGCGGCCTGGCGGCAACTGGATCGTGCCCCCGGCCTTGCGCTGATGTTCGACAACTGGCCCGGCGAATTCGGCGCCGATGCCGTCGCATTCCGGCTCGCTTCGGCGCTGCACGCCCTGGCGCTCGACGGGCAGCCAGCGCGCCTGGCGGCCCTGATCGCCGCGCGGCAGGGCGATTTCGACGCGGCGGTGGCAGAGGCGCTGGCCTTGCACCAGAGCTTCATCATCGAATGGATGGCCCACCCCACCCAGACCAACGAGGTGGCGCGATCGGCCGCTTTCGCCGCGGCGCTGCTGACGCTCGACGCGCCGGCGAAAATGCCGGTGGAATTGCTGGAAGTGGGGGCGAGCGCCGGCCTCAATCTGAACCTTGCGCGGTATCGCTTCACGCTGGGACGCACCGAATGCGGCCCGGATGCCGCGTCACTGCACATCGTGCCCGACTGGCGCGGCCCGTCGCCGCCGTCCGGCGCCCTGCGCATCGCATCGGCGCGCGGCGTTGACCTGGCGCCCGTCGATCCGCGCGATCCGGACAGCGTGCGGCGCATGCAGGCCTATGTCTGGCCGGACAAGCCCGACCGGCTGGCGCGGCTGGCGCGTGCTCTGGCCATCGCCCGCGACCATCCGCCACGGGTGGATCGGGGCAGCGCCGCGCCCTGGCTGGAAAGGCGCCTGCGCGCGCCCCAGAGTGCCGGCACGCGGCGGGTGATCGTCCATTCGATGGTCATGCAATATCTGTCGGCGGCCGACCGGGGCGAGATCACGGCGGCCATTATCCGCGCCGGCGCCCTCGCTACGCCGGAACGGCCGCTGGCCTGGATCGCGCTGGAATGGAGCGCCGATCGCAGCGCGGTAAAGCTGCATGTCACGCACTGGAGCGGCCTGGCGAGCAGCGGCGGCGGCAGCGAGGACGGCCATCGCGGGCAGACACGGTTGCTGGCGCATTGCCATCCTTATGGCGAATGGATCGAATGGTTGGACTGACCGGGACATGCTTTAAGTATTTCCACCTAAAGTTTACGGTTATTTCGTCATCTCTGCCGAGAAAATCCGCAAATTTGCCTATATCGTCACAACGGATAAATTCGCGAATTCTTCGTAATCGCCTTCCTGAAATGCCATGGCATAGGGAGGTTACCAGAATGGCTTTGCGTTTTACCTTGTTGGCTTCGGCGATGATGATCGGTTCGACCGCCGCCTATGCCGCAGATGGGGCGGACACCAACGGCGAAGGCCGCAGCGGAAGTCAGGGAAGGGTCGCTGCCCCCGCACCTGCGGGCAAGACATTCAGCACCGGCGTTGCCAAGGGACGCGATCTGCTGGATTCGGCCATTTCGGCAACTTCGCTCGACGAGAACGCCATTGAGCGCCTGGGCGTCACTGCGACGACCGCGATCATCGGCAACATGCCCGGCATCCGCGTCGAGAACACAGGCACCGACGGTTTCACCTCGATGACCGTGCGCGGCCTGCCCATTTCGAGCGACCTGTCGAAGTATCTGCTGATCCAGGAAGACGGTCTGCCGGTGCTGGAGTTCGGCGATATCGTTTCCGCCGGGCTCGACATGTTCGTGCGGGTCGATCTGGGCCTCTCGCAGGTTCAGGCCATTCGCGGCGGTTCGGCCTCGGCCTTCGCGTCCAACTCGCCGGGCGGGGTGATCAACCTGATTTCCAAAACGGGCGAAACCACCGGCGGCGCCGTGCGCTATTCGGCGGGCCTGGGGTATGATCTCAACCGGGTGGACTTTTCCTATGGCTCGCCGGTGGGCCAGGGCTGGCGCTTTCACGTCGGCGGTTTCTATCGCACCGGCGAAGGGCCGCGCCGCATCGGCTACAACGCCTTTGCCGGCGGGCAGGTGCGGCTGAACGTCACCCGCGATTTCGCGGGCGGCTATATCCGGTTCTATGGCAAGTATCTCGACGATCGCCAGCCGACCTACCTCGATTATCCCGTGCTGCTTTCGGGCACCAACGACAAGCCGGTCATCCGCAATCTGGGCGGCGTGGACGCGCGGCGCGATGCGCTCAATTCCAAGTATACCGCGCTCGGTCTGGGCCTCGATCGGAACAACAGCCCCACCCCCATCGACGGTCACGACGGCGCGCATGGCGTGTCCCGCGCCTTTGGCGTGGAAGCCCAGTTCGAGCTGGGCGGCTGGACGATCACCGACCGCTTTCGCTATGCCGCCAACAGCGGGCAGTTCAACCAGGAAGTCCCGATCCTGACGGGCGGGGCCGGCGCGATCGCCTCGATCTTTGGCGGGCCGGGCGCACAGCTCAGCTATGCCACGGGGCCGAATGCCGGCCAGGCCATTGCCGATCCCACCGGGCTTGGCGGCAATGGCATGCTGTCGGCGCAGATCGAATTCCATACCGATCTCGACAAGCTCGATCACGTGGTGAACGACGTTCGCGCCAGCCGGTCCTGGTCGGTAGGGCAGGGAACCCTGACGACCACGGCCGGTCTCTATGCTTCCAAGCAGGATATCGGCATGATGGTCAATCTGGCCAGCACCGTCGTCAATCTTGCCGGCAATGCCCAGAGCACGCAGATCGACATCACCACCGCCGGTGGCACGCCCGTGACGCAGAACGGGGTCCTGGCCTATGGCTTCGGCTATGGCGGCCCGATCTACACCGGGCGTCAACGGTATGACGTCAACTACCGGATCCTGGCGCCCTACGGTTCTGCCAACTACCAGTTCGGCCGTCTGGCGATCGGCGCCAGTGTGCGTCTCGACACCGGCAAAGTGCGCGGCGTGATCTATGGTGCCGATCTCGGCGGCCGCCAGGGGGCGGCCAGCGTCGACATGAACCGCGACGGGCAGATCAGCCTGCCCGAAACGCGGGTGGCCGTGCTGCCGCTGGAGCAGCCCGGGGTGGTCGATTACAACTATCACTACGTTTCGTATTCGGCGGGCATCAATTATCGCCTCGCCGCCGACGCATCGGTGTTTGCCCGCTATAGCCGCGGCGGCCGCGCAGCGGCCGACCGCCTGCTGTTCTCGGGCGCGCTCAACCCGGGCACGGGCAAGCTCACCGACTCGTCGTTTGCGTCCGCACCGGTCAAGCAGGCCGAAGCCGGCTTCAAGCTGCGCAAATCCGCATTTGAAGTCTATCTGACCGGGTTCTGGGCGGCCACCCGCGAACAGAACGTGCAGATCGGGATCGACGGCTCGGGTGCGACGGTGCTCAACAACCTCGTGCGCGAATACAGCGCCAAAGGCGCCGAACTGGAAGCCCAGGCGCATCATGGCCCCTATCACCTCACTTTGGGCGCCACTTACGTGAAAGCGCGGATCGACAGCGACCTCACCGATCCGGCGATCGTGGGCAACACGCCGCGCCGCCAGCCTTCCCTGCTGTTCCAGGCGCGTCCGGAATATGCCACCACGCTGTTCAACGTGGGCGCGCAGATCAACGGGCAGACCAGCAGCTATGCCCAGGATGGCAACGTGTTGCGCCAGCCGGGCTATATCATCGTCAATCCCTATGTCTTCGTGCGGCCCCTGCCGCGGCTGGAACTGGGCGTGACCGCGTTCAACGTGTTCGACAAGCTGGCGATCGTGCAATTGGGGGCCTCGAGCATTCCGGCCAACGGCGTTGCCAAAGCCCAGGTGCTGAACGGCCGTACCGTGACCGGTTCGGTGCGCCTCAACTTCTGATCGCTTTTCCCCACGGCCGAGCCGGAAAGATCGTACATGGAACGCAACCTGCCCATTCCCCGCAAGCTGGCCTTCGCTCTGATGGCCGTGGCGCTGACCGCGGCGTTGATGAGCCTGATCTTCGGTCTCAACATCGCCCAGATCAGCGGCTCGGCCAAACGCAGCGATTACAGCCGCGGTGTCCATGCCGCGGCGCTCTCGCTCGAAACCGCGCTGTTGCGCCAGAACAGCCAGTTGCGCGGCTATCTGGTGACGGCCGACCCGTCCTATCTCAAATCCTATTACGAAGGGCGCGACGATTACGACAAGGTCAGCCACGAGCTTGAAACGACCTTGACCGATCCGGAACAGCGCGATCTGGTGCTGCAGTCGCGCGCGGCCACGCTATCGTGGCGGCGCGACTGGGGCGACAAATATGTCGAGGTGGTCAAGGCCGGCCGCCAGATGGAAGCCCAGACGGCCGTGCGCGCGGCGGGCAAGGCGGTGCTGGTCACCAACGCCGTGCTGCCGCTGCGCAAGCTGCGCGACCTGCAAGGCGCGGCGATCGATGCCAATACCGCAAGCCAGAGCAATGCCATCACGCTCGCCTGGACGACGCTGGCACTGGGCGGCGTCCTGCTGATCGGCCTGCCGTTCTTTCTCTCGCGCCTGCTCAGCCGGTCGATTGCCGCGCCGATCACCGTCCTGACGCAGACGATGAAGGAACTGGCGGCGGGCAACAACGACATCGACATTCCCGATGCCGATCGCCGCGACGAACTGGGCGAAATGGCCCGGGCGGTGGAAGTGTTCCGCGATGCCGCGCGCATGCGCGTGGCCGCAGTGCACGATCGCGAACGCGCCATGGCCAGCCTGGCCAAGGGCCTGCATGCCCTAGCCGATGCCGATCTGACCGTGCGGCTGGATGGCCTGCCGGCCGATTTCCAAGAGCTTGCCGATCATTTCAACCAGGCCCTGGCCCGGCTTGGGGCGGCCATGCGCACGGTCAAGGGCAGCATCGCCAGCATCAGCAGCACCACCGGCGAAATCAAGCAGGCGACGATCGACCTGTCCAACCGCAGCGAGCGCCAGGCGGCCAACGTCCAGGCTTCGGCCACGGCCATGGCCGATATCACCCGCAAGGTGGTGGAATATGCCGACCTGACGAGCAGCGCCAACCAGGCCATGGCCGAAGCGCGCAGCGAGGCGGCGCGCGGCGGGGACGTGGTCGGCCGCGCCATCGCCGCGATGAGCGACGTGGACCAGGCCAGCCGCGAGATCGCCGAGATCATCACCCTGATCGATGGCATCGCATTCCAGACCAACCTGCTGGCGCTCAACGCCGGGGTCGAAGCGGCCCGGGCTGGCGAGGCGGGCAAGGGCTTTGCCGTGGTGGCCTCGGAAGTGCGCGCCCTGGCCCAGCGTAGCGCCGAAGCCGCGCATGAAATCAAGACCCGCGTGGGCGCGGTGACCGAGCATGTCCGGTCCGGCTCGGAACTGGTGCATGACACCGGCGAATCGCTGCAGCGGATCATTGCCAAGGTCAGCGGTGTGGGTGGCGTCATTTCGGCGATTTCGGAAACCGCGACCCAGCAATCCGAAGGATTGAGCCAGATCAACAGCGCGATCGCCTCGATGGACGGCACTACGCAGCAGAACGCGGCCATGGTGGAACAGACCACTGCCGCTACCGAATCGCTCGCGCGCGAAGTCAACATGCTGGCGCAGTCGTTTGCCAGCTTCCGCATCGATGGCGGGCCGGCCGCGCCACCGCGCGAGGCGCCGGGCCACCGCTACGCGGCCTGACGCGCCCCGTTTATCGCCCCCCGTCGATCGCCCCCTGGCGGTCAGACGCGGGTGACGATCGTTTCGAGCGGCAGGCGCGACTTGGGCAGGCGGCCGTTGTAATCGGCCTCGCCATCGGCATAGCCGAGCGCGACCACGAACAGGCTGTTGTAGCCTTTTTGGCGCAGGCCGAATTCGGCATCGAGTACCTGGGTATCGATCCCTTCCATCGGGGTGGCGTCGATGCCCAGCGCCGCCGTGCCGAGCAGGAACTGGCCGAGATTGAGGTAGACCTGTTTGTCCAGCCAGTGCGGCTGATCGCGCAATTCGTATTTGTGCAGCCCCGAAAAGGTGATGCGGCCGGCATTGCCCCGGGCTTTCATGCCCTCCGGATCGACAGCATAGCGGCCGTCGGCCTCTTCCTGCGCAGTGATGCGGGCAATGTAGTCGGGCGTCACTTCGATAAGGCTCGCGAAGACGATCACGTGAGAAGCATTGCGGATGGACCTGGCATTATAGGCAAAGCGGTCTTGCTGCGCAGCCCTGGCGACCCGCTCCTTGCCTTCCGGCGTGCCGGCGATGATGAAATGCCAGGGCTGCAGATTGGTGCTCGACGGGCTGAAGCGCAGCAGATTTTCCAGCTTCGCCATGTCGGCGTCGCTGATGCGGCGCGCCGGGTCATAGGCCTTGGCAGTGTGGCGCTTGCGCGCGGTGGCAAGGATATCGGGCACAGGATTGGTGAGCACGGGAACACTCCATGCGGACGGGTGACGAACGATACCGTCTATGGGGATTGCCCGGCCTGCGATCCAGAGGGCCAGACAGGAAACGTCAGGGCTTGGCAAGGCGCTAAATATCCATTAATCTGGATATATGGAAAACGCATCGGCCAACGCATCGGCCATTGCCGGATTGGGTGCCCTGGCGCAGAGCACGCGGCTTGACGTGTTCCGGCTGCTGGTGCGCCGCGAGCCCGGGGGATTGCCCGCCGGCGAAATCGCGCGGGTGCTGGGCGTGCCGCAAAACACCATGTCGGCCCATCTGGGCATCCTGACGCGCGCCGGGCTGGTGCGGGCTGATCGCCAGGGACGCAGCGTCGTCTATCGGGCCGATCTGGACGGCCTGCGGGCGCTGATGCTCTTCCTCGTCACCGATTGCTGCGCAGGCGATCCCGCGCTTTGCGCGCCGCTCGTCGCCGCGCTTTCTCCCTGCTGCTGAAAGGACATCGCGTGAGCGTGGACATCGTCATCTATCACAATCCGGCATGCGGCACGTCGCGCAATGCCCTGGCCATGATCCGCAACGCGGGGATAGAGCCGCACGTGATCGAGTATCTCAAGACCCCGCCCGCCCGCGCGCTGCTGGTGGACCTGATCGCGCGGGCAGGGATCACACCGCGGGCGCTGCTGCGCGAGAAAGGCACTCCTTATGCCGAACTCGGGCTCGACGATCCCGCACTTGACGACGATGCCCTGATCGATGCGATGATCGCCCATCCCATTCTTATCAACCGCCCGCTGGTGGTGTCGCCCTTGGGCGTGAAGCTGTGCCGCCCGTCCGAGGCCGTGCTGGATCTGCTGCCCGCCGCACAGCGGGGTGCCTTTGCCAAGGAAGACGGGCAGGCGGTCGTCGATGCCGCCGGGCGCCGGCTGGTCTGATCATGGGCAGGTTCGAGCGATATCTTTCACTGTGGGTGGCGCTGTGCATCGTGGCCGGCGTCGTTCTGGGGCAGGCGCTGCCCGGGGTGTTCGGCGCAATCGCGGCGGCGCAGGTGGCCCAGGTCAATCTGGTCGTGGCGGGGCTGATCTGGCTGATGATCGTGCCCATGCTGCTCAAGATCGATTTTACCGCGCTGGGTGCGGTGCGCCAGCACTGGAAAGGCGTGGGCGTTACGCTGCTGATCAACTGGGTGGTCAAGCCATTCTCGATGGCGCTGCTGGGCACGCTGTTCATCGGCTGGCTGTTCGCGCCGCTGCTGCCGGCCGGGCAGGGGCCTTCCTACATCGCCGGGCTTGTCCTGCTGGCAGCGGCGCCCTGCACGGCGATGGTCTTCGTCTGGTCCAACCTTTGCGATGGGGAGCCGACCTACACTCTTTCGCAAGTGGCGCTCAACGATGTGATCATGGTGTTCCTGTTCGCCCCGCTGGTGGGCCTGCTGCTGGGGGTGGCGGCGGTGCAGGTGCCGTGGGCCACGCTGCTGCTTTCGGTCGTGCTTTACATCGTGGTGCCGGTGATGGTGGCCCAGGCACTGCGACGCGCCGTGCTGGGGCGCGGTGGCCAGGCCGGGCTCGATCGGCTTCTGGCGCGGCTGGCGCCGGTTTCGCTCGCAGCGCTGCTGGCCACGCTGGTCTTGCTGTTCGGCTTTCAGGGCAAGGCCATCGTGGCGCAGCCGCTGGTCATCGCGCTGCTGGCCGTGCCGATCCTGATCCAGGTCTATGCCAATGCGGCCCTGGCCTATTGGCTTTCGCGCCGGCTGGGCGTCGCCTGGTGCGTGGCCGCTCCCGCCGCGCTGATCGGCGCGTCGAACTTTTTCGAACTGGCCGTCGCCGCGGCGATTTCGCTGTTCGGCCTGCAATCGGGCGCGGCGCTGGCCACGGTGGTGGGGGTTCTGGTGGAAGTGCCGGTGATGCTGTCGATCGTGTCGATCGTGAAAGCCACGCGCGGCTGGTACGAACGCGGCGGCGCACCCGCCTGATCGCCGGGAAACCGGCGCGCTTTGCCTTGCCGGGCATATGGGTGTAGGCGCCCACGCTTTGCAGCGGAAGAAAGCGTAACGGCGATGAACGGCAGCAGGCCCAGAACGGCCCGGATCATTTCGGCCGCCATCGTTCCCGCGATGGCCATGGCCCTTGTCGCCGGCGCGGCCCGCGCGGCCGCTGCCGATGGCCCCGGTGGCGAGAGCGAGGAAACCGGCGCCAATCGCCCGATCCGCGTCATCGGTCATCCCGATCCCGAAGGACTGCTGCCCGATACCGATGCGCCCAAGGCCCTCAGCGCAGTTGGCGCGGCTTTCATTCAGAAGCAGGCGGCCACGGCCAACGCGTTTCAGCTGGTCAATATCCTGCCCGGCGCCAACGTGGCCAGCACCGATCCCTTCGGCCTTTCGACATCGTCAAGCCTGACTCTGCGCGGGCTGGGGCAGGATGCCATTGGCGTGACGATGGAAGGCGCGCCGCAGAACGACATCGGCTATTACTATGCCTATCCGGCGCAGTTTGCCGATGCCGAGAACGTCGCGCGGGTGGAACTGAGCCAGGGTTCGGCAGACATTGCCGCCCCGGTGGTCAATGCCGTGGGCGGCCTTCTGGCCCTCAGCCTCAATACCCCGCACCGCACTTTCGGCGTGCTCGCCGCTGCGTCGCTGGGGTCGTTCAACCAGCGCCGCATCTTCGTGCGGGTGGACACGGGGGCCATCGCGCAGAGCGGCCTGCGTGCCTTCGTCTCCTATTCCAACAATCGGGCCGAAAACTGGCGCGGCCCCGGCGTGGACAAGCGCCAGCATGTCGACGCCAAGATCGCCCGGGAATGGGGCAACGGCAACACCGCCAGCCTGGCCGTTTCGTACAACGATGCCGGCAACACCACCTATCCCAGCCCGACGCTGGAGGAATGGCGGGCGCAGGGGCGCGCCTACAGTCTTTCGGCCCGCTATGGCCAGGGAGACCTCGATTACTGGAAGCTCTATCGCCAGCCGTTCCGCAACCTCTATTTCGCCGCGCCGGTGCATCTGGTCCTTGGCACGGGGCTCACGCTCGATACCAGCGGCTATCTGCAGTTCGGCTATGGCAATGCCCCTTATGGCGCTTCGATCGGGGCCGATGGCTATTACCCGGGTACCTATCTTGGCACGCAGGCGCTCGATGCCCCGCTGCAATTGCCCGGTGCCGATACCGGCACCGTCAATGTCCTGGGCAATTTCCTAGGCGAGCAGTTGCGCGCCGGGCAGGTCGCCCGGCTGACGCTGGCGCGCGGGGCGCACCGGCTGACCGCCGGATTGTGGTTCGATTACGGCAGCGACCGCGTGGTCCAGAGCTTTACCCCGCTTGGCGCAGACGGCGATCCGGTCGACGGCTGGGGCCGTGACGAACATGCCGTGCGCACGGCCGACGGGCGGCTCTATGCAGTGATGAACACCAAGACCATCACCGTCGCCAAGGCGTTTTTCCTGGCCGACAGCATCGCCCTGTCGCCGCGCGTGCGGCTGGACCTGGGCTTCAAGGGCGTCGATCTGCGCCATGCCGGGCGCAATTACCTGCCGGGGCGGCAGGGCATCGTGCGATCCGGCAGCTTTGCCGCCCTGCCGCGCGCGGCCGTTCATATGCAGATGAGCGATCGGCAGCAGTTGTTCGCCAATGTCACTACCAATTTCCGCGCGCCCAATGAATATGCGTTATACGATACGTATGACGGCTATGGCGGGGTGTCGTCGGCCGGCACGACCGCCCTGAAGAACGAGTATTCGCTGGCCTATGAACTGGGCTGGCGCTGGCAGGGCCGCGATCTTTCGGTTTCCGCCACGGGCTTTCACTATGCGTTTCGCAACCGGCTGGTGGCAACGACGGCGCAAGTGAACGGGGCGCTGGTCAACACCACGATCAATGCCGGCCGCCAGGTGACCTGGGGCGTCGACGGCGAGATAGACTGGCGCCCCCTGGCGGGGATGAGCCTCTATGCCTCGGGCGAGTGGCTGCGCGCGCGGATCAGGGACAACCTGCCCGTCGGCGCCGATTACCTGCCCACTGCGGGCAAAGTCGCGGTATCGAGCCCCGCCTGGCAATTTGCCCTGGGCGGCACATATGACGACACCCGCCTGTTCGGCAGCTTCGCGCTCAAGTATCTGGGGCGGCAGTATGCCACGTTCATGAACGACGAGAGCATCCCCGGCTATGCCACGCTGGACGTGTCGATCGGGATGCACCTGGGCGGCTGGCTGGACGGCAAGCGCACCGACCTGCGCCTCAATGCCATCAACGTGACCGATCCTCACGTGCTTTCGGGCGTGGAATCGGCAACTCTCGCCGCCCGCGATACTATGGGCACCGGCGGCACGCCGATTGCCGGCGAAGCGCCGGGTTACTACATCGGTGCCGGGCGGGCCTTCATGGTCACGCTGGCCCGCCAGTTCTGAACGGAACCGGTTTTGAGCGGAAGCGGCCACCGCGTCCACGGCATGGGCCTCGCGCTCGAAGCGCCGGCCTGGCCGCCGATCACCCCGCGGCAGGCGGCCGGGGTGCTTGCCCGCCTGCCGCAGGCCGGGCCGCTGCGGCGCGTGGCCTGGCATTCGCCCCGCCCGTTTTCCGCCGCCGCGCTGGTCGAGACGGAAAGCGGCACGCTGTTTCTCAAGCGCCATCATCACGCGATGCGCAGCATCGAGGGGCTTGGTGCCGAACATGCGTTCATCCGTCACCTGGCCGGGCGCGGGCAGCCGGCCGTCGCGCCGCTGGCCGATGCCGACGGGCAAACCGCTTTCGCCATCGGGGAATGGGTATGGGAAGCCCACCCGCTGGCTCCGGGGGTGGATCTCTATCGTGATCGCCCGTCCTGGACGCCGTTCCTGCAGCCTGCGCATGCCCATGCGGCCGGCCAGGCGCTTGCCCGGCTGCACCGCGCCAGCGGCGATTACCGCGCGCCGGCGCGGCCGGCCGAACCCTTGGTGAGCAGCGCCAAGATCCTGGGCGCTGCCGATCCCGGGCAGGCCGCGCAGGTCTATGTCGCGGCACGGCCGGCGCTGGCCCGCTGGGTGGCCGGCAGGCCGTGGCAGGCCGAACTGGCCGGCGTTCTTGCCGCCCATCGGGCGCCAGCGGTGGCGCAGGCCCTGCGCACGCGGCCCCGGCTGTGGACTCACAACGACTGGCACCCGTCGAACCTGACCTGGGCGGCCGATGGAAGCGTTGCCGCCGTGCTCGATTTCGGGCTGGCGGACCGTGGCTTTGCCCTGCTCGATCTGGCCATTGCGCTGGAACGCTGCGCGGTGCGCTGGCTGGAACTGGGCCTGAAACCGGGCCTGAAACCGGGCCGGGAACCGGGCCTCGAACCGGACGGCGGCGGTTCCGGCCTGGCCCGGATCGAGGATGCCCGTGCGCTGCTGGCCGGCTATGCCCGCGAAGCGCCGCTGAGCGGGGCCGACCACGCCTTGCTGGCGCGACTGATGCCCCTGGCGCATGTGGAATTCGCCCTTGCCGAAGTGGATTACTTTACCGGGCAGGTGCAGCGCCCCGGCGATGCGGCGCTTGCCTGGAACGGCTATCTGCTGGGCCATGCCGCGTGGTTTTCCGGGGTCGAAGGGCAGGCCCTTCTGGCGGCGATCGCGGGAACGGACGAGGCATGAGCACGCTGGAACTGGTTGCGGTCGCCGTGAGCCTGCTGGGCATAGGGTTGACCGCGCGACGCGCGATGGCCTGCTGGCCGGTCAACATTCTGGCCTGCGCGCTCTATTTCAAGCTGTTCCTGGACGTGAAGCTTTATGCCGACATGGCGCTTCAGGCGCTGTTTGGCCTGGCCATGGTCTATGGCTGGCTGGCCTGGGCGCGCAGCCGGCGGGCCGGGGTGCCGGAAAGCGGCGCCGTGGCGGTGGCGCCGCTGGGCCGGGTGGCGATGCTGGCGGGCCTTGGCGCGGGAGCGCTGGGGGCCGGAACGATCGGCTGGTTCACCAGCCACTATACCGACGCCGCGCTGCCATGGATCGATGCGGCGCTGTCCAGCTTCAGCCTGGTGGCCCAGGTCTGGGCGGCGCGGCGCCACGCCGAAAACTGGCTTTTGTGGATCGCCGTTGACGTCATCTATGTCGGCATGTTCGCGTTCAAGGGGCTGTGGCCCACGGCCGGCCTCTATGCCGTGCTGGTGGCGCTGGCCGGGCTGGGCTGGCACGCGTGGCGACGCGGCAGTGCCGTTGCGGCCCGGGCCTGACCGTGCGGGATCGGAACGCCGCCACCGCTGTTTTCATCGCGCAAAGGCCGCTGCTTGCAATTTTCCATCTGCCGCATATATTGCCCCCATATCGCGGCATATGGTGAGGCAACGGTGGCAACGGCATTTCTGGCGGATGTTCTGGGGCAAGGGGGGGCGGTTTCCCCCGATGTCATTTCCGGCCGCCTGCGCATTACCAAGACCGAACTTGCCCAGGCGCTGGGCCTGTCGCGCGACAGCGTTTCCAAGGCCAGCCGCGTCGCCTCGCCCGCCACGCAGAAACGGCTGCGCGACATGGTGGAAATCGTCAACCGGGTGATCCCCTGGGCGGGCTCGGAACTGGCGGCCTTTGCCTGGTATCGCTCGCAGCCCCTGCCTTCGTTCGGGGACCAGACGGCCGAGGATCTGGTGCACGCCGGGCGGGGCGAAGCGGTGAAGCGCTATCTCAGTCGCATGGCCGAGGGCGGCTTTGCTTGACCCTGCCGTTTTGCCGGTTCGCCGGCGCGGTCTATCGCGCGCACCATCCGCGCTGGGCGGTCGATCCGGTCTCAGGGGCAGGCGCGGCGCGGCACGGCGGGCGCTTCAATCCCGTGGGCATGGCCGCGCTCTATACCGCGCTGCGCCCTGAAACCGCCTGGCTCGAAGCCCAGCAGGGCTTTGCCTTCAAGGCGCAGCCGATGACGCTGTGCGCCTATGACGTGGACTGTGCCGATCTGCTCGATCTGACCGATCCTGCGGTGCGCGCCACGCTGGGCATCGCCCCGGCAGACCTGGCCTGCGCCTGGGAAGACCTGGCCGATCGCGGGCAGGCCCCACCCACCTGGCATCTTGCCGCAGATCTTTCGGCCAGGGGCGCGGCCGGGATCATCGTGCCCAGCTTTGCCCACCGGGCGCGGGCCGACGATCGCAACCTGGTGTTCTGGCGCTGGAGCGCCGACCCGCCGCACCGCGTCCGCGTGGTCGACGATCTCCAGCGCCTGCCGCGCAACGACAGCTCCTGGCGCTGATCTCCCCGCGCGGATCAATATCCGCGATAGGGGTCCCCGTCCTGATAACCCTCTTGATAGCCGTCCTCGTAGCCATCCTGATCGGGGTGCGCACCCCAGCCATGGGGATGATGGGGGCGATAGGCGCGATAATAGAAATCGTGGTAGGGATAGGGGCGATAACGCCACTGGCCGGCCTGGAAAACCCAGGGCCGATACCATTCCGGCGCGGCATAGTAATAATCGGCGAAATATGCCTGGTCATAGGCATAGGGCGCCGCGCCGGGGCGCACGACATGGCCCGGCGGGCATCCCGGGCTGGTCCGGCCACCGGTTCGGCCACCGATCGCCGCCCCGCCCACGGCGCCCACGGCGGCGCCTGCCACCGTTCCGAAACCGCGATCGCCACGGCCGGCCAGGCCATTGCCCAGCACCGCGCCGAACAGCCCGCCGATCACCGCGCCGGCGCCGGCATTGCTGCGCGACGGCGTGCAATTGGCGCGCGCCCAGGCTTCGGCCTCGGCCGCAAAGCGCGCGTCGCGCGCGAACTGTACGGGATCGACCGGGCCGGGCCGATACCCGGGCGGCGGTGGCGGCAGGCGGGTGCCGTCATAGCCGGGGGGCGGCCCCTGGTCATAAGCTGCGAAGCTGCCGCCATATTCTGGAGGTGGCGGTGGCGGTGGCACGGGCTGTCGCGGCCGTGGCGGCGGGGGAGCTTCGAAGCCGGGCGGTGGCGGGGGTGGCGCATCATACCCCGGCGGTGGCAGCGGCGGTTCGCCCGGATAGGCCTGCCGCGCCGCTGCGCTGCCGGCAACGACCGGCAGGATCGCCGCCGCCGTTGCGGTCGTGACGAGAACGGCGCGGGAGAATCGCTGGAGCATCGGCTTCGTCCACTTGTTGTGCGGACACCGGGCTATGACGCTGCGGGTGAACCGATGATGACAGCCCGCCACGATATTTCGCAACGATCGCGGCGCAGTTTCTAGCGCACGGCGAACAGATCCGCATAAGCCTCGCGCAGGGCTTTTTTCTGGATCTTGCCCATGGTGTTGCGCGGCAATTCGGGCAGGAAGATCACGCGACGCGGCTGCTTGAAGCGGGCGAGCTTGCTATCGAGAGCGGCAAGCACGGTCGTCTCGTCAAGCGCGGGGTCGCGGGCCTGGATCACGGCCACCACGCCTTCGCCCATGTCCGGGTGGGGAATGCCGATCACGGCGCTTTCGGCCACGCCGGGAATGGCGTCGATCAGGGTTTCCACTTCGGCCGGATAGACGTTGAAGCCGCCGCAGATGATCAGATCCTTGGCGCGGCCGACGATCGAGACATAGCCGGCCTCATCGATCACCCCCATGTCGCCGGTGATGAAGAACCCGTCGACGCGCAATTCCTCGGCCGTCTTTTCCGGCATCTGCCAGTACCCCTTGAACACGTTGGGGCCGCGCACCTCGATCCCGCCGACCTGGCCCCGAGGCAGGACAGCGCCGGTTTGCGGATCGGTGATGCGCAGTTCCACTCCCGGCAGCGGCAGCCCCACGCTGCCCGGCACGCGGCGCCCGTCATAGGGGTTCGACGTGTTCATGTTGGTTTCGGTCATGCCATAGCGTTCCAGAATGGCATGGCCGGTGCGCGCCGCGAAGGCCTTGTGCGTTTCGGCCGAAAGCGGGGCAGAGCCGGAGACGAACAGGCGCATGTGCGCCGCCCGTTCGCGGGTGAAGGCAGGATCGGCCAGCAGGCGCGTGTAGAACGTGGGAACTCCCATCAGCACGCTGGCCCTGGGCATCAGGCGGATCAGTTCGCCCACATCGAACCGCGGGCACAGGATCATCGCACTGCCCGCGGCGATGGTGATGTTGGTGGCCACGAACAGGCCGTGGGTGTGAAAGATCGGCAGGGCATGCAGCAGCACGTCGTGCGCGTCGAACCGCCAGCAGTCCCTGAGCGTGAAGGCGTTGGAGGCAAGATTGGCGCGGGTAAGCATCGCCCCCTTCGACCGGCCGGTCGTGCCCGAGGTATAGAGAATGGCGGCCAGATCATCGCCTTGCACCGAACGGGACACGGCATCGCCGGCTTGGGTGGCAAGCCCCGACGCCAGCGAGCCCAGCCCGTCGGCGTCCAGCGTGAAGCGCGCGGCCACGCCGATTTCCGCGCAAAGCGCCGCCATGGCCGCTTCGTCCTGCGGGCGGTGGATGAACAGCGCCGGCCGCGCATCGCCCAGGAAGAACCGCACTTCCGCCGCGGTATAGGCCGTGTTGAGCGGCAGATAGACCGCGCCGATGCATTGTGCGGCAAGATAGGTCAGCAGGGCATCGGCGCTCTTTTCCACCTGAACCGCCAGCCTGTCTCCCGCCGTTACGCCGGCGGCCTGGAACAGGCCGCCCATGCGCCGGCATTGCGCCAGCGCGGCGCCATAGCTGATCACCGACCCATCCGGCAGGATCAGGAACGGCGCCTCGGGCGCTTCGGTCGCGCGGTTTTCGAACGTGGCGAACAGATCCTGGTGCATGTCATGCCTTTCTGGCCGGTCAGCTTTCGTTATCGTCGCGATGTCGGCGGGAAGCGCGGTTCCTGTGGCGGATCGAGGCATGGAGCGATACGGCAATGATCGCCGCGCCGATCAGGCCGGTCACCACTTCGGGCACTTCGACGCGCACGCTGATCAGCATGATCACCGCCAGCGCGATGATCGCATAGAACGCGCCCGGTTCGAGGAAACGATATTCGTTCAGGTGCCCGCCGCGTACCAGGGCCACCGTCATCGAACGCACGAACATCGCGCCGATGCCCAGGCCCAGGGCGATCAGCAGGATATCGTTGGTGATGGCAAAGGCGCCGATCACGCCATCGAACGAGAACGAGGCATCGAGGAACTCGAGATAGAGAAACGAGGCCGCGCCCGAGCGCGCCGCCTGCCCGGTGGCGTCCTTGCCCCCCCCTCCTACGAGATCGCCGATCCGGTGCACCGCGAAGAACGTCGCCATCCCGGCAAAGCCAGCGGTGAGGAACGTCTTCTGCCCGGCCGGCGGCAACCAGAACGACAACGCGGCGATGCAGGCCGCCGCCGCCAGATAGGCGCTGCCGGGCACGCGGGCAAAAGTTGCCAGGGGTTGCTCGATCAGGCCGATCCAGTGATGTTCGCGGTCATCGTCGAAAAAGAAGCTGAATCCTACCAGCAACAGGAACGCGCCGCCGAAGCCGGAAATGCCGATGTGCGCGCCGGTCACGATCGCTTCGTAACGGGCGTGATCGGTCAGCGCGATGCGCAGGGCTTCCCACGGCGAGACCAGGGCCGCGAACGCGACGATCAGGATTGGAAAGACGATGCGCATGCCGAACACGGCGATCACAATGCCCCACGTCAGAAAGCGGCGCTGCCACCTGGGGTCCATGGTCTTGAGAATGGAGGCGTTGACCACCGCGTTGTCGAGACTGAGCGAGGTTTCCATCACCCCCAGCACGGCGGCAAGGAACATCATCGAAAATGCCGACGCGACAAGACCGGTCTGGGCATAGCCGAGCATCCCGGCCAGCAACAGGCACAGCGCGGTGAAGACGATCGAGCCGCGAAAGGCTTGCATGGGTTTGGCTCCCTCTCGTGGCAGAATGCGTCGATCCCGCCCGGAATTGTCTGCGGTTGTCCGGTCTGAGGCGGGTGTGTCGGCGCCCTGCCATTACCGTCCGTCACCGGCCGTTACCGGATCGCCGCCGCCGCGCCAATAGGGCGTGGACAGGCAGCGGCAAGAGGCGCGGCGCAATCGCGTTTGTCTTTGCGGGGCGACGCGTTAGAGAAGCTTCACGCGCAACCGCGGGCGCGTGCCTCACAGCTTTTGAAGTTACAGCTTTTGGAGTTTCCCATGCGCCCCTCTTTCGCGTGCCCCTCTTTCGCGTGCACCTCTTTCGCTCTGGCGGCCGCCTCGCTGCTTTCGCTGGCCCTGGCGGCCCCGGCCCCGGCGCAGGAGTCGCCTGCCGCGGGCGCGCGCGTCACGCCGATGACGCCCGATGCCGTCGCCCAGTACGATCAGGTGTTGCCATCGGCGGATTTCGTCCGGCGCGAAGCGATGGTCCCGATGCGCGACGGGACCAAGCTTTATACCGTGATCGTCATGAAAAAGGGCACGCGGGGCGGGCCGATCCTGCTTTCGCGCACCCCGTACGATGCCTGGGGGGCCACTCATCGCGTGGCCAGCCAGCGCCTTGTCGACATTCTCGAAACCATGGACACGGAATTTGCCCAGGACGGCTATATCCGCGTCTATCAGGACATTCGCGGCCTGCACCGGTCGGAAGGGACCTATGTGATGAACCGCCCGCTGGCCGGGCCGCTCAACGATACCGGCATCGATGAATCGACCGATGCCTATGACACCATCGACTGGCTGGTGAAGAACGTGCCGGAAAGCAACGGCAAGGTGGGCGTGATCGGCTCGTCCTACCTCGGCTTCACCACGCTGATGGCGGAAATCAACCCGCATCCCGCGCTCAAGGCCGCCGTGCCGGAAAGCCCGATGGTCGATGGCTGGATGGGCGACGACTGGTTCCACAACGGCGCCTTCCGCGTCAATTCGCTCAGCTACGCGCTGTCCCAGGGCTATAACAAGGCGCAGGGCGGCGGCGAATTCGCACTGGGCAAGGAAGACGATTACACCCGCTGGCTGGCCGCCGGCTCGGTCGGCGATTTTGCCGCGAAGCTGGGCATTGCCCAGGTGCCGACAGTGCGCAAATGGCTGGAAAATCCGGCCTATACCGATTTCTGGTCGCTGCAGGCCGTCGACAAGTGGCTCGCCGCGCGGCCGCTGACCGTGCCCACCATGCTCGAAGTGGGGCAGTGGGACCAGGAAGACAGCTATGGCGCGCCGGCCGCCTATCGCGCGCTGGAACCCAAGGACAAGGCCAACGACATGGTCACCTTGGTGATCGGCCCGTGGCGCCATTCGGGCGCCAACCATGGCGGGTGGAACCTGGGCGCGCTCGAATTCACGGGAGATACCGCGCAGCAATGGCGCGTTCGCTATCTCAAGCCGTTCCTCGATCACTGGCTGAAGGATACGCCCGATCCGCGCACGCCGCCGGTGCTGACCTATGCCACGGGCATCAACCAGTGGCAGGAAAGCCCGCGCTGGCCGATGGGCGCTCCCACCCCGCTCTATCTTGGCGCCAACGGTTCGGCCGGGTTCGAACGGCCGGCCATCGCCGGGCACGATGACTATGTCAGCGATCCCGCCCGCCCCGTGCCGTTCATCCCGCGCCCGATCGACATGGACGATCCCACGCAGTGGAAGGCCTGGCTGGTGCAGGACCAGCGCTTCGTTTCCGGGCGGCCCGACGTGGCCGAATGGCAGACCGCCGCGCTCGACAAGCCGGTGCACATCATGGGCGCGCCCGAGGTGGATCTCTATGCCGCCACGACCGGGACCGACAGCGACTGGGTGGTCAAGCTGATCGACGTCTATCCCAACGACGTGCCCGAAGCCCCCGAACAGGGCGGGCGCCCGTCGATGGCCGGCTATGAGCTGCCGATCGGGATCGAAATCTTCCGCGGCCGCTATGCCGGGAGCTTTGCCCAGCCCGCCGCGCTCAAGCCCGGGCAGGTGGTGCACTATCACTGGGCCCTGCCCAACGTGAACCACGTGTTCCTGCCGGGTCACAAGCTGAAAGTGCAGGTGCAATCCACCCTTTTCCCGCTCTATGACCGCAACCCGCAGACCTATGTGCCCAATATCATGTTCGCCAAGCCCGGCGATTACCGCAAGGCAACGCAAAGCGTGTGGTTCGGCGGCGACAAGGCGAGTGCCGTAGTGCTGCCGGTGGTGGCGGAGTAGGCGGCAGCCGGCAACGTTACGCCGCCAACCCCACCGCGATCGTCAGCGTGCCCAGGCCCGTTGCCATGATCGCGCGCAGGCGCAGCCAGCCAGGGGGCAAAGCCATGCGGCGCGCCAGGGCGCGATCGGCAAGGGGGCTGGCAAGGATAAGCGTGCCCAGCACGAGAAGCGAGGGTCCTGGCCATGGCGCGCCCACGCACCAGGGCAGCAGGGCAGCCCAGGCGATCAGGCTGGGCAGGACGGCCAGGGCATGGAACCACCTGGCCCTGACCCCGCCCAGCAGCCCCGCCATCCACCACAATCCGCCCAGGAACGAGAGGATCAGCGCGGCATAGCAGCACGCGGCCGCCAACCCGAGCCAGCGGGAAGGGCCATCCTGCAGCACCATGGCGAAGCACAGCGCCTGCGGCAGAATGCCGGCCAGGCCGAGGAGAACGAGCGGGCGGGGCAGGGCGGCGAGCGTCATCGTGCCGCAATCCGGCCTGGCGATGGCCGCGGCAAGCTGTCTTTTAGGTCCTCCGCCGTTCACGGCTTTCGGGCAATCCAGGCATCGATCGCGGCCGCGGCCTGCGGCGGCAGGTGCAGGCCCAGCTTGCTGCGCCGCCACAGCACGTCCTGCGCGCTCTGCGCCCATTCGCTGTCGACCAGATAGGCAAGTTCGGCCGCATGAAAGCCGCCGCCAAAATCCTCGCCCAGATCGGCCACGCTGCGCGCCGTGCCCAGGATCAGCCGGGCGCGCGTGCCATAGGCGCGGGCCAGGCGGTGCAACAGCGGCACCGGCAACGCGGGATAGGCGCGGCGCAGATCGGCCTGGAACGCCGCGAAATCCGCGCCGGGAATGTCGCCGCCGGGCAGCGTCGCGCCGGCGGTCCAGGCCGGGCCGGCCCGGGAAAAGAACGGAGCCAGTTGCCCCATGGCGTGCTCAGCCAGCTTGCGGAACGTGGTAATCTTGCCGCCGAACACGCTGAGCAGCGGGGCGGCGCCATCGGCACTGTCGAGATCGAGCACATAGTCGCGCGTCACGGCCGAGGCGTTTGCGGCGTGATCGTCATAGAGCGGGCGGATGCCGGCATAGCTCCACACCACGTCATCGGGCGTAACCGCCTGCCGGAAATAGGCCGAGACGGTTTCGCACAGATAGGCGGTTTCGTGGGGGGCGATGCGCGCCGGGCCGGGCGGCCCGGTCCACGGCTCGTCGGTAGTGCCCACCAGCGTGTAGCCGTGCTCGTAAGGGATGGCGAAAACCACACGGCGATCGGGGTTTTGCAACAGGAACGCGTGATCGCCCGGATAGAGCCGGGGCACCACGATATGGCTGCCCTTGATCAGGCGCACGCCGCGATCCTGGCGGGCGCCCGCGCTACGCTGAAGCACGTCTTCGACCCAGGGGCCGGCAGCATTGACCAGCGCGCGTGCGCGCACCGTCTGCTGCGCTCCGCCCATGGCCAGCGTGGCGATCCATCGGCCACCCTCGCGCCGGGCGGAGACCAGCCGCGTGCGGGTGGCGATCCGCGCGCCCCGCGCGGCCGCATCCATGGCGTTGAGCACCACCAGGCGGCTGTCTTCCACCCAGCAATCGGAATAGACGAACGCCTTGCGCGCACCGGGCTTCACCCCCTCACCCAGCGGAGAGGCCGCAAGGTCGACGGTCTGCGTGGCGGGCAGCGCCTTGCGGCCGCTGATATGATCGTAGAGAAACAGCCCCAGCCGCACCATCCAGGCCGGCCGCGGCGAATGCAGCTGCGGCAGCACGAAGCGCAACGGCCAGATGATGTGCGGCGCCATGCCCCACAGCCGCTCGCGCTCGATCAGCGCCTCGCGCACCAGGCGGAATTCGCCATATTCCAGATAGCGCAACCCGCCGTGAATCAGCTTGGTGCTGGCCGACGAGGTGTGGCTGGCGAGGTCTTCCTGTTCCACCAGCAGCACGGAAAGACCGCGCCCGGCCGCATCGCGCGCAATCCCTGCGCCATTGATGCCGCCGCCCACAACAAGAAGATCGTGCACATCGGTTTCGTGCGGGATAGTCATCTGTCGGTCCTGCTGTGTCTGTCCTTGCCGGACAAAGGCATGGCCTGGCCTATGGGAAGAAGGCGCAGGGGCGCAAGGAGGATCATGACGCAGGCAACCCACGTTCTGGCGATCGACCAGGGCACGACATCCACCCGCGCCATCGTGTTCGATCGTCAGGCCCGCGCCGTGGCGACAGCCCAGCGCGAATTCGCGCAGCATTATCCCGCGCCCGGGTGGGTGGAACACGATCCCGAAGACATCTGGCGCGATTGCCTGGCCACCGCGCGGGAAGCACTGGCCAAGGCCGGTGTTCCCGCCGCGGCGATCGCGGCCATCGGCGTTACCAACCAGCGCGAAACCGCCCTCGTCTGGGACCGCGCCAGCGGGGAGCCGATCCACCGCGCGATCGTGTGGCAGGACCGGCGCACGGCCGATGCCTGCCAGGCGCTGCGGCATGACGGGGCGGAAAGCATGGTAAGGGCACGCACCGGCCTGGTGCTCGATCCCTATTTTTCCGGCACCAAGATCGCCTGGATGCTCGATCACGTGCCCGGCGCGCGCATGCGGGCCGAGCGGGGCGAACTGGCTTTCGGCACGATCGACTGCTTCCTGCTGTGGCGGCTGACCGGGGGGCAGGTCCACGCGACCGATGTGACCAATGCGGCGCGCACCATGCTGTTCGACATTCACCGCCAATGCTGGGACGAGGACCTGTGCCGTCTGCTGCGCGTGCCGATGGCGCTCCTGCCGCAGGTGCACGACAATGCCCATGCCTTTGGCGTCACCGCGCCGGGCCTGTTCGACGCGCCGATCCCCATTGCCGGCATGGCCGGCGATCAGCAGGCGGCGCTGTTCGGCCAGGCCTGTTTCGAAGCGGGCCAGGCCAAGTCCACTTACGGCACGGGCTGCTTCATGCTGCTGAACACCGGAGAAACGGCGTTCCCTTCGCACAGCGGGCTGCTGACCACGCCGGCCTGCCGCATCGCCGGGCGGATGACCTATGCGCTGGAAGGTTCGATCTTCGTGGCGGGGGCGGCGGTGAAATGGCTGCGCGACGGCATCGGGGTGATCACCCACGCCCGCGATACCGATGACATGGCAACCCGGGTGCCCGATAGCCACGGCGTCTACATGGTGCCCGCTTTCGCCGGGCTGGGCGCGCCCTATTGGGATGCCGACGCGCGCGGTGCGATTTTCGGCCTGACGCTGGGCAGCACCCAGGCGCATCTCGCCCGCGCCGCGCTGGAGGCCGTGGGCTATCAGACCCTGGACCTGGCGCGCACCATGGCGGCCGATGGCGCGCGCTATCCCGCGGCGCTGCGCGTCGACGGGGGGATGGCCGCCAACGACTGGCTGTGCCAGTTTCTGGCAGACCTCTTGGATACGCCGGTGGAACGGCCCGGGCATCTGGAAACCACGGCGCTGGGCGCGGCGTTCCTGGCCGGGCTCGCCACCGGTTTCTGGTCGGGCCAGGCAGAACTGGCCGGGCAGTGGGCGTGCAGCCGCCGCTTCGTGCCGGCGATGGATGCCGCGCGGCGGGCGCGCCTGGTCGCGGGGTGGGGCGATGCGGTGGCGCGCACCTTGTCGCGTCCGGCGGCGCCGGCGTGAAGCGGCTTATTCAGGCGGGCAGATCGCCCCGGCCGGATCACCGGCAAGCCGCGCTTCGGCCAGGCTGATGGCAAAGGGGCCGCTGGCGCGAAGGCCCAGCACCTGATCGACCTTGTCGATTTCGAGCCCGCGCGAAACCAGGCAGGCAAGCGGCACGCGCAACACGTGCCAGCGGCCGTCGGCCGGCGCCAGCACGGTGTTGAGCGTCGCGCCCGCCGTCTCGCCGTTGCCGCCCAATTCCAGCCGCACCGGGCCTTGCGGCGCCCGATCGACGCGGTAGGTCAGTTGCAGGACCATCTGCGCATTGGCCTCGCGCATCCAGTTGAGCGGGGCGCCGGTCACCATGAGGGCGCCCTCCTGCCCGGCCCCCCAGGCCAGGCGCAGCGCGCCTTCCTGAACCGTCGCGCTATCCACCTTGCGTGCATCGAGGCCGGGGCTCAGGGTCAGCCGGAACGGGGCCGGCGCGCTCGCGCGGCTGAGAAACAGCATGGTGTTGGCCGCCGCGGCATCGAGCCCGGGCGTTTCGTCCAGCGTGCCCACTTTGCCGCCATGGGCATAGCGCAGGCCATAGCCCAGGGGGAACAGCGGATCATAGCCCGGCCGGCCCTGGTTCAGCGTGAATTGCCCGGCCGTTTTGGGCCATGAGAACGAAAGCCGGCCGTTGAAATCGTGGCGCGGCTGGCCCGCGGCCGTGCCGATCAGGACATCGGCAATGCCCCCGCCTTCGCTGCCCGGAAGCCAGGCGGCGACAAAGGCATCGGACTGGTTGAGTTCGGGATTGACCCACAGCGGCCGGCCCGACAGCAGCACGGACACCGTCGGCACTCTGGCGGCGCGCAGCCGCTTGAGCAGGGCCAGCGCCCGTTTGTCGCCCGCCTCGAATTCCAGTGTCTTCACGTCGCCCACCCCTTCGGCATAGGGCGGTTCGGCAAAGACGACGATGGCAACGTCGGGCTTTTGCGCAAAGCGGCCATCGGGGCTGAGCGTTGCGGTGCCGCCGCCGGCGCCCACGGCCTGGGCGATGCCGGCCCAGATCGACTGGGCGCCGGGAAAATCGGCATTGCTGTTGCCTTCGCCCTGCCAGCTCAGCGTCCAGCCACCCGATTGCAGGCCGATGTCGTCGGCGGCGGGGCCGGCCACCAGGACCCGGGCACTGGCGCGCAGCGGCAGGACGCCGTCGTTCTTGAGCAGCACCAGCGACTTGCGCACTGCCTCGCGCGCCAGGGCGCGGTGTGCGGGCGTGCCGATCTCGCTGTCCTGCCCGGCAAGGGGGCGCGGCGCATCGAACAGGCCAAGGCGGAACTTCACGCGCAGGATGCGCCGCACCGCGTCGTCCACGCGGGCCATCGGGATCACCCCTTCGCCCACTTCGCGCACCGTATTGTCGAACAGCGTCTTCCACCCGTCGGGCGCCATCGCCATGTCGAGCCCGGCGTTGAAACTGATCGGGCAATCGACGTTGGAGCAGCCGGGCACCTGGGCATGGCCGTTCCAGTCGCCCACGACAAAGCCGTCGAAACCCATGCGCTCTTTCAGCACGTCGGTCAGCAGGCTGCGGTTGCCGTGCATCTTCTGCCCGTTCCAGCTGCTGAACGAGGCCATGACCGTCATCACGCCGGCATGGATCGCGGCGGGATAGCCGGCGTTGTGAATGGCGATCAGTTCGCTTTCGGGCACCTCGGCGTTGCCCTGGTCGATCCCGTCGGTGGTGCCGCCATCACCCAGGAAATGCTTGGCCGTCGCGGCAACATGCCCGGTCTGGACACGGTTGTCGCCGCTCGGGGCGCCTTGAAGCCCTTCGATCATGGCCCCGGCATAGGCGCGCACAATGGCCGGGTCTTCGGAATACCCTTCGTACGTGCGCCCCCAGCGATCGTTCTGCGGCACCGCCAGGGTGGGGGCAAATGCCCAGTCGATATCGGCCGCGGCGGTTTCCCGGGCCGTGGCCGCGCCGATGCGGCGCACCAGATCGGGATCGTGCGCCGCCCCCAGCGCGATATTGTGCGGAAAAAGCGTGGCGCCCACCACGTTGCTGTTGCCATGCACCGCATCGATGCCGAAAATCAGCGGGATCGGCTCGTGGCCTGGGCGGCGTTCCAGGGCAACCGCGCGGAACGCCCGCGCCGTCGCCACCCATGGCCCGATGGGCGAACGGTCCGACCCGCCGAGCGGGGGCGTGCTGCCGCCCGCCAGGATGCTGCCCAGCGGATAGCGGCGCAGATCTTCGGGCCGCACCGTGGAAAGGTCGGCCTGGATCATCTGGCCGACCTTTTCGGCAAGGCTCATCCTGGCGATCATCCCGGTGATCGCGCGTTCGGTGGTAGGGTCTTTCGGCTGGCCGCTTCTGACCGTCGGCCATAATGCCGGATGCGCTTGCGCCGAACGAGCTTCTGCCGCGGGAACGGGGGCCTGTTGCCCGGCGCCCGGCGCGGGTTCCGGCGTTGCCGCCATAGCGGGGGCGGTGCACGATGCGCCGGTCAGCAGGCAGGCGGCAAAAGCGATAGTCCTGCGGCGCATCTTCCGTTCCGATCCTGTTGCAAAGTCTCGATTTACGGCCTGGCTGGACAGCTTACAAGCGGTGCCCGCATGGGTGCTGTCAGGCCGGAAGCGCTTTGTAGGCCGAAACGATCGCCGCGATCTGCGTTTGGGCTATCGAGACTAGGGATTTTCCCTGTGGCAGCGCGGGGGCTGCCCCGGCACGGTCGGCGATCGGACAAACTGCCCCGTTGCCCGGCCGCTTTCTTGCGCCTAGCTAAGGCGGCATGACCGCCCGCTTTCCCCAAGCCCGCCTGCGCCGCACCCGGACCACCGCGTGGAGCCGCGCTTTGCATCGTGAAGTGCTGGTCACGCCGGCCGACCTGATCTGGCCCCTGTTCGTGACCGAAGGACACGGGGTGGAAGAGCCGATCGCAGCGCTGCCCGGCGTTTCGCGCTGGTCGGTCGATGGCGTGGCGGCGCGCGCGAAAGAGGCGGTGGATCTGGGCATTCCCTGCCTGGCGCTCTTTCCCAACACGCCGCCCGCGCGGCGCAGCGAAGACGGGCGCGAGGCGCTCAATCCCGACAACCTGATGTGCAGGGCGATCCGCGCCATCCGCGATGCCTGCGGCGATGCCATCGGCATTCTGACCGACGTGGCGCTCGATCCCTATACCAGCCATGGCCAGGACGGGCTGGTCAACGCGGCCGGCTATGTGGAAAACGATGCCACGGTGGAAGTGCTGGTGGGGCAGAGCCTGAACCAGGCGGAGGCCGGCGCGGATATCATCGCCCCGTCCGACATGATGGACGGCCGCATCGGCGCGATCCGCGATGCGCTGGAAGGCGCAGGCCACGCCAACATCCAGATCATGGCTTATGCGGCCAAATATGCCTCTGCCTTCTATGGCCCGTTCCGCGATGCGGTGGGATCGCGCGGGCTGCTGAAAGGCGACAAGAAAACCTATCAGATGGACCCCGGCAACGCCGAGGAAGCCCTGCGCGAAGTGGCGCTCGATCTGGCCGAAGGCGCCGACAGCGTGATCGTCAAGCCCGGCCTGCCCTATCTCGACGTGGCGTTGCGCGTGAAGGAAGCTTTTGGCGTGCCCGTCTTCGCCTATCAGGTAAGCGGCGAATATGCGATGATCGAAGCGGCCGTGGCCGCCGGCGCGGGGGAGCGCGACGCGCTGGTGCTGGAAACGCTGCTGGCGTTCAAGCGGGCGGGCTGTTCGGGCGTGCTCACGTATCATGCGGCGCATGCCGCGCGCCTTTTGCAGGGCTGAACCGATGGCCGTTCGCCCTGATGTCACCATCCTGCCGTTCCGTGGCAAGGCGCCCCGGATCGACCCCACCGCCTTCATCGCCCCGGGCTGCCGCATCGTGGGTGACGTCACGATCGGCGCGGGTGCGTCGATCTGGTACAACTGCGTCATCCGGGCCGATATGAACCGCGTGGTGATCGGCGCGCGCAGCAATGTGCAGGACGGCAGCGTGATCCACTGCGACAGCCCCAAGCCCGGCCGGCCGGACGGCTTTCCCACGCTGATCGGTGACGACGTGTTGATCGGCCATATGGCGATGGTGCACGGCTGCACGCTGCACGATCGCGCGTTCGTGGGCCTGGGCGCGATCGTGATGGACGGCACGGTGATCGAAAGCGACGCCATGCTGGCCGCCGGTGCCATGCTCACCCCCGGCAAGCGCATTCCCGCGCGGCAGTTGTGGAGCGGCCGGCCGGCGGTGTTCATGCGCGAACTGGCGGACGGGATGCTGGCCGACATGCAGCGCGGCGTGGCGCATTATGTCGAAAACGGCGCTGCCCACGCGGCGGCCGTGGCCGACGCTTTCGGCAAGCCGGCGGGCAGCTGAACCAGACGAGCGCGGTCAATCCCCGCGTGCTTCGTCCGCCCAGCGTTCCACCTTGTCCACCACGGTATCTAGGCCCCAGCGGCCAGCCGTTTCGTGCCAGGCATCGGCGGCCGCGACGATCGGCGCCGTCACATCGCTGGGGGGCAACTGGTCGGCCCAGTTGGCAATGGCGTGGGAATTGAACAGCACCAGCGCCAGGCTGCTGCTGCCCAGCACGCCCCAGGCCCAGCCCCAGCCGCTTTGCTGCGCGGGGTTCGGGGCGGCGCTGGTTTCTTCGGCAAGGTCGATGGGCGAATCGCCCCAGGGCAGGCCGTCGTTCATGATCCTTTAGAACTGGAAATAGATGAAGGGCGCAATCCCCCCGCCGCGCAGGCCTTCCACCACCAGCAGCACGAAGGCGCCGATCAGGCCCACGGCCCAGCCCGGCAGCACGGCCAGCCTGCGGGCCAGATGCGGGATCGCATCGCGCGGGCCGAAATGGCAGGCCATGCCCAGGCCGATCAGCGCCAGGACCCACGCGCCTGCCAACGGCGCACCGCCGCCCCGGCCGGTAACCATGCCGTGCAGGAAAGCAAGCGCACCCGAAAATTCGCTGCACCGGAAAAAGATCCAGCCGAGTGCGACGATGTGGAACGTGATCACCGTTCCCGCCCAGGGCGGCAGCGCGCGCCACCCGGCCGGCCGCAGATGCTGCCACAGGCGCTCTGCCACCAGAACCGCCCCGTGCAGCGCGCCCCAGATCACGAAATTCCAGCTGGCCCCGTGCCATAGCCCGCCCAGCGCCATGGTGGCGAACAGCGCCAGGCAGGTGCGCCACAGCGCCTGGCGCGATCCGCCGAACGCCCCGATGTAGAGATAGTCGCGCAGCCAGGTCGACAGGCTGATATGCCAGCGGCGCCAGAAATCCTGAAGGCTGGCAGCGCAATAGGGTTGATCGAAATTGCGCGGAAAGCGGAAGCCGATCAGGCCGGCAAGGCCGATCGCCATGTCCGTATAAGCCGAAAAATCGCAGTAGATCTGCACCGCATAGCCATAAGTGGCCAGCACCAGTTCCACGGCGGAATGGCCGGCCGGATCGGCAAAGACCGGGTCGACCAGATGGACCGAGAGATCGTTGGCAATCACTGCTTTCTTGACCGTGCCCCACAGGATCAGGATCAGGCAGGCGGCAGCTTCGGGCCGGCCCAGGCGCGGGGGATGGCGCAACTGCGGCAGCAGATGGCTGGGCCGCACGATCGGTCCGGCCACCAAGTGGGGGAAAAAGCTCATCAACAGGGTCAGGTGCAGCAGGCGCGCCGGCCGTGTCTTGCCGTTGTAGACATCGATCACATAGCTCAGGCCCTGGAAGGTGAAGAACGAGATGCCCACCGGCAGGACGATCGCCTGGGCAAGGCTCACGCCCGCAAGATCGGCCAGGAACCCGGCATATTTGAACCAGCCCAGAACGGCGAGGTTGCCGGCGATCGCCACCCACAGCCACAGCTTTCGCGGGCCTTTGCCGGTGGCGATCACCTGGGCCAGCAGCCAGTTCCACCCCGAACTGCCGATCAGCAGCGCCACGAAGCGCGGGTCCCACAGGCCATAGAACAGCCAGGATGCCAGCAGCAGCATGATGACGCGCCAATCGCGGGCGCGGGCCATCAGCCGGTTGAGCGCAAAGACCGCCAGGAAAAACAGATGGAACGGCAGCGTGGGAAACAGCATCGGCGCGAAGCTCAGTGCATGGCGGCCGGCGGCAGGGCCGCCGCCGCCGCTGCCAGATCTGCCGCCAGGCCGGCGCCGATCAGGCGCCCGCCCTCGCGCGTGAAGTGCACATGGTCGCCGCGTTGCAGGCCCTGGGCCACCCAGCCCGCCGTGGCACAGGGGCCGCCCATGGCGCCCTGCCAATCCCAGAAACCCAGGCCCAGCGTGACGGCCAGCCGCTTTGCCAGCGCGCGCATCTGCGCCAGGTGCCCGGGCATCTGCCAGCCATCGGCACAGGGCATGGTTTCGGGCAGCGCGGGCAGGGCCACGGCGGGGCGGCTGCTGGCGGCGTCAGGCGGCCCCAGCAGCAGGATCGGCACAGCCGGCCCAGCCAGGCGACGCACGCGCGCCACAGCCGCGCGCAGCACGCTTTCGGTATCGGCAAGGCCCAGCGCGGGATCGAACCCTTCGTTGGTGCCAAACGCCAGAATCACCAGATCGGGCCGCGCGGCGCCCAGTTCCGCCCCGGCGGCGGCATCGTCGGCCCGTGCCAGATGCATGACGCGCGCGCCCACCACGCCCAGATTGGCCACGATCGCGCCGGCCATTCCGGTGCGGGTTTCCCAGGCGGTGAGGCTGACGGTGCGGGTATCGAGCGTCCCCACCACGGCCTGGGTGACCGGCACGGGGGAGGTGCGGGCAAAGCAGGCCGCGCCGGGCAGAGCGGCGGCAAAGCTGACCGGTTCGGCCGGAACGCCATCGAACGTCACCGTCACCGCGCCGGCATCGGGTCCGGTGAGGCCGCAGAGCGTAAAGCGGGTAAAGCGCGTGGCGGCGCTGTCGGCGCTCAGGCTCATCGTGGCGGCCGGCATCGTGGTGGTCTGGGTAAAGCCGGAAACGCCCAGCCGTGCGCCGTCGGCCCGGCGTTGCGGCCCGAACAGGGCATTGCCCTGCCAATCCGCGCTTTGCCGCGCGGTCATGCCCCATGACAGATAGCCCGGATAGGGCTTGCCCGCCGGCATCATGCCCCGGCCGGCATTGCCCAGCCGCGCCTGCAGCGCGGCGCGCAGGCCCTGGCTTATCATATCGCCGGCGGTGTGGCTGTCGCCGATCTGCACGATGGATACGACGCCCCCCGCCGCAGCCCGGCCCGGCACCAGCCGCGCCAGGAAAGGCGCGAGCGCGGCGGCATTGCTCAATTGGCCCGGAACGACACGGACAGCCACCGGAAGCGGCGATGCCGGGGCAGCCGGCTGCGGTGGTGCGGGATCGATCGGCCCGGCGGTCTGCGCCGGTGTTGCCGTGGGCAGCAGTCCCACCATGGCCACCATGGCCGCCAGGGCATACCGGGCACGGCGGTTCATTTGCGGCTCCCCCCAGAAGGAATGGCGCCGGGGACGTCCTGCGGCTTGTTGTCGGGCTGCGCCGGCACCGGAGACGGGGATGGAGACGGGCCGGATGACGGCATGGGCAGAATGATCGGCGCGACCGGGCGCGGCGCGGGTGCGGCGGGCCGGGCAGCGTCGGCAGCGGGCGGCTTGCGCCGCACCGGCGGGGTGGCTCGCGGCTGCGCATCCTGGTTGGCCCTGCGCGTCTGTTCCGGCTGGGATGCGGGGCCATCGGACGGAGCTTCGCCGCGGGACGGGGCCTCGGCGCGGGACGGGGCCAGCAAGGCCAGGATCGGCGCCAACACCGGCCGGCTGATCACTTCATATCCATGAAAGGTCATGTGCTTGCCATCGTTGGCCCGCGCGAGATAGGCGATGCCGGTGGCCGGATCGGTCAGGCGCAGGGCAAAGCGGCGCTGGCGGTCCTGGCTCACCGGCACGGCATCGGCGAAAGGCACGCCCAGCCGGCAGGTGACTTTGGCGAAGAAGCGGTTGATCGCCTGGATGTCGCGATCGTAATCGGGATCGCGCATCCGTGGCAGGCCCACCCACCCCACGGCCACCCCGCGTTGTTGCAGCATGCCGACCAGGGCTTCGATGCGCCTTTCGACCGTTTTCTGCCAGACCGCGCCCATGTAGGGGGCGGCCTGGCCATCGACGAACAGGCCCTGCGTGTCGTTTGCGCCGATGCTGATCAAGGCCACATCGATCGGCTGGGCCGCGACGCGAGCCTGGGCATCGCGCAGCAGATCGTGCGTGCGATAGCGCGTGAAGCCCGTGCCCTCATGGCTGAACTGATGAACCTTGACGTCAGGATAAGCGCGGAAGGCCTGCTGCGTGGCGGCCCACAAGCCGTCACCGAACGAGTCGCCGAACACGCCGATCTGCAGCGGCCGCCGCGCGGCCAGCGCGGCCATGACCCGTGGCGCGCGGGGAAAAGCGGCGCTGCAGCCCGGGGCCAGCGCGGTCTGCCACGCTTGGGGGAAAGGTCCGGCAACGGCGGCGGATTCGGCTGCGGGGGTCGCCGCGTTCAAGCCGGGCAGGGCCTGCCACGGTTTCCCGCCGGTGCGGAACGCCATGTCGAGCAGCGCGCCAACGGCCATGCCGATGAACAGAACCGCCCCGCGATCCAGCACCATGATCCATCTGCGCTTGCCCAAGAAGCCGCCCTGCCTTTCCTGCGCCGCTCCCTATGGAGGGCGGCAGGAAGCGTCAACGCCTTCGCGCCGGGCAGCGCCCGGATGGGGCCTTCGCGCCGGGCAGCGCCCGGATGGGTTCAGTGCGTTGGCGGGTTCAGCGCGCGGCGCGCAGCACGGCCGGCGAGGCCGGCCGCAGCGCCATGAACGCCCGCAACCGCGCGCGATAGGCCGCCAGTTGCGCCGGATCGATCGGGCGCGGGCGCGCGATCGCGGCGATCGACGATGGATCGACCACCTGGCCGCCGCGATAGAGCTCGTAATGCAGGTGCGGCCCGGTCGAAAGCCCGGTTGAGCCGACATAGCCGATCACCTGCCCCCGCGCCACGCGCGTGCCCGGTGCCACGGCAATGCGGCTCATATGGCCATAGCCGGTGCCGATGCCGCCGCCGTGATCGAGCCGCACGTATTCGCCGTGCCCACCGTGCCAGCCGGCGAACGTGACCGTGCCATCGCTCACTGCGTGGATCGGCGCACCCCAGGCGGCGCCGAAATCGATGCCGCCGTGCAGGCGCACATAGCCCAGGATCGGATGGCGGCGCCACCCGAACCCCGATGTGATGTGCCCGTCGACCGGTGCGGCCAGCAGGCCCGCGGCATCGCCCTGTACGGTGCCGGTCATCGCCTCAGGGCTCATGAATGCGTCGGCATCCCCCCAGCGCAGCAATTGGGCGCGCGGCTGGCCGCCGCGCCGCACCCCGGCATAGAGCAGCCCGCCCATCTGTCCTTCACCGTCGGCCGCGCGCTTGTAAGCCACCACCAGATCAAACTCGTCGGTGGGGGCAATGTCTTCGAACGGCAGCACGGTATCGATCGTGCGCAGATAGTCCTGCACCACCTGGGGGCTGGCCCCGGCCGCGCGGGCCGCGCGATAAAGGCTGCTGCCGACCAGGCCCGTCAGCCGCAGCGGCGCGATTGCGACCGGGATCGGCCGCTGGCGCAGCGACAGGCGACCGCCTTCGCGCGCGATATCGATGGCCAGATCGAACCGCGCGCGCACGCTGAGCCTGTCCAGCGGGCGCGGATCGAGCGGATGCGTGCGGGTCCCCAGCGTCATCTGAAAGCGCGTGCCCGGCGCCAGTCGTGCCGGCGGCACGACACGGCCGATCAGCGCGGCAACCTGCGCCGCATCGCCGCCGCCCAGGCCTGCGCGTTGCAGCATGCGCGCCAGGCTGTCGTTCTCGCCCAGCGTTGCGGTCATCGCGATGCTCGGTCGTTCGGGCGCGGCGGCAAGATAGGCGACCCGCGGCGTTGCGGCGAAATGGCGTCCCTGGCCGGCGCCCTGGGCCAGCGGCCGGATGCCCTGGGCCGCGAATTCCTGGGCCATGCCATCGTCCAGAGTCTGGAGCGGGGCAGCCTGAAGCGGTGCGAAACTGGGCCAGAACGCCAGAGCCGCGGCGGCAAGCGTGGCGCAGGTGGCCGCGCCGTGCAGCCAGCGCCGGCTGCCGATGTCCTGCGCCAGATCGGGCACGTGCAGCCAGCGTGCGGCAGCCCGCTCGATCCGCAGGCAGGCAGCCAGCCAGCGCTGCGCGAGCGGATGGCCGGAATGGCGCCAGTCTGTCGCAAGATGCCCGGCACCGGGGCGCGCGATGACCGGCGCGCGGCGCGTGCCAAAACCGCCGACCGGCGCGCTTCGCGCAAACCCGCCGCCCCCGCTCGCACTGCCCGGAGTGCCGAATGTGTCGCGTGGGCCGTGCACGCTTGCGTGATTCCCTTGCCATGACCCCTGCGCTTCCCTGCCGCATGAAGGTTAACACCCCGTAAAGCCTTGGAACCCGACCGCGCGCGGCATTGCGGTTCCGGGCGAACTTATGTAGAACGACGGGGTTTTGAGCTGTGGGATGCCGGGGGTCCGATGAGCGAAGATGCCGCGCTGTCCAGGATTGCCGCCCGTTCCTCTCCAGAATCCCGCAACGATCATATGACCTCGCAGGAGCGGGAAACGCTGCTGGCCCGGCTCGAGCTTGCGCAGGCAGCGGGCGGTATCGGCATTCACGATTACGATATCGTCAATGACAGGATCGACTGGGATGCCCGCACCCGCGCGCTGTGGGGCGTGGGTGCCGAAGAGGTGATCACGTACGCGATTTTTGCCGGGGGCATCCATCCCGATGACCTGGCGCCTACCGAACAGGCCATAGCGGCGGCGAATGATCCCGCGGGTGACGGCAAGCTGCTGGTGCGCTACCGGGTCCGTGCGCGCGACGGCGCCATCCGCCATGTCGAGGCAACCGGCCAGACTCTGTTTCGCGACGGCGTGCCGGTGCGCATTGTCGGCACGGTTCGCGATGTTTCTCGTGAAGTCGCGGCTTCGCAGGAACTTGAACAGGCGCGCGCTTTTTCCGAGAACCTCATCCGCACGGCGCCCACGCTGCTCTATATTTATGATCTGGTCGAGAAGCGGAACACGTTCATCGGGCCGCAGATCGCGCCGATGACCGGGATGTCGGCGCCTTACTACGCCGCGCTGCGCGACGACCTTCTCGATGTGGTCATACATCCCGACGATCTCGACCGGGTTGCGGCACACCACCAGGCGATCCGCGAGGGACGGATCGCGCCGCCCTTCGAGATCGAATACCGGCTGCGCAAGGAAGACGGGGGCTGGCTATGGCTGTCGAGCAGGGACGTTGTCCACGCCCGCGATGCGGCCGGCTTGCCCACCCATATCCTGGGCGCCGCGCTCGACATCACCAAGCGGCACGAGGCCGAAACGCTTCGCGATATCCTGATCGGCGAGATGGCGCACCGGATGCGCAATCTGATGACCGTCGTTCAGGCCATTGCGCGCATGACCTTGCAGAAAGGCTGCGAGCCCGATGTCTGGGCGGCGTTCGAAGACAGGATGGGCGCGCTGGTGGCGACCCAGCAGCTTTTGATCACCGGCGATTGGCGCAGTGCCGAACTGCGTGACGTGGTGCAGACGGTCCTGCAACCTTTCGACGGCCATGCCGAACGCCGCATTCGCTATGCCGGGCCGGCCATGCAGGTCGAAGGAAGCCAGCTGACCACGGTTGCGCTCGTGCTTCATGAACTGGCCACCAATGCGATCAAGTACGGCGCCCTGTCGGTGCCGGAGGGCATGGTTGAATTGACGTGGCAGTATGAAGGGGAACGCAAGTTTCTCGAATGGCGCGAACGCGGCGGCCCGCCGCCGACCGCGCCGACCCGCAAGGGCTTCGGCTCGATGATGATCGCATCGCTGGCGAAGGCGCACCAGGGTGGCGGGGCACGCTACGAACGCGAAGGGCTGGTGTGCCGGCTGTCCTTCTGACAATGAACGCCAGTGGCCGATCGGACCGAAAGTCGGCCGCGCGCTGGCGGGCGGAGGCGGCTAGAGGCGAAGGCCGAGAAAGGCCGTGCCCGGGGTGGGGTTGCAGGATACCGGCTCCGCGGGAATGAAGCCAAAGGCCTCGTAGAGCCTGCGTGCGGACGCGAACGCCGCCAGCACGTCCAGTCTTATCTCGCGGTATCCTGCCGCGCGCGCTTCTTCGATCAGCCGGCTTACGAGGTCTCGGCCGAGATGTCTGCCGCGCGCCGCGGGGCGGACATAAAGCCGCTTCATTTCGCACAGGCCTGCGTCAACGCCGCGATAGGCGATACAGCCGTCGATTGCGCCGTCGCGCTCCGCCAGCAGTACGCATCCCGTCGGTGCGCCATACTTTCCGGGAAAGCGCGCGAATTCCGCTTCGTTGTCCTGGAAATCCAGATTGACCGGTGCGCAGGCGATGTATTCGCGCCAGATGCGCAATACGGCGGCGGTATCGGCCGGGAAAGCGGCGAGGCGGATGACGGTCATGAGCCAGCTTTATTGCGCACGAAAGTGGCAGCGACAAGGATGCCGAGCCGCAAAGGCGGCCTGCCTGTCCGGCAGACTGGCGGAATGCCGCGCCGGCTGCCATGAACACCCCCTGTTTCCGACGCGAAAGCAATTGCCGTGGCGATCCTGTTTCTTGCCGATCTCGATCCTCCCGCGCTTGCCGTCTGGGTGCGTGCGCTAAGCGACAGCCTGCCCGGCGAAACCGTACTCGCCTGGACGGGGACGCCGCTGACCGCGCCCGCCGACGATGCCCGGGCAGCGGTGACAGTCGCGGTCGTGGCCAATCCGCCGCCCGGCTGCCTGGCGCGGCTGCCGGGGCTGCAATTCGTGCAAAGCGCCTGGGCCGGGGTGGATGGCCTGCTGGCCGATCCGGCCTTGCCGTCCGTGCCCCTGGCGCGGCTGGTCGATCCGCAGCTGGCGGCAGACATGGCCGAAGCGATGCTGGGCCATGTGCTGGCGCTCCACCGCCAGATGCCCGCCTATCGCGCGCAGCAGGCCCGCGCGCAGTGGCGGCCCTTGCCCCAGCCGCGCATCGCGCAGCGGCGCGTGGGCATTCTCGGCATGGGTGAAATGGGCCGGGCCGCCGCCGCGCTTCTGGCCCGCACCGGATTTGACGTCATCGGCTGGAGCCGCCGCCCGCGTCGGCCGCTTGCCGGCGTCACCATGGTCGATGGCAACGGGGGCCTGGCGCGGGTGCTCGCGTGCGCGGATATTCTCGTCAACCTGTTGCCCCTCACGCCGGAAACCCGGGGGCTGCTGAACGCCGCCGCTTTTGCCCGCATGCCGCGCGGGGCGGGGCTGATCAACGCCGGGCGCGGCGGGCACGTGGTGATTCCCGATCTGCTGGCGGCGCTCGACGCGGGGCAGCTCGGCCACGCCGTGCTCGATGTCTTTGCTGTCGAGCCGCTGCTTGCGGCCGATCCGCTGTGGCGGCGCGATGACGTCACGATCACGCCCCATGTCGCCGCGGTGACCGATCCGCACACGGCGGCGTTGGCGATTGCCGCCAACATCGCGCGATGGCAGGGGGGAGAGGTGCCCATCGGCCTGGTCGATCGCCACGCCGGCTATTGATGGAATTTGCAAAAGCGGCGGACGCGAAAAGGGGCGGAACGCAACCTTGCATTCCGCCCCTGTTGCGGGATCGCTCGTGCCTCAGGCTTCGTCGACGCTGGACCCGCTGGCAGCGTCGCTGGCCTTGCGCTTGCCGGCCTTCTTCCGCACCAGCTTGGGCGCGGCCGGGGCCAGTTGGAAGGCCAGCCCGTTGTCCTTCAGGCTGACATGCACTTCCCCGCCGTTGGCCAGCTTGCCGAACAGCAGTTCCTCGGCCAGCGGTTTCTTCACCCGTTCCTGGATCAGGCGGGCCATCGGCCTGGCGCCATAGAGGCGGTCATAGCCGCGCGTGGCCAGCCAGGCGCGCGCGTCGCTGTCGAACTGGATGTGCACGTTCTGCTCGGCCAGTTGCAGTTCTAGCTGCAGCACGAACTTGTCCACCACGCGGCTGACGACTTCGGGCGGCAGATAGTCGAAAGGCACGATCGCATCCAGGCGGTTGCGGAATTCGGGGGTGAACAGGTTCTTCACCGCCTCGTCACCCGCGTCCTGCCTCGAGACGTCGCCAAAGCCGATACCATGTTTGGCCATGTCGGACGCGCCCGCATTGGTGGTCATGATCAGCACCACGTTACGGAAATCGACCGTCTTGCCGTGATGGTCGGTCAGGCGCCCGTTGTCCATCACCTGCAGCAGGATGTTGAACAGGTCGGGATGGGCCTTCTCGATCTCGTCGAGCAGCAGGACGCAATGGGGCTGCTGGTCGATCGCATCGGTTAGAAGCCCGCCCTGGTCGAACCCGACATAGCCCGGCGGCGCGCCGATCAGGCGGCTGACCGAATGGCGCTCCATGTACTCCGACATGTCGAAACGCTGCAGCGGAATGCCCATGATCTGGGCAAGGCTGCGCGCCACCTCGGTCTTGCCCACACCCGTGGGGCCGGAAAACAGGAACGAGCCGATCGGCTTGTCGGGGTCGCGCAGGCCCGCGCGGCTCAGTTTCATGGCGCTCGACAGCACTTCGATCGCTTTGTCCTGGCCAAAGACCAGGCGCTTGAGATCGCGCTCCAGATGCTCCAGCAGTTTCTTGTCGTCGCTGCTGACCGATTTGGGCGGGATGCGCGCCATGGTGGCGATCACCGCCTCGATCTCGCGCGCGGTGATGGTCTTCTTGCGCTTGGACGGCGGCACCAGCATCTGCATCGCGCCCACCTCGTCGATCACGTCGATCGCCTTGTCGGGCAGCTTGCGGTCGTTGATGTACCGCGCGGATAGCTCGACCGCGGTCTTGATCGCCTCGGGCGTGTACTTGACCTTGTGATGCTCCTCGAACGCGGTGCGCAGGCCTTTGAGAATCTTGATCGTGTCTTCCACGCTGGGTTCGTTCACGTCGATTTTCTGGAACCGGCGCAGCAGGGCGCGGTCCTTTTCGAAATGGTTGCGGAACTCCTTGTACGTGGTCGAACCGATGCAGCGGATCGTCCCGCCCGAAAGCGCGGGCTTCAACAGGTTGGATGCGTCCATCGCGCCGCCGCTGGTCGCGCCCGCGCCGATAACCGTGTGGATCTCGTCGATGAACAGGATCGCGTGCGGCATCTTTTCCAGCTCGGACACGACCTGCTTGAGGCGCTCTTCGAAATCGCCGCGATAGCGGGTTCCGGCCAGCAGGCTGCCCATGTCGAGCGAATAGATCACGGCTTTGGCAAGGACTTCGGGCACCTCGCCTTCCACGATCTTGCGCGCCAGGCCTTCGGCAATGGCGGTCTTGCCCACGCCCGGGTCGCCCACGTAAAGCGGGTTGTTCTTGGACCGGCGGCACAGGATCTGGATCGTACGGTCCACCTCCGGCCCGCGCCCGATCAGCGGATCGACTTTGCCCAGCAGCGCCTTGTCGTTGAGATTGACGCAGAACTGGTCGAGCGCCGAATCCTTCTTGTTGCCGCTCTTGGCTTCGGCCTTTTCCTCCTGCTTGGGGGTTTCCTCCTCGCTCGGCTTGGCCGTGCCGGTCCCGGCCTGGCGCCCGCCCTTGCCGATGCCGTGGCTGATATAGCTGACGGCGTCGAGGCGGCTCATGTCCTGCTGCTGCAGGAAATAGACGGCATAGGAATCGCGTTCGGAAAACAGCGCCACCAGCACGTTGGCGCCGGTCACCGTATCCTTGCCCGAGGACTGGACATGCAGGATCGCGCGCTGGATCACGCGCTGGAACCCGGCGGTGGGCTGGGGATCGGCCTTTTCCACGGTCTTGAGCGACTGGTATTCCTGATCGAGGTACTGACGCACCACGTCGCCCAGATCGCCGAGGTCCACGCCGCAGGCCTGCATCACCTGGGCCGCATCGGCATCGTCGATCAACGCCAGCAGGAGATGTTCGAGCGTCGCATATTCATGGCTGCGCTCCGAGGCATTGGCCAGGGCGCTGTGCAACGTCTTTTCGAGGCTCTGGGCGAAACTGGGCATAGGCTCGCTTTCTGGGGGCTCACGTTTGGCCGAGGCGGATGCATTCCGCCATGGGATGATTCCCTTGCGGGAGAAAAACACGGCTTTGGTTAACCGCGACCGAACCTGGCAGGGCGGCCACCACGGATATTGCGATCGGGAACGGGGTTGGCCGGAAAGAGATCGATCCGACCAGACCCCGCGATTGGGAAAACCCTATATGGGAACGCCGCCCGGCCAGGAGAAGGGCGGCGCCGCTCATCGTCCGGCATCACCGACAAGAGGGGGGCCGGCAAGAGGGGGGCCGGCAAGAGGAGGGGCCGGTGGCCGCGCCGTGGCGAACAGCGCCTCTGCCGCGGCGCGGGTACGGCCGGCCCCGTCGCGGTGACGCACCGTGCGCGCGATCTCTGCCTCGAGCAAGGCGATGCGGGCGGTCAATTCGTCCACCGAAAACGATTCGAGCGATTCGGCGGCCAGATTGCTCGCCAGATCGCCCTTGCGGCGTGGAAGATCATCTTCGCCCATCGCAACGCACAATGTTGGACGGCAAACGCTTGCTGTCAACCTATCCCATGGCTAGGTCGGGCTGTGGTGCAAAAATGACGTCGAAAAGATGGGGGCAGCCGATGCCGGAACTTCCCGGAACGATGACGGCGGCGGGATTCGCCGCACCCGGAGGGCCGGAGGTGCTCCGCCCCGAAACGCTGCCCGTGCCCCGCCCCGCGGCGGGCGAAGTGCTGATCGAGGTGGCCTATGCCGGGGTCAATCGTCCCGACGTGATCCAGCGCCAGGGTTTCTATCCGCCGCCGCCCGGCGCATCCCCCATACCGGGCCTGGAAATCGCCGGCCGGGTGGTGGCGCTGGGCGAAGGGGTGACGATGCCCCTGCCCGGGCAGGCCGTCTGCGCGCTGGTTTCGGGGGGCGGCTATGCCCGGTATTGCCTGGCCGATGCGGCACATTGCCTGCCGGTGCCCGAAACGCTGCCGCTCGACCAGGCGGCGGCTCTGCCCGAAACGCTGTTCACCGTGTGGCACAACGTGTTCCAGCGCGGCTGGGCGCGCGACGGAGAGACCATTCTGGTCCATGGCGGCACCAGCGGCATCGGCAGCATGGCGATCATGCTGGGCAAGCTGTTCGGCCTGGCCGTGATCGTCACTTGCGGCGGGGCCGACAAGTGCAGGGCCGCGCTGGCCATCGGCGCCGATCACGCGATCGATTACCGGGCCGTCGATTTCGTCGAGGCGGTCGGGTCGATCACCGCGGGGCGGGGCGTGGACCTGGTGCTCGACATGGTTTCGGGCGATTACGTCGCCCGCAATCTGCGGTGCCTGGCCGACGATGGCCGCCATGTGACCATTGCCGTGCAGGGCGGCGCCAAGGCGCAGATCGACATGGCCCAGGTGATGCGCCGGCGCCTGACGCTGACCGGATCGACGCTGCGGCCGCGTTCGGCCACGTTCAAGGCGCTGCTCGCCCAGGAAATCCGGGAGACGGTCTGGCCGCTCGTCGGCGAAGGGCTGCTGCGCCCGATCATGGATCAGGTTTTTCCCCTGGAACAGGCCGCCGCGGCCCATGCCCGCATGGAAGCCGGGCGCCACATCGGCAAGATCGTGCTGAAAATGCATTGAGGCGGGCGCAAAGAACCGTGCCCGCGCGGATTGCACTTGCCGATCCGGCCCTGCTCGCTTACATCGCTGGCTGCCAGTGGCCGCTCCGTGAAGGGGCGGCCCTTATTGTTTCCGCGCCGCTGGACAGCTGCCTGAACGGCGAACCGCGCAGGATGAAAAAAGAGGACCATGCCGTGAGCAACCAGCCCACGTATCCGCTGATGCCGCATGCCACCGCTTCGTGGCTTGTCGACAATACGGGCCTGACGTTCGACCAGATTGCCGAGTTCTGCGGGCTGCATATCCTCGAAGTGCAGGCCATGGCCGACGATCTGGCCGGCGCCAAGTATACCGGACGCAACCCGCTGCATTCGGGTGAACTGAGCCAGAGCGAGATCGATCGCGGCCAGGCCAACCCGGAATACCGCCTCAAGATGCAGCGTGCGCCGCTGGCCGTCAGCCGCACCAAGGGTCCGCGCTATACCCCGGTGTCCAAGCGCCAGGACAAGCCCGACGGCATCGCCTGGATCCTGCGCCACCACCCGGAAATTTCCGACGCGCAGATCGGCAAGCTGATCGGCACGACCCGCACGACGATTGCCGCGATCCGCGATCGCAGCCATTGGAACATCGCCAACATCAATCCCAAGGACCCGGTGACGCTGGGCCTGTGTTCGCAGCGCGAGCTGGACCTGCTGGTAAGCAAGGCGTCCAAGCGCGCCGGCGTGGCGGTCGAAGAGGAAGCGGCCAGCGTCGATCGCCTCGGTTCGGATCGCGACGCCCTGATCGAAGAACTGCGCGCCGAGCGCGAAGCCCAGTCCAAGGCCGCGTCGGAAGCCGCGCAACAGGCCGAAGCCATGGCCTGGCTGGAAGCGCGCCGCGCCGAAGGCCTATCGGACAGCTGATCGCATGGCCCCCCTTCCGCAACCGGGAGGGGCCGGCCAGCCAGATCGCGGTCAGGCAGTTCGGACCCGGGCAGATCGGACCCGGGCAGATCGGACTTAGCCAGCTTGGACTCAGGCAGATCGGACTCAGGCAGACTGGATATAGACACGCATCGCGTCGGCTTCCGCCTCGATCCGGTCGAGCCGGTATTTCACCAGGTCTCCGATCGAAACGAAGCCGACCATGCGGCCGTTGTCCAGCACGGGCAAGTGGCGGAAGCGGCGGCGGCTCATCAGGGCCAGGGCGTCCATCACTTCGGTTTCCGGGCTGACCGTGACGACCGGCGCCGTCATCACCGCGCCCACCGCCAGGCGCAGGGCATCCTCGCCATGGGCGGCGACCGCGCGAATCACGTCGCGTTCGGAAAAGATCCCGGCCACGGCGCTGGTGCCGTCATGGACGGGTAGAGCCCCGATCTTGTGACGGGTCAGCACCTCGATCGCGTCGGCCACCGTGTCCTGCGCATGGACGGACCAGACTTCGCCGGAGCGCCCGGCAATCAACCGCGCAATGGTCATCAGTTCATTCCTCTTCCCGTTGGGGCAGCTTGTCCCGCCGCCGCATGCGATCATGACACGTTCCGGTTGCGCGGCAAGGCCCTTCCTGTAGGCAGGAATACCTTTCCGGCAAAATTCCGGCCGGACCGGAACGATCGCCGCGCTGTCGGCTTTGGAAGACGGAAGGGGGGAGAACATGATGGCCAACCGCTCTCCGCTGGACGATCCGCATAATGCGGCGCATGCCTGGGCGCGCTACCGCTGGCTGCTGCGCCGCATGGGCCTGGCCGCGCTGCTGGCGGTGCTGGCGGTGGACGGCTGGCTCTATACCACCGTGGGACTGGTTTCGATCCACCTCTATATCGCCACCTCGCTGGGCGTGGGGCTGACGATGATGCTGATGGCATCGCTGATGGGGCTGGTGTTCCTGTCGAGCGGCACCGGCCACGACGAAAGCATCGAAGACCGCCTCGACAGTTCGCATTGGGACGCATAGGCCGGCGTTTTCGAACGGCCTAGCCCAGCCGGATCAGCGTGTCGTCGGCCGATGTCAGCCGTTCGGCGCCGGCTGCGGTGACAAGATAGGTATCCTCGTGATGCAGGCTGCCGGCATTGTCGGCCAGGTCGCAAGGCATGTCGACGTTGATGACCATTCCGGGTTCGAGCATCCGGTCGGGCTCGGCCTTGAGGAACGGCGGGGCGCCCGTGGCGCGCGGATCGTCGCTGTGCGCAAGGCCGACGCTGTGCGGCTCCACGATCTGGGGCGGCAACCCGGCATTGGCCCAGACGGCATTGGCCAGCGCGCGCAGTTCGCCATAGCGGCGCCCGGGCGCGATTGCCGCCGCCACCGCCCGTGCGGCCTCGCGCAGCAGGGCGTGGCGGCGTTCGGCATCGGGCGGCATCGCGCCGAACACGGCGCTGCGCCCCCAGTCGCCGGCATAGTGCTGGCGAAAGCCCAGCGCGTCGACCATGAAGGGCTCGCCGGCCATGAAACGGCCCTGGGGCATCCGGCCCAGCGCCGTGACGATATAGCAGCCCTCTCCCCCGCCATCCAGCATCGCGCGCTGATAGGCAAGCGTGAGCGCCGCCGGTGGATCGCCGGCGCGGATCGTGGCCAGCGCGGCGCGTGCGGCCTGCTCGTTGAGCATGGCGGCTGCCCGCAGGCGCGCGATCTCTGCCGGCGTCTTGACCAGCCGGATCAGGCGGAACAGATCGGCGGCGGCAACGGACGTGGCGCCCGCGCGGGCCTGTGCCAGCCATTGCGCCACCACCGCATCGTCATGCCCCACCCGGCGCATCGGCCCGAGCGCCGCGGCAAGGGCAGCTTCGATGTTGCCCGGGCCGCCGCCCGGCGCGGCATAGGGCAGGGGCACCACGCCGGGTTCGAGCGCATCGAGGCCGGGCAGTTCGATCACCGGCAGCACCAGCGTGACCGGCAGCGCCGTATCGGCGGGTATCACCGCGAGGTTGGTGGTCTCGCGCTGTGCCGCGTCCATCTTGCTGCTATGGCCGGTTGCCTGGACAAGGTGATGCGGCCGCACCGCGACCAGCGCATCGAGACCGTGCGCGGCCATGATCGTGGCGGCACGGGTGCGATCGAGAAGAGGACCGTCGGACATGACGGGACGATAGCCGATCGGATCGGCAGCGGCCATGGCGCAATTGCACGGGCCGCGCCCGTGAGGCCGGCAGGGCTTCATGTCAGCCTCTTCAGGCCAGCGTGCTCAGGCCAGCGTGCTCAGGCCGCCATATTCAGGCCGCCATATTCAGGCCACCATATTCAAGCAGGCGGATTGAGCCGGTATTCCGCCACCGGCACGCCACCGATCACATGTTCCTGGATGATCCGTTCGAGCACCGGCGGGGTGCAGGAATGATACCAGACGCCATCGGGATAGACGACCGCCACCGGCCCGGCCGCGCAAACGCGCAGGCAGCCCACTTTGCTGCGCAGCACGCCCTGGGCGCCGCCCAGCTTCAGTTCGCCGAGCCGCTTTTTCAGGAAAGACCAGGCCGCGTCGCTTTCCCGGGCCGGGCAGCACTTGTCCTTGTCTGAATCGGCGCAGATGAAGATGTGGCGCTGCGTGGCAAAGCCGCCCAGCTTGGCCAGCGTGCCTTCCGCCTCGAGGATGTGCCTGTCTTTGGCCTTGCCGCCCATCAGCCGCGCTTGCCGGCTATCCGGGCGATTTCGGCCGCCACCATCTTTTCCACCATCGCGGGCAGATTGGTTTCCAGCCATTGCGCCAGCATGGGGCGCAGCATGTCGCGTACCATGCCTTCCAGCGAGGTTTCGCCCGACCGTACGATCTGCGGCGCGGCGCCCGGCTGGGCCAGCATGGCCAGCGCCGCCAGCGAGCCCCGCATCGATGCGGCGGCTTCTTCGGGCACCAGGGCTTCATCCGCTTCGCCGTCGCCGGCATCGGTCGCCGCGCCCGAGACTCCGGGCGCGCGATATTCGCCCATGATCTGCGCGGCCACGTCGGTCAGGTCGAGCACATCGGCCGGGCCGGCCGTGCGGGAGAGGCCTATGGCGGGCTGCGGCGCGGCAGCCGGCGCAGCCGACATTGGGGCAGCCGGCGCCGGGGCGCGTGGCGGCTGCGGGCGCGGGGCGTCCCCGCGTGCATCGCGGGCAATCACCTTTTTGATCGATTCGAGAATTTCCTCGACCGAAGGTTCACCGGCCTGGCGCATTCCTGTTCCCCACCTTCTGCAATCCGCCGTTCCGCCCCATCCGTCGTCCTGCGGTCCGGCCCGATCCCCACCTGTTCAGGCCGCCCGTTTCGGGATTCCCATCTCAGGGCCGCGGCTGATCGGGGATTGTCGCATCCTGAGCCGGGGTGTCAACCGTCGATGTCGCCCGGGCCACCGGCGGGGGATCGCTGTCCCAATCCCAGATGCGATGGCGCACGCGCTCGTAATTGGTCTGCGGATCGTAAAGCGCGCCGCCGTCCAACCCCAGGTCCCGGGCCTGGCCCTTGCCCATCGCGGCCAGCAGCGCGAAGCCCGCCACATAGGCGTTGCGCCGGGCCGTCACCAGATTGACCTGGGCGTTGAGCAGTTCCTGCTCGGCATCGAGGATATTGAGAATCGTTCGGTTGCCGACGGTATTTTCCGCGCGCACCCCTTCCAGGCTGAGTGCGGCGGCATCCACGGCCGTCTGGTTCAGCCCGATCACTTCCCTGGCCGCGATCCAGTTGGACCAGGCCGAGCGCACTGTCGCGATAACCGAACGTTCGGCGCCGATTTCCTGCTCCATCGCCGCGCTTTGCCGGGCCTGCGCCTGGCGCACCCGCGCGGCCGGCGCGCCGCCCTGGAACAGCGGGATGGACGCCGTGACGCCGGTGGTGAAATTGCGGAACGAATTGGGCACCACCGGCAGATAGCTGTTGAGGTAGTTGGTGCTGCTGCTCGTCGCATTGCCCGTGATCGTCGGCAGGCGGCCGGCACCGGCCACTTTCACATCGAAACCGGTGGCCTTGCTGTTGTCGCGCGCGGCGATCAGATCGGGGTTGTTTTCCAGGGCATAGTCGACGGCATCCTCCACCGTGGCTGGCATTCCGGCCAGCGCCGGCGGCGCTTCCAGCGTGCCCGGCACCTGGCCGACGACCTGGATGTAGGTTTCCCGGCTGGCCACCAGGTTGGCTTCGGCCGAACGCAGGTTGGCCCGCGCCAGCGCCAGGCGCGAGCGCGACTGCGCCACGTCGGTGCGGGTCACGTTGCCGATCTCGAAACGGTCGCTGGTGGCCTGCAGGTTGATTTCCAGCACCTGCACGTTGTTTTTCTGCAGGCCCACGATCGCCGCATCGCGGATCACGTCCATATAGGCGGTGACCGTGCTGGAAAACACGCTGGTTTCCGTGCCGCGCAACGAGGCGCGCCCGGCTTCGACGCGGGTCTTGGCGGCGCGCAGGCCGTTTTTCACCGATCCGCCATTGTACAGCGGCACATTGGCTGTGGCTGTCGCCGTCACCAGGCGTTCGGGATACGTGTTGAAGAAGTACGATCCGCCCTTGTCGACATATTCGTTGTAGCTGGCGCTGCCCGATAGCGAAGGCAGGGCCGAGGCCCGTGCGATCGGCACGTTCTCGTCGGTGGCGCGCAGATTGTCGCGCGCGGCCTGAAGATCGGGATTGGTTTCATAGGCCGCAATCAGCGCGCTGCGCAGATCGTCGGCTAGGGCCGGGGCGCCGTGCATTGTGGCCGCGGCCGCCAGACATGTTCCTGCCGCGGCGGCGCGCCACCGGCTCTGCTGCGGCATGAGCTTCAGAAACTCCAGCCCTTGGGCGCGGCGAATTCGCGCAGCACGGCAAAATCGGCCTCGCCCAGGGTGGCCAGGGCCACCTGGCCGGCCACTTTGCGGCCCAGTGCCAGGCGGGCGACCCGGCGTTCCACCAGGCCGGTGACCAAGCGGCCATCCTCGGCCAGAGCGGCTTCGAGCGCCGGCGTCGTCTGTTCGATCGCCCCATCGATCATCACCAGGGCAAACGTGCCGAGGGCGGCCAGATCATCGCCGGGCGCGGCCAGCGTTACCGCCACGCCCAGTTCGCCCAGCAGCGCGCCCAGATAGGCGCCGGGCTTGCCCACCACCAGCGCGCGCTCGCCCGCCGCCGGGGCGGCCGCCATCAGCATCTGCCCGTGAGTCAGCGCGGGGGCCAGCACGGCGCCATCGCCAAGCGGCACGGCGCGATCCATATAGGCGAGAGCGCGGCGTTCTGCCGGCACGAAATCCTCGCGCCGCACGGCGGCAAAGGCGGCCAGCACCGCCGCATCGTTGACACCGCTGACGCGCAGCTGGCTTTCGATCATGGCCTTGCGTTCGCGCCCCATCCCCGCCCCGGCTGCCTCAGCTCCTGCCACGCTACTAGCCACTGCCACGCTCATCGCAATTCCTCGTCAGGTTCCCGCGCCAGGCCGCCTTCGCAGTTGCAGGATCGGCATGGATCGATCGTGTCTCTAGAATATTGCCTGCCCTGCGCCAAGCGTCTTGCATGCTGTCTGTCGGCGCGTAAGGGGTTTTGGCAGAATGCTGTAGCAGGAGCACAATCGCGATGGCGGAAATGGTGACGATCCGGGAAGCGGATCTGGTCGAAAGCGTGGCCGATGCGCTGCAATACATCAGCTACTTCCACCCGATGGACTATATCCGCGCCCTGGGCGCGGCTTACGAGGCCGAACAAGGCCCCGCCGCCAGGGACGCCATCGCCCAGATCCTGACCAACAGCCGGATGTGCGCCGAGGGCCATCGCCCGCTCTGCCAGGATACCGGCATCGTCAACGTGTTCGTCCAGTGGGGCCAGGATTGCCGGCTGGAATCCGACAAGTCCCTGCAGGACGTGGTCGACGAAGGGGTGCGCCGCGCCTATCTCCACCCGGACAACAAGCTGCGGGCCTCCGTCCTGGCCGATCCGGCCTTCACCCGCCGCAACACGCGCGACAACACACCCTGCGTGCTGCACGTGGAAATGGTCAAGGGCGGCAAAGTGACCGTCGATGTCGCGGCCAAGGGCGGCGGCAGCGAAAACAAGTCGAAGTTCAAGATGATGAACCCGAGCGATTCGATCGTCGACTGGGTGCTGGAAATGCTGCCGCAAATGGGTGCCGGCTGGTGCCCGCCGGGCATGCTGGGCATCGGCATCGGCGGCACCGCCGAACATTGCGTGCTGCTGGCCAAGAAGGCGCTGATGGAGCCGATCGACATGGCCCAGCTCAAGCAGCGCGGACCGCAGACCGATATCGAACGCCTGCGGATCGAGATTTTCGACAAGGTCAATGCCCTGGGCATCGGGGCGCAGGGGCTTGGCGGGCTGTCCACCATTCTTGACGTCAAGATCATGGACGCGCCCTGCCACGCAGCGGGCAAGCCGGTGGCGATGATCCCCAATTGCGCGGCCACGCGCCACGCCCATTTCACGCTCGACGGCAGCGGGCCAAGCTATCTCGAACGGCCCAGGCTGGACGAATGGCCGCAGGTGCACTGGGCGCCCGATGCGGCGGCCAGGCGGGTCGATCTCGACACGCTCACGCCCGAAGAAGTGCAGGGCTGGAAACAGGGCGATCGCCTGCTGCTCAATGGCCGGATGCTGACCGGCCGCGATGCCGCGCACAAGCGCATCCAGGACATGCTGGCAAAGGGCGAGGAACTGCCGGTCGATTTCAAGGGCCGCGTGATCTATTACGTCGGCCCGGTCGATCCGGTGCGCGACGAAGTGGTCGGCCCGGCCGGACCGACCACCGCCACGCGCATGGACAAGTTCATGGACATGATGCTCGACCAGGGCCTGCTGGCCTGCGTGGGCAAGGCGGAGCGCGGCCCTGCCGCCACCCGGTCCATCGCCAGCCACAAGTCGGCCTATCTCATGGCTGTGGGCGGCGCGGCCTATCTGGTGGCGCGGGCGATCAAGCAGGCCAAGATCGTGGGTTTCGAAGACCTGGGCATGGAAGCGATCTATGAATTCACCGTGGAAGACATGCCGGTGACCGTCGCTGTCGACAGCGAGGGCCAGAACGTCCACCAGCTCGCGCCGCTGGTATGGAAAAAGAAAATCGCCGACGAGGGCCTGCTGCCGGCCTGAGTTTTGCCGCGCGGGACGAGGGGCGGTGCCAAAGCCCGCCCCTCGATGAACCGCCCACCCCGCTCGATCGCTGCACTGGCGCCAGGCGGCGTGCTGGCCTAGCAAGGGGCATGGCCAACCACGAGCGGGCAGATCCGCTTTCATCGTTCCAGGAGCTTCCGCCCGGCATGGGGCATGTCGCGGCGCGGCAGGTCGTGCTTTCCGCCGCCGCGCTGTGGCTGTGCTATTTCGTGCTGGTCTCGATCCGCTGGGCGCTGGTCGGCCCCACCGAAACCGACCTTTCGATCTGGATCGAGCTGCTCTGGCGCCGCGCGCTGGTGACCGTGGCGGGCATTGCCGTCACCGTGCTGGCCTGGCCGCTGCTGCGTCGCTGGGACCACTACCGCCTGGGCGCGCGCGTGGCGGTGGCGCTGGTCATCATGCTGCCCGCCGCGCTGTTGCTGGCCATTATCAATCAGCGGGCCTTTGCCCCGCTCGACGCGCATTGGGACAAGAAGACGCAGCAGCAAGCCGGGCAGGCCGATACCTCGTCCGCCGCGCGCAACGACGCAGAGCAGCGCAATACCGGTGGCAACGTGCTGATCGACATGCCCCCGCCCCCAGGTCCTCCCCCGCCCCCAGGTCCTCCCCCGCCCCCAGGTCCTCCCCCGCCGCCAGGTCCTCCTGCGCCCCCAGTTCCTCCTGGGTCTGCCGTTCCGCCCGCCCCGCCGGATGACGAGGTCAGCGTGCGCCACCATGCCGACGGCACCACCGAAATCGACGCGGGGGGCATGCGTATCGTCACGCGCGAGGCCGCCACCCCCGCCGCCGTCGCCAAGGCGATCGGCCAGGCCGAAGGCTGGCAGGAACTGACCGACATCGCGCTGGGCCGCTATTTCCTGCTGATTGCCTGGGCGGCGCTCTATCTCGCGCTGGGCAATGCCGAACAGCGCCGCGTGGCCGAATGGCGCGAAGGCGAATACCGTCGCGCGGCCAAGACGGCGGAGCTGCGATCCCTGCGCTATCAGGTCAATCCGCATTTCCTGTTCAACACGCTCAATTCCCTTTCGGCGCTGGTCATGGTCGGTCGCACCGAAGAGGCGGAGCGGATGATCCAGACGATTTCCAGCTTCTATCGCCACAGCCTGGCCGCCGACCCCGCGGCCGATGTTCCCCTGGCCGACGAGATCGCCCTGCAACGGCATTACCTGGCTATCGAAAGCGTGCGCTTTCCCGATCGGCTGCGCGTGGAATTCGATGTGCCCGACGATGTGGCCCAGGCCTGCGTGCCCGGCATGATCCTGCAGCCGCTGGTAGAAAACTCGATCAAGTATGCCGTTTCGGCCACGACCCGCCCCGTTACCATCAGCATTCGCGCGCGGCTTTCGGGCGAGCTCCTGGTCCTCACTGTCGCCGACGATGGCCCCAGTGGCGGTCAGGGTGCCGATCAGGGCGGCGATCAGGGCAGCATGCCTGCCGGCGGCACCGGCATCGGGCTGGCCAATGTGCGCAGCCGCCTTGCCGCTCGCTTCGGCCACCAGGCGCGGCTGGAAAGCGGGCCGCTGCCGGCGGGCGGCTATGCCACCGTGCTGACGCTGCCGATCGTTTCCAACGCTGCCTGAGGTCTTGATGCGCACTTTGATCGTGGACGACGAACCGCTGGCCATCGAACGCTTGCAGATCCTTTGCGCGCGCATCCCGGGCTTGCAGATCGTGGGCACCGCCGCCGATGGCGCGGCGGCCTTGCGGCTTGTCGAGGCGCTGGCGCCGGCGCTGGTGCTGCTCGACATGACCATGCCCGAACTCGATGGCCTGGGCGTGGCGCGCGCGCTGGCGCGCCAAAGCCCCCGCCCCCTGGTGATCTTCGTCACCGCGCACGACAATTTCGCGGTCGAAGCGTTCGATTGCGAAGCGGTGGACTACGTGCTCAAGCCCGTGGCGCAAGACCGGCTGGAACGCGCGGTGGAGCGTGCCCTGGCGCGCCAGGCAGGAGCACCCGACGATCGGTCGGTCGCGCCGGCATCGGCTGCGCCGTCACCGTGGATCGAGGAATTCTGGGTGCCCCACCGCAGCGAACTGGTGCGCGTGGCGGCGGACGATATCGACCGCATCGACGCCGAACGCGATTATGTGCGCCTGCACGTGGGCCAGCGCAGCTACCTGATGCTGCACACTATCCAGCGGCTGGAAGACCGGCTCGATCCCGCCCGCTTCATCCGCCTTCACCGTTCCACCATCGTGCGCCGCGATCGCATCCGGGGATTGCGCCACGATGGGTTGGGGGTATGGTCGGCCGAACTGGCCGATGGCACGCTGCTGCGCATCGGCCGCACCTATCTCGCCAAGGCCAAGGCCATGGCCGGGCGCTGAAGCCTACGGGCCGCTCAGGCCCGTGGCGCCTGGCGGCGATAGCTCAGCGCCTCGGCCACGTGCACGCGGCCAACGCCCTCCGCGCCGGCCAGATCGGCAATGGTGCGCGCCACGCGCAGGATGCGGGTATAGCCGCGCGCCGACAGGCGCATGGCCTCGGCCGCCTTGAACAGCAGTTGCCGCCCCGCCTCGTCGGGCGTGGCAAAGCGATCGAGCAGATCGCCGTCGAGTTCGGCATTGTTGCGCCGGCCGCTGCCGTCGAGCCGCGCGGTCTGGCGCCGGCGCGCGGCGGCCACACGCGCGGCCACTTCGGCCGATCCTTCGGCCGGCGGAGGCAGCGCCAGGTCCGCAGCAGAAACCGGATCGACTTCGACATGCAGGTCGATCCGGTCGAGCAGCGGGCCGGAGACTTTGCCCTGGTAGTCGGCCGCGCATTTGGGCGCGCGGCTGCACCCCAGCGCGGGATCGCCCAGATGGCCGCAGCGGCAGGGGTTCATCGCCGCGATCAACTGCACTCGGGCGGGAAACGTGACATGGGCATTGGCGCGGGCCACGGTCACTTCCCCGGTTTCCAGCGGCTGGCGCAGCGAATCGAGCACCGCGCGCTGGAATTCGGGCAATTCGTCCAGGAACAGCACGCCCAGGTGGGCGAGGCTGACTTCGCCCGGCCGCACGCGCAGGCCCCCGCCGGTAAGCGCGGCCATCGAGGCCGAATGGTGCGGGCTGCGGAACGGCCGCTCGCGGCTGATCCGCCCTTCCTCCAGCGTTCCGGCCACCGACGCGACGAGCGAGGTTTCCAATGCCTCGGCCGGGGTCAGTTCGGGCAGAATGCCCGGCAGGCATGACGCCATCAGCGATTTGCCCGCGCCCGGCGGCCCCACCAGCAGCAGGTTGTGCCCGCCTGCCGCGGCGATTTCCAGCGCGCGTTTGGCGGTTTCCTGGCCTTTTACCTGCTTGAGATCGGCGCGCCGCACCGGAGGCAGCGCTTCGCCCGCCTGCGGCGGGGCCAGCCGCTGCGTGCCTTTGAGATGGTTGAGCAGGGCAATCAGGTCGGGCGCGGCGATCACCTCGATCCCGCTGGCCCAGCGCGCTTCCGTGCCTTGCGCGGCGGGGCAGACCAGCCCCTTTTCCGCCCCGCTGGCATGGAGCGCCGCCAGCAGCACGCCCGGGCTGGGGATGATCCGCCCGTCGAGCGCCAGTTCGCCCACGGCCACGTAATCGGCAATCGTCTCGCGATCGACCACGCCCATCGCCGCCAGCAGCGCCAGCGCGATCGGCAGGTCGTAATGCGACCCTTCCTTGGGCAGATCGGCCGGCGACAGGTTGATCGTGATCCGCTTGGGCGGCAGGCTCAACCCCAGCGCGGCGAGCGCGGAATGCACGCGTTCGCGGCTTTCGCCCACCGCCTTGTCGGGCAGGCCCACCACCCGGAACGAGGGCAGCCCCGGCGCAATCTGACACTGCACTTCCACCGCGCGGGCTTCCAGGCCCAGATATGCCACCGTCGATACCAGCGAAACCATGCGGCCAAGCGTTGCCGGCCGCAACGGCGCGTCACAAGAGGGCGCGGGGCGGTGCCGCCAAATCGGTCGAATCTCTTGCCGGGTGAGGCGAGAGCCACCTAGTGGGCCGCGCCCCAGTTCCTGCCGGTGCCGATTTCCACGCCCAGCGGCACGGTCAGCCGCACGGCCGGCGCGGCGGCATCGGCCATCACGCCGCGGATCACGGCGCCGGCGGCGGCCACGTCGTCCTCGGGCAATTCGAACACCAGCTCGTCGTGCACCTGCAGCAGCATTTTCACGCGGGGCAGCCCGGCGGCGGCCAGGGCCGGGGGCATGCGCACCATGGCGCGCTTGATGATATCGGCGCTGGTGCCCTGGATCGGGGCGTTGATCGCCGCGCGCTCGCTGCCCTGCCGTTCGGCCTGGGCGCTGGAATTGATGCGCGGGAACCACGTCTTGCGGCCGAACAGGGTTTCCGAATAGCCCCGCGCCCGCACGCTTTCCAGCGTCTCGTGAATATAGCGCTGGATGCCGGGAAACCGTTCGAAATAGCGGTCGATCATGCCTTGGGCATCCTCGGCGCTGGTGCCCAGGCGCATGGCCAGGCCCCAGCGGCTGATGCCATAGAGGATAGCGAAATTGATCGTCTTGGCGCGGCCGCGGGTATCGCGGTTGACTTCGCCGAACAGCTCGCGCGCGGTGCGGGCGTGAATGTCCTCGCCCTGTTCGAACGCTTCGCGCAACGGGCCAACGTCGGCGATATGCGCGGCCAGGCGCAGTTCGATCTGTGAATAGTCGGCGCTCAGCAGCACGTGCCCCGGCTCGGCCACGAACGCTTCGCGGATCTGGCGGCCGATTTCGGTGCGGATCGGGATGTTCTGCAGATTGGGATCGTTGGACGAAAGCCGCCCGGTCTGTGCGCCGACCAGGCTGTAGCTGGTATGGACGCGGCCGGTCTCGGGGTTGATCGCCGCCTGCAGGGCATCGGTATAAGTGTTCTTCAGCTTGGACAACTGGCGCCATTCCAGCACCAGGGTGGCGACATCCGCGCCCTGGCCGGCCAGGGTTTCCAGCACCGACTGGTCGGTGGAATACTGTCCGCTCTTGCCTTTCTTGCCGCCTTTGTAGCCCAGCTTCTCGAACAGCACGTCACCCAGTTGCTTGGGGCTGCCGATCGTGAACGGGCCGCCGGCCTTTTCGTGGATCACGCTTTCCAGGCGGGCGATCTCGCCGGCAAAGCGGGTCGAAAGGCTGGCCAGGGTCTCGCGGTCCACGCGGATGCCATGGCGCTCCATCTGCGCCACCACCGGCACCAGGGGCCGGTCCACCCGCTGGTAGATGCGCGTGCCGCCCTCGTCGGCCAGGCGCGGCGCGAACAGCTGGTGCAGCCGCCAGGTCACCTCGGCGTCCTCGGCGGCATAGCGCGTGGCGTCGGCCAGCGGCACTTCGGCAAAGGAAATCTGCTTCTTGCCCGTCCCGCACAGGTCCTTGAACAGCATGGTGGCGTGCCCCAGGTGGCGGTTCGCCAGTTCGTCCATGCCATGCCCCGCCAGGCCGGTATCGCTGCGCCCGGCATCGAGGCAGAAGCTCATCACCATGGTATCGTCGATCGGCGCCACGGCAATGCCGTGCCGCGCCAGGATGGCCAGATCGTACTTGATGTTCTGACCCACCTTGAGCACCGCATCGCTTTCCAGCAGCGGCTTGAGCGCGGCCAGCGCCGCGTCTCGCGGGATCTGCACCGGGGCCTCGGCAAACATGTCGGCCCCGCGGTGGCCAAGGGGAACATAGCAGGCCTGGCCTGCGCCCGTGGCCAGGCTTACCCCCACCAGATCGGCGCGCATCGCATCGAGTGCGGAGGTTTCGGTATCGATCGCCACGATCCGCGCGGCAAAGGCGCGGGTGATCCAGCCCTGCAGGTCGGCCATCGACTGGACGCAGGGATAGGCCTCGCGGTCGATCGCCGGCCAGGCGGGCAGGGGCTGGCGGGTCGATTCGGCGGGCGGGGCTTCGGGCGCCGTGCCCGGCGAATCGCCCGCCGGCAGGGTGGCAGCGGCAGTCGCCGTTCCGGTCGGGACCAGGGCCGGGGTTCCCAGCTTGCGCAGCAGGCTGGTAAAGCCGTGGGTGGAAAGAAACGCGGCCAGCGGCGCGGGCGGGATCGGCCCCAGGGCGAAATCGTCCAGCGGGACAGGCAGCGGGCAATCTTCCTTCAGCGCCACGAGCTGGCGCGAAAGGCGCGCCATTTCGGCCTGCTCGATCAGGCTGTCGCGCAGTTTGCCCGGCTTCATCGCCGGGGCGGCAGCCAATGCCCCTTCCAGCCCGCCATGCTCCTGAATCAGCTTGCTGGCGGTCTTGGGGCCGATGCCGCGAATCCCCGGCACGTTGTCCACCGTATCGCCCATCAGGGCCAGCACGTCGCCCACCAGTTCGGGCGGCACGCCGAATTTCTCGATCACTTCGGGAATGCCGATGCGCTGGTTCTTCATCGTGTCGAGCATGTCGACACAGCCTTCGCCGCCCTGGGCGCACTTGCCCACCAGTTGCATCAGGTCCTTGTCCGACGATACGATCGTCACGTCCCAGCCCTGCGCCGTGGCGGCGCGGGCATAGCTGGCGATCAGATCGTCGGCTTCCAGCCCTTCTTCCTCGATGCAGGCCAGGCTGAATGCCCGCGTGGCATCGCGGATCAGCGGGAACTGCGGTTTCAGATCCTCGGGCGGCGGTGGGCGATGGGCCTTGTACTGATCGTACAGCGCGTTGCGGAACGTGATCGAACTCTTGTCGAGGATCACCGCCAGATGCGTGGGGCCATCGGCCTTGTGCAGATCCTCGGCCAGGCGCCACAGCATCGTGGTGTAGCCATAGACCGCGCCCACGGGCACGCCCTGGGGATTGGTCAGCGGCGGCAGGCGATGATAGGCGCGGAAGATATAGGCCGAGCCATCGACGAGGTAGAGGTGGTTGCGCGAAGCCATGCCACCAGGCTCTAGCGCCTCCGCGCCGGTTTGGAAAATACCCATGGTCCGTTTTTCCGGGGGTACCGGAATCGACTTCACCGAGACGACAATTCAGCCCCGTTTCAACGCTTCATCGCTGTAACGGGGCGCTTGAGCGCAGCGGCGCTCGCGCAAAAAACCCTTGTCGCTAAGGGCGATAGCGACGGCCCGTCGCAATGCTGTCGTCTTGTGCTTGCAAGCCGATGAATTGACGATTAATTGGGACGTCGAAGTCTACCGTGGGAGTAGGCTTTGCGGCGGGTTTTCGCCCGGCGCGGTTCACTTCAATCCAGGGATTGTAACGCATGCGCAAGCTCATCCTCGCCGCCGTCGCCGGCACCGCCTTCGCCCTCGCCGGCTGCTCGGAAAAGCCGGCTGACACCGCCACTGAAGCTGCCAGCGAAGCTGCTGACGCTTCGGCCGATGCTTCGGCTGCTGCTGCTGACGCCAGCGCTTCGGCTTCGGAAGCCGCTGCTGACGCGAGCGCTGCCGCGAAGATGTAATCCCCGCCCGCAAGGGCAGGTTACGGATAGAGGGGCGTGGCCACGCGGCCGCGCCCCTTTTCGCGCGTGCGGAGCGCAAGACAGGGTTCGCATGCCAAGGTTCACAGGGCCAAGGTTCACAGGGCCAGGTTCACGGGACCAGGTTCAATGTTCAAAAGCGAAGGCCGGCCGCGCGTGCGTCCTGTCGGGCAGATGGGCAGGCAACCCCACGCGCCGCGCGCCGGTTGAAAGCGCAGGCGCAGGCGCCGCTTGGCAGCAGGGGTCTGGGCCGTAGAGGTTTAGCGGCGGGACATCTCGCTCGCCGGGCCGGGTCCCTCGGCCGGGGTCAGGAAACCTTCGTAAACCGCGGCGGCAATGCGGGCGATCAGGCCGGCCTGCACGGCATGGCTTTCCGGCCCGGCAACGAAAATGGCCAGCGCCACGTGGCGTCCGTCGGGCATGCGCACGATGCCGACATCGTCGGTCACCCCGGCCAGCGTGCCGGTCTTGTGGGCCAGCAGCACGCCTTCGGGCAAGCCGGCGCGAATGCGGTTGCGGCCCGTGCTGGTGCGGGTCATCGTATCGAGCAGCACGGCGCGGGCCTGGGGACTGAGGGCGCCGCCGCGGTCGATCGCCGAAAGCAGCGCGATCATCGCCCGGGGCGTGCTCGACGTGCCGGTATCGATTGCCCGCGCGGGGTTGATGCGCCCGTCATCGCGCACCAGCGTGGCCATGGTATGGTCCAGGCGCTGGCCGGAAATGCCGGTCTGGGCCAGAAACCGGTTCACCGCGCCGATCCCGCCCAAAGCGGCGATAAGGCCATCGGTGGCGTGGTTGTCACTGCGCGTGATCATGCGTTCCAGCAGGGTCTGCGCGGTATAGCTCGGGCCAGGCCGCACCATCGCCACCAGATTGCGGCGCCCGGTCCGTTCGGGCACGGGCATCATCATCGGCAGTTGCTGGTCCAGCCGGAAGCGGCCCTGTTCCACCATCTGAAGGAACGTGGCGGCAACGGCCACTTTGGCCGTGCTGGCCATGGGAAAGGGCATGTCGCCATTGATCAGAACCTGGCCGCCGCCGTCCAGATCCATGGCTGCCACCCCCACCCGTCCGCGCGCCGCCGCGGCGATGGAGGCAACCCGCTGCTGGATGGCCAGGTCGCGCGCGCTCTGCACCAGGGCGGGCGGACGGCTTTGCACCGCGGGGCTGGTGGCCGCCAGGGCGGGAAGCACCGCCAGAGCCGCGACCGCGATGCGCCATTTACGTTTTGACTGGATCCAGACCATCGGGCGGTTTTACCACGAACCTTTTTATAATTTCGTTGCGCGAGGATAAGCTATTGTGACTCTCTCGCAAAGGCAAAAGGTTCCGCCAAGCGAACCTGCCGGGCGCACGCATGTTTCCGTTCGTCGCAATTGCAAAGCACGCTGCATCGTTTCGTCACCAGAAACGTGGTGGCGTGGCGGAGTCAGTCGTCCATGTCGTGCATCATCTGGTCCGGCGCCAGATCGCTGAACCGGGTGACGCGGGCTTCGAATCGCAAGCGTATCTTGCCGGTGGAACCATGGCGCTGTTTGGCGACGATCAGTTCGGCCAGGCCGAACACCCGTTCCATGTCGGCAGCCCAGGCGGCATGGGCCTCGTGGATCTTGGCCTCGTCGCTTTCGATCGGGCGCTTGGGTTCGCGCGCGGCCACATAGTAATCCTCGCGGAACACGAACCACACCATGTCGGCGTCCTGCTCGATGGAGCCGGACTCGCGCAGGTCCGACAGCATCGGCCGCTTGTCGTCGCGCTGTTCGACGGCACGGGAAAGCTGCGAAAGCGCGATCACCGGCACTGCCAGTTCCTTGGCCAGCGTCTTGAGCCCGCGCGAGATTTCGGAGATCTCGTTGACGCGGTTGTCGGCCTTGCCGGTGCCCGAAAGCAGTTGCAGGTAGTCGACGATGATCAGGCCGATATCGTGCCGGCGCTTGAGCCGCCGCGCCCGGGTGCGCAGCGCGCCGATGGTGAGCGCCGGCGTATCGTCGATGTAGAGCGGCAGTTCGGCCAGGCGCTGGCTGGCGAACGACAGCTGCTGGAAATCCTCGCGGCTGATGCGGCCCATGCGCAGCGATTCGGAACTGATTCCCGATTGTTCGGCCAGGATGCGCGTGGCCAGCTGGTCGGCGCTCATTTCCAGGCTGAAGAAAGCCACGGCCGCGCCGACCGAATCCCTAGCGGGGATGCCGCGTGCGATATCGGTGCGCAGCCGGTCCGCCGCGTTGAACGCGATGTTGGTGGCGAGCGAAGTCTTGCCCATGCCGGGCCGCCCGGCAAGAATGATCAGGTCGGAATCGTGAAGCCCGCCGATCTTTTCGTTGATCGAGGACAGCCCCGTGGTCTTGCCCGAGATATGGCCGCCCGAGAGCAGCGCCTTCTCGATCATTTCCAGGCTTGCGCGGGTCGCCTGGCCGAACGTCTGTGCCTCGTTGCCGGTCTGCGCGCCTTCGGCCACGGCGAAAAGCGCGGCTTCGGCCTGTTCCACCTGCTTCAACGGTTCGACCGTCTCGCTCGTGTCCATCGCCCCTTCCACCAGAGTGCGGCCCACGCTGATCAGCTCGCGCAGCAGCGCCAGGTCATAGACCTGCTGGGCCAGTTCGCGTGGCGCCAGCAGGCCCTGTCCGTCGGCCGTCAGCCGGGCGAGATAGGCCGTGCCGCCCAGTTCCTTCAGTTCTTCGTCGCTGTCGAAATAGGGTTTGAGAGTCACCGGCGTGACCACCGCCTTGCGATCGATCAAGGCCAGGATGCGTTCGAACACCCGCCCGTGCACCGGCGCGAAGAAATGCTCGGGCCGCAAAGGCACCGTCATTTCTTCCAGGATGCGGTTGTCGATCAGCACCGCGCCCAGAAAGGCGGCCTCTGCCTCGACATTGGCGGGAAGCGCGCGGACCTCGCTGGCCGGGCGCGCGAGAATGGCTTCGCTGGCAGGCATCCGGCCAGAATGAAGCAAGCCCCCGGGGCTGGCAAGCCGCGGCCGCGCCCGATGATCAGGCAATCGGCCAGCCGTTTTCCACAGCCTGTGGACGGTTTGCCGTTTCGCGCCGCCCCGGCGCCGGCGCAAGGCCGCTTGCTGCGCGTGGCGCCATGTTGCAACAGTAAGGCCATCATGGCGGACCCGCGCATTTCCCATATCGAGCTGGACGAGGCGACAATCGTCTGGCGCAATGCCGATGTGGAGCAGGAACGGCGCGTGGCGATCTTCGATCTGATCGAGGAAAACACGTTTCGTCCGTTGCGCGCCTGCAGCGCCGGCCACGAAGGGCCCTATCGCCTGCGCCTGTCGGTGCGCGACGGGCGGCTTACGCTCGACATTGCCGACGAAGGCGGAACCCTGCTGGAAAGCATCGTGCTCGGCCTCGGGCGGTTCCGCCGGCCGATCCGCGAATATTTCGCGATCTGCGACAGCTATTACCAGGCGATTCGCCGCGCCACCGCGCAAGAGATCGAGACGATCGACATGGCCCGGCGCGGGGTGCACAACGAAGCGGCCGATATGCTGCTCGAACGGCTGGCGGGCAAGGTGGAGACCGATTTCGCCACGGCCCGCCGCTTGTTCACGCTGATCTGCGTGCTGCACATCCGGGGATAGCGCCCGTCACGCAGGCGCTGCAAACCGCGTTCGAAACGTGAACGCGTGAGCCGAAGGGCCGAAGCGGTCAATCATCCACAGCCGCGACAGGCCTTCCTCGATCGCTGGCCGGTGGCCCACCGGCACCCACCACAAAGCCTGGAACGCGCTGCCGAACGGTTCGAAGTACGCGTGCCGCCGGGCCAGCTGTGCCGCATGCCCGGTGCGATAGACGAAGGCGAACAGCGCTTCCACGTCGGCCCAGACCGACATGTTGACGATCAGCAGCGGATCGGGCGTGGGTTGAAACGCGGTGGCGTTGCCAGCCTCGCTCTGCAGGCGCCAGACAAAGCCTTCGGCCGCATCGGCCAGAGCGTTGACGCTGTCGAGCGCGTCGAAAAAGGGCTGCACCCGGGGATCGCCCTGCGGGCCAACCAGCCGCCCGATGTTGATCTGCGCCAGCTGCCACGCGGGCCCCGCGTGCGTGCCTTCATCCGCATTCCTGTCTGTCGAGCGCATCGGTCGGCGTCCTTTCGCGGATGGCGCTGTTGCAAGGCGCGGGTCGCGCCGTCAACGCCCGAATGGCGTCATGCCTCTTTTTTGACGCCACTGACCCCTTGGCCTATGGGCGGCTGGCAATTCACGGTCGGGGCATCGCCATCATGGGAAAACGCAGGAACACGGTGCTGCGGCGCGCGCTGGCGGCGCTGCTGCTGGTGGCGCTTGCCGGCGCGGGCCTGTTATGGTGGCAATCGCGCACATGGCGGCCCGATCGCCAGCGCTTCCCCGTCCAGGGGGCATGGATCGGCATGCACGATGCGCCGGTCGACTGGCCGTTGCTCAAAGGCGATGGCGCCGATTTCGCCTATCTGACCGCCAGCGAAGGCCCGCAGCGCCGCGACGGCGCCTTTACCGACGCGCTCGAACAGGCGCGCGCTGCCGGGCTTCAGGTCGGGGCCGTCCATGTCTATGACCTGTGCGCCCCGGGCGACACCCAGGCGGCCAATTTCGTCACCATGGTGCCGCGCGAGGAAGGCCTGCTGCCCCCGGCCGTGGCGCTCGATAGCGAATCGCGCAGTTGCCCCGTGCCGCCGACCGACGCGGCCTTGCAAAGCGAACTGACGACCTTTCTCAACCAGGTGGAAATGCACGCCGGCAAGCCCGCAATCCTGATGCTCTCGCGCGGTATCGAAAGCCGCTATCACCTGGCTGCGGTGATCGACCGCAACATCTGGGTGCGGCAGGATTTTTTCGAACCGGGCTATGCCGGCCGTCCCTTCGTGATGTGGACCGCCACCGACCGCTATCGCGGCAAAGCCGCGCCGGGGCCGCTCCGCTGGGTGGTGGTGGTGCCGTAGGCGGCGGCGCCTAAGCGGCCATGCCGTGAATTGGCGTGATCTTACAAGAAACCCGTATTCCCGCCTGCCATAAACGCCTGCATCACCGGCAAGGGAGTGACCGATGCGGGCAGGCGTGTTGTTTCTGGCGGCAAGTGCCGCCCTGGCAAGCGGAAAAGCCTTGGCGCAGCAGGCGCCGACCAATTTTCTCGGCGCTTCGGCGCGGATCGAGCCTTATTACGACGGTGGTGACCGTTACCGCGTGCTGGCGCTGCCGGTTGCCGATATTTCCCGGGGCGTGCTGTTCGCGCGCACCACCCGCGGCGTGGGCGAGGCGGGCGTTCGCGTCCAGCTTGGCCCGAACCTGGCGGCGGGCGCGCAGGCCGCGTTCGAGATCGGCCGCGATGCTGCCGACACCCCGCTGCTGGCGCGCAACGGCTTTGCCGATATCGCCACCACGGCCAGCCTGGGCGCTTTCGTCGAAGGCCGGGCAGGCGCGGTCGGCTGGCTGGTCCGGGTGCGCCGCGTGTTGAACGACCAGGGCACGGAAGCGGATGCGCGCCTGAGCTATGGCCTCGTGCGGAACCGGCGCTACCAGCTGTTCACCTATGCCGGCGCGACATGGGCCGATGGCCAGGCCATGCGTACCGACTTCGGGGTCGGCGCGGCGCAGGCTGCCCGCGGCGAACTGGCCCGCTTCGATCCGGGCAGCGGCCTGCGCGACGCTTATGCCGGTCTTGCCGGCAACTATGGCCTGTCCAAACGTCTGGTGCTGGTCGGCGTGGTGGAGGCCAAGCGCCTGGTGGGCCAGGCCTATCGCAGCCCGATCACCCCCGAGGACACGTTCGGACGGTTCACGCTTGGCCTGGCCTACCGGTTCTGAAACAATGCAGCCGATGAGTGCAACGTCTGGCACGATCGACAGCGGCCGATGCGGCGCGCGCGCCGGAAGGCCGCCGGCGTGAAGGCGTTCGCATCCGCTCTGATGGTCGGCCTCGTGCGTTCCGAACTGGCGGCGCGGGGGCTCTTGCCGGCGGCGGCGGACCAGGCGCGGGTGCCGCTGGGCGAAGCGACCGTTGCGCTCGAAGCCAAGCGCGATCTGATCGCGCAGGTGGCCGCGGCCCATGGCCTCGTCCCGCTGATGGCGGTCGGCCGCGGCCTGCATCGTCTGCCGCCCGATCCGGCGCTGACGGCGCTGCTCCGTGCAGCGGACCCGCGCGATGCTTTCGCACGCTGGCAGCGGCTCGAGCGGTTCGTGCATTCCCGCCACCGGCTGGTCATCGAGGCGGAAAGCCCGAAAGCGCTGATCGTGCGCCATGCCGGGCCGCCCGGCGGCGAACCCCCGCAGCCGGGCGAGGATGCGCTGGTCCTTGGCGTCATGGCGGCATTGTGCCGCCATGTCGGTGCCAGGGGCCTGACCGTCGCGCTTCTGCAGGCGGACGGGCGCGCGCAATGTGTCATCGACGACCGCGGGTTTCATGAACCGGCCGATGCCATGCCGGGCAGCACGGGCTTGTGGCGCTTTGCCTGGACCGCGCTGGACCCGCTGGCCGGGACGCCCGAGGTGCCTGACGCCAGCGATCCTCCGTCTGTCGCACAGCCGGCATCCGCGCCCCGCCGGAATCCCGATGCGATGCTGCAGGCGGCACGCGCCGCGATTGCCGCCGATCTTTCGCGCAGCTGGACTCTGCCGGTGCTGGCAAGGCATCTGGCCACGTCGATGCGCACGCTGCAACGGCGTCTCGGCGCCGCGGGGGCCAACCTGCCTGCCGTCGTGCGCGCGGCGCGCGTGGAGGCGGCGGGCCGCATGCTCATCGAAACCGAACACAGCGTGGCCAAGATCGGCTTCGTTTGCGGCTTTTCCGATCAACCCCACTTCACCGCGCTGTTCAGGCGCCAGACCGCACTGACCCCGGCCGCCTACCGCCGCGCTTTTGCATAGGAACAGAGGAATGACCGGATTCTCGCTTGCGGGCCGCACGGCCCTTGTCACCGGCGGCAGTGCCGGTATCGGCCGCGAACTGACGCGCCTGTTGCTGGAAAAGGGCGTCGCGCCGGTTATCGTCGTGGGCCGCAATCCCGAAGCCCTGGCAGAGACCCGGCGGGCGCTGGGGGCGCCGGTCACGACCTTGCGGGCCGATCTGGCCGATCCGGCCGAGGTCGATCGCCTGATCGGCGATCTGGAATCCATCGCGCCCGATCTGTCCCTGCTGGTCAACAACGCGGGCATGCAGGTGCTTGCCGACCTCGCCGGTGAAGACCCCACGGCGCTGATCCCGTCCCTGCGCCAGGAAATCGCGGCCAATTTCACGGCCACGGTGGCGTTGTCGGCGGGCCTGCTCCCGCTGCTGGCGCGGCAGCCATCGGCGGCCATCGTCAATGTCACCTCGGGCCTGGCGCTGGCCCCGAAGACCAGCGCGCCGGTCTATTGCGCCACCAAGGCCGGGGTGCGCAGCTTCACCCGCGCGCTGCGCTATCAATGCGAAAACGCCGCGCCGCACGTCCGCGTGGTCGAAGCGCTGCCGCCGCTGGTCGATACCGCGATGACCGCCGGGCGCGGGCGCGGCAAGATCAGCGCCGCGGCCTGCGCGACCCAGATCGTCGCCGGGCTGGAGGCCGGCAGGCGCGAGATCGACGTGGGCAAGACCAGGCTGCTGCGCGCGATCATGCGCGTTTCCCCGGCGCTGGGTCATGCGATCATGCGAGGGGGATAAGGCCGCCGGTGCCGACTACCCTCCAGGCCCGTCGGGCGTTGACGTGGCGCTTCTCGCGCGTCACAGCCCAAGACATGGAAAACGCCCTGCTGCCTGACGATACGACCCGCGCGGCGCTGATCGCCGCTGCCCGCGCCGCGCGTGCCACGGCCTATGCCCCCTATTCGCGGTTCACCGTGGGAGCCGCGCTGCTGTTCGAAGACGGCAGCATGGTGACTGGCGGCAATGTGGAAAACGCCAGCTATGGTCTTTCGCTCTGTGCCGAAACGGTGGCCTGCGCGAGCGCGGCCCATGCCGGCCGGCGTGGCGGGCTGGTGGCCGTGGCGGTGGCGGGCGGGCCGGAGGGCCGCGATGGCGATCCGATCACCCCCTGCGGCCGTTGCCGCCAGGTGCTGCACGAACAGGCGGCCCTTGGCGGAACCGATCCGCTGGTCCTGAGCGTCGGCGCCGATGGCGTTGTGGAAGAACGCCTGTCCTTCCTATTGCCCCGCGCGTTCGGCCCGGCCTATCTGGGCTGACGCTTCCCCATCCGCACATGCAAAGGACCGGCCTTGGCCATTCTCTCCGACAAGTGGATCCGCAGCAAGGCGCTTGCCGAAGGCATGATCGAGCCTTTCGTGGAAAATCAGCGCCGTGACGGCTGCATCAGCTATGGTCTTTCCTCCTACGGCTACGACGCGCGCGTGGCCGACGAATTCAAGATTTTCACCAATGTCGATTCGGCGATCGTCGATCCCAAGGACTTTGCCAGCAATTCCTTCGTCGATCGGCAGACCGACGTCTGCGTGATCCCGCCCAATTCCTTCGCCCTGGCCCGCACGGTCGAATATTTTCGCGTGCCGCGCGATATCCTGGTGATCTGCCTGGGCAAATCGACTTATGCCCGCTGCGGCATCATCGTCAACGTCACCCCGCTGGAGCCGGGCTGGGAGGGACATGTGACGCTGGAATTTTCCAACACCACGCCGCTGCCGGCCCGCATCTATGCCAACGAGGGGGCGTGCCAGTTCCTGTTCCTGCAAGGGAACGAACCGTGCGAAGTCAGCTATGCCGATCGCGCCGGCAAGTACATGGGCCAGCGCGGGGTCACTCTGCCCCGTCTTTAGGGGGGTGCCTGCGTGAGGCCGGCACCGGAACCGAACCGGGCCTGCCGCCATTGTTGCCGCATATCGTTCAGACATGACGGGGGCGGCAACGGCACGGAAAGGTAGGCCCATGAACACCATCGCGGCCCTGGCAGGGCGCATTCTGCTATCGCTTCTGTTTCTGATTTCCGGTCTGGGCAAGCTGTTCGACGTCAGCGGCACCCAGGCGGCGCTCGCCGGTGTCGGCCTTTCGCCCGATTTTGCCATACCGGTCGGTCTGTTCGAGCTGATCGGCGGCCTGGCGCTGCTGTTCGGCGTGGCAACGCGGCTCTTCGCCCTGCTGCTGGCCGGTTTCACGCTGCTGACGATCCTGTTCTTCCATCACAACGTGCTCGATCATGCGCAAGTGGTCGAAGCGCTCAAGAACCTGGCGATCACCGGCGGCCTGCTTGCGCTGTTCGCGCACAGCCAGGTGGCGTGGAGTTATGACAGCCTGCGCGCCCGCCGCGATCGCGACATGGCGGCACGCGAAGCCGAAATGCGCGCTTCCCGTGCGGAGGGCCGGGCCGAAGCCCTGGCCGAAAACCCGCCGGCCCGCCCGGGCACTGTCACCGCGGCCCATCATGATCCGGCCGGCATGCATGATCGCGCGGCCGACCGCCCTGGCACGGCGGCGATCGCGCGCCGCCGCTGGTGGCAGATCTGAACTACCGTCGCAGCGCGGCGATGCACGCCGCACGGTCCACCTCGCGCCCGTCGCCCCGCCGCGCATCCACATACGTCGCGGTGGGGCGGCCCCCGGCCTGCGGCGGATAGAGATAGACGTCGAGAACGCAGGCCGCGCCGCTCCACTGCAGCTTGCGCGCGTCCTGTTCCTTCACGTCCAGCCGCGGCGGGCCGAATTGCCGCACCAGCGCCTCGGCATCCGCGCCGATCACGCCTTCCAGCCCCGGCGCCATCTGCACGGTGGGGGCCGGTCGCGGCTGTGGCGCAGGCAGGCGCGCGGGCGGGGGTGACGGGCGGCGAGCGGTGGCAGGCCCAGGGCCGGCGGGTATCGTGCTGCTGCATCCGGCAAGCAGCATCAGGCCCGCCATTGCGGGTGCGAAACGCGCGAATGACAGGGGCTGCCACGCGGGGCGGGCGGATGGAGGGGAAAGGCGCAGCATGGCCGTGGTCATGGCTCGTGCAGCCCGGCGATGCAACCGGCCTTGCGGTCGGTCGATGCGGCGGGTAGGCGCCGGATAAAGTTTCTCCGTTCCTTGCGAAAGACACCATGGCGCAAACTCCTGCCGATCCCCGCTTTGACGTTATCGCCATCGGCAATGCCATCGTCGATGTCATGGCGCCGGCCACCGAAGACGATGTTGCCCGGCTCGGCCTGGTCAAAGGCGGCATGACTCTGGTGGATGCCGAACGCGCCGCCGTGCTCTATGGAGCGATGGGCCCGGCGCGCGAGATTTCGGGCGGATCGGCCGCCAACACCCTGGCCGGCCTTGCCGCGCTGGGCGCCTCGTGCGCTTTCATCGGCCAGGTTGCCGATGACCAGTTCGGCAGGGTCTTTGCCCACGACGTTCGCGCAGGGCACATCGCGTTCGATACGGCCCCGCGTGCCGGTGGCCCGCCCACCGGGCAGTGCCTGATCTTCGTTACGCCCGACGGGCAGCGCACGATGAACACGTTTCTGGGCGCATCGCAGTTCCTGCCGGCCGCCGCGCTCGACGCAAGCATGATCGCGGCCGCGCGCGTGCTCTATCTCGAAGGCTATCTGTGGGATCCGGCAGAACCTCGCGCCGCCATGCGCAAGGCCATCGCCGCCGCCCGCGCGGCAGGCACGCAGGTGGCATTCACCCTGTCCGACGCTTTCGTGATTTCCCGCCATGGCGACGATTTCCGCGCGCTGATCGCCGATGGGCAGATCGACATCCTGTTCGCCAACGAACACGAACTGGCCGCGCTGACCGGCATTGCCGATTTCCACGAAGGCATGGCCGCGCTTGCCGGGAACGTGCCGACGCTGGTGGTCACCCGCGGGCCGGAAGGCGCCTATGCCCGCCACGCTGGCGCGGAAGCCCATGTCGCTGCCGAGCCGATCGCCAAGGTGGTCGATACCACCGGCGCTGGCGATCTGTTCGCCGCCGGCTTCCTCTATGGCCACGTGCGCAGACTTGCGCTGGGCGAATGCCTGCGCATGGGGGCGATCTGCGCCGCTGAAGTGGTCTCGCACTATGGCGCCAGGCCCGAGGCCGATCTCAAAGCGCTCACCGGCGTGGCCTGACGCACACGGCCATTCCCCGTCACCCCAGGTCAAGGCCGGGCGAGACAAGGTCGCCGGCTCTGCCGATCCTATAGCATGTCCTTGAGCGGTACGCCGGCATCGGCCAGGGCTTCGGGGGCGATGCGGGCGCGGGTTTCCACCAGCTTCCTGCCCTGAACATAGTCCTTGACCATGTTGACGCAGTCGAGCGCGATCACTTTACCTTGCCTGAGATAGACCACCGAAAAGCTGCGCGTGCCCGGCTCGCCGCGCAGCACGGCCAGATCGTGCCCGGTCGAAAGGCCCACGGTCTGCAACCGCAGGTCATACTGGTTGGACCAGAACCACGGCGTCGCTTTGTAGGGCACGGGCGCACCGCAAATGGCCCTGGCCGCCGTGGTGGCCTGGTCGTTGGCGTTCTGCACCGATTCCAGGCGGATCACCGCACCGTCGGCAAAATCGTTGGCATGGGCGGCGCAATCGCCGATCGCATAGACATGGGGCAGCGACGTGCGGCAGAATTCGTCCACGTCCACCCCGTTGCCGCCGCTTGCGCCGGCGGCCAGCAATGGGCCGACCTGGGGGATGATGCCGATTCCCACGATCACGATGTCCGCCGGCAGCACGCTGCCATCGGCCAGGCGCACGCCGGTTACCTTGCTGCCATCGCCTTCCAGGCAATCGACCGTCACGTCCGTCCGCAGGTCCACCCCGTGGGCGCGGTGCTCGTCCTGATAGAATGTCGAAAGCGCTTCTCCCGCCACCCGCGCCAGCACGCGCGGCAAGGCTTCGAGCAGCGTGACCTGGCAACCGAACTTGGTCAGCACGGCGGCCGCTTCCAGCCCGATATAGCCGCCGCCGATCACCACGGCCCGCCGCGCGCCGGCGTCCAGCTCGGCCATCAGGCGATCGGCATCGGCGCGGGTGCGCACGCCATGCACCCCGGACAGATCGTGCCCGGCGCAGGACAGGCGCCGCGCGTCGCCCCCGGTCGCCCAGATCAGATCGCCATAGCTGAGCGTGACGCCATCGGCGGTGCGCAGGCTGCGGGCAGCGGGATCGACCGCCACCACTTCATGGCCCAGCGCCATTTCCACCCCCTTGTCCGGCCAGAAAGCGGCGGGACGGATCATGATGCGCTCGAACGTCTTGTCGCGGCTCAGGTATTCCTTCGACAAGGGCGGGCGTTCATAGGGCAGCTCAGGCTCGCGCCCGATCACCAGGATCGATCCGGCAAACCCGTTCTGGCGCAGGGCCATGGCCGCCTGCGCGCCGCCGTGGCCGGCGCCCACGATCACCACATCGGCAAAGCCCGCCTCGAATGCACCCATCAACGCCCTCCTGTCATGACGCGACGAGGCTTGCGGGCAAAAGGCGGGGCGCGTCAAGCGCGCCCGCGCCACGATCCGGCTTCACTTCAGCGCAGCAGCAGGCTTCGCGCCTGGCTGGCGATCTGCGCCAGCATGGCCGGCGTCACGATGGCCGTCGCCTGCGCGCGGGCGATCAGGCTGCGCAGCTGGCGCACCGGATCGGCCTTTGCGGCAAGCCATTGCTCCGCGGCGATCTCGGGGTTGGTGCTCCCCATGCGGCGCAGGAACTCCATGCGCATCTGCTGGAAATCGCGTGCCAGGCCTGCCGCCAGCAGCCTTTCCCACGGGTCCGACGGATTCATCCGCGCCGCGGTCTGTTGCGCCCAGTCGATGCCGAGTTGCGCACCCAGATCGGCAAAGGCCCCGGTCAGCACCACCGCGTCGACCTCCAGCTCCCCGGCGAGACGGGCCAGGCCGATCACGCCATCCAGATCGAACAGGTGGACCACCTGGTCCACCACGCTGGCCGGCGTTCCGGCATCGGCCAGTTCCTGGGCCAGGCGCCGGGCCTGGGCCTGGGGCTCGCCCCGCAGCAGATCGGCCTTGGTCTGCGAAAGCCGGGCGACGCCGCCGCGCAGCGTGTCGATCAGCGCCGCCGGCGCCTGGGTGCCATGGCACGAACGCAGCACGTCGGCGATGTGCCCGCGCAGGGCGCGCGCCGTCCGCTCGAACAGCGAAAGGCGCAGGTCCTCGGGCATGACCGCCGTATCGAGCAGCGTCCAGGTGTCGGCAAGGCCCAGCAGGCGCTCGGCGGCGACGAAAGCGGCCGCTACCTGCCCCAGGCTCATGCCTTCTTCCTCGGCCAGTTCGAACGGATGCACCGGGCCGAGGCGGTTGACCATGCGGTTGGCCAGCTTGGTCGCGATGATCTCGCGGCGCAGGCGATGGTTCACGATGTCGGTCCCGAACGTCTCGCGCATGGCATCGGGAAACGCGGCCAGGAGTTCCTCTTCCAGCAGCGGATCGTCCACCAGCGGGCTGTCTTCCAGCGCGCGCTGCAGAACCAGCTTGGTCGAGGAAATCAGCACCGCCAGCTCGGGCCGGGTAAGCCCCGTGCCGGCGGCGGCACGCCGGGCATAGTCGTCCGACGGGGCAAGTCCTTCGGTCTTGCGGTCAAGATCGCCGCTTTCCTCCAGCACTTCGATCAGCCGGGTCAGCGCCGGCACCGCCTGCGCGCCGCCACGCTCGGCGATGGACAGACCCAGCGCCTGAAGCCGGTTGTCTTCCAGCACGAGGTGCGCCACCGCATCGGTCATGCCGGCCAGCAGCGCCACGCGCTGATCTTCGGCAAGCCGGCCCGCCCGCTTGGCGCTGGCTAGGGCGATCTTGATGTTCACCTCGTTGTCCGAACAGTCGACGCCGGCCGAATTGTCGATGAAGTCGGTGTTCACGCGCCCGCCGGCCAGTGCATATTCGATGCGCGCGGCCTGGGTCATGCCCAGGTTCGCCCCTTCGCCGATCACCCGCGCTCGCACCTCGCCGGCCGAAACGCGATAGGCGTCGTTGGCCGGATCGCCCACGTTGACGTTGGCTTCGGCCGCGGCTTTCACATAAGTGCCGATCCCGCCGAACCACAGAAGGTCCACCGGCGCCTTGAGAATCAGCGCGATCAGCGTGTCGGGGTCCATCTCGTCGGCGCCGACGCCAAGCAGGGCCTGGACTTGCGGACTCAAGGGAACCGCCTTGAGGCTGCGCGGAAAGACGCCGCCCCCTTCGGAGATCAGGCGCTTGTCATAATCGTCCCAGCTGGAACGGGGCAGGGCGAACAGGCGCGCGCGCTCTTCCCAGCTTTGCGCGGGATCGGGATCGGGATCGAGAAACACGTGGCGATGGTCGAAAGCGGCGACGATCTTGAGCGCTTTCGACAAGAGCATGCCGTTGCCGAACACGTCGCCCGACATATCGCCCACGCCGGCCACGCGCACCGGCTCCGCCTGCACGTCTACGCCCATTTCCAGGAAATGGCGCCGCACCGAAAGCCAGGCGCCCTTGGCCGTGATGCCCATGGCCTTGTGGTCATAGCCTTTGGACCCGCCGCTGGCGAAGGCATCGTCCAGCCAGAAATCGCGTTCCGCGGCAATGGCGTTGGCAACGTCGGAAAACGTCGCGGTGCCCTTGTCGGCGGCCACGACGAAATAGGGGTCTTCGCCATCGCGGATCACCACGTCCTGCGGATGAACGACAATGCCATCGACGATGTTGTCGGTGATCGACAGCAGCGTGCGGATGAACACCTGATAGCTGGCTTTTCCTTCAGCCAGCCAGGCCTCGCGTTCGCGCGCGGGATCGGGGAGCTGCTTGGGATAGAAACCGCCCTTGGCGCCGGTGGGTACGATCACCGCGTTCTTCACCCGCTGCGCTTTCATCAGGCCCAGGATTTCGGTGCGGAAATCGTCGCGCCGGTCGGACCACCGCAGGCCGCCGCGGGCGACCGGCCCGGCGCGCAGGTGAATGCCCTCGACGCGGGGCGAATAGACGAAGATCTCGCGCCACGGCACGGGCTTGGGCAGGCCGGGCACCAGCGCGGAATCGATCTTGAACGCCAGGGCCTCGGCCGCGGCGGGGGCAAAGGCGTTGGTGCGCAGGATCGCGTCGACCACGGCGCGAAAACCGCGCAGCAGCCGGTCGTCGTTGATGGCGGCCACCTGCGCCAGCCCGGTGCGGATCGCCCCGGCCGCCGCCTCGGCCGCGCTGTCGCGATCCCCGGCGAAGGCCGGATCGTGGCGGGCACGGAACGCGTCGATCAGCCCGCGCGTCACGATCGGCGCGTTCTTGAGCGCATCGACCACCGTGGCGATGCCGAACGTCATCCCTGCCTGGCGCAGATAGCGATACCATGCGCGCAGCCAGTTGGCTTCGGTCGCGGTCAGCCCCACGGCCACGATCAGGCGGTTGAAGGCATCGTCCTCGGCCGCGCCGTTGATCACCGCCGCCAGCGAGGTTTCGATCGCGGTCGATCGCGCCAGCAGCGCTTCGGCAGTGGTATCGGCCGGGTGCGCCAGCAGGAAATCGTGCACGAACCCCAGCTTGCCGTGATCGAGCGCCGTGGGCACTTCCTCCAGCACGCGGAACCCGAAGTTTTCCAGCACCGGCACGGCATCGGACAGCACGATGGCGCCCTCGCGCTGATAAAGCTTGAGACGCAGCGCCGATTCGCCCGCCAGGCGATGCAGCCGCGCGGCGCGTCGCGTCGCCTCGTCGGCGGTCAGCGCGCGCAGCACCCGGATATCGTCGGCGGCTTCGGCCGCGCCATAGCTGGCGCGATAGCCCACGGGAAAGGCGGGGGCATAGCGCGTGGCGATCGCGGCGGCGCGGGTCGGCTCCTCGGTCTTGGCCAGTTCGGCCTCGACCGCCGCGTCCCAGCCGCGCACCAGAGTCTGGAACGCGGCATCGAGCGCGGCCTCGTCCACGCCTTCGCCGCGATCGGTCAGGGTATCGTCGTCGGCCCGCATGTCGATGGCAAAGCGGGTGAGCGCCAGCGTGCTGCCTTCCACCTGCAGGCTCCAGTCGATCACCTGGCCGCCGGTCGCCTGTTCCAGCATGGCGGAAACCTGCTTGCGCACCTCGGTCGACTGGCTGTCGCGCGGCTGCCAGACAAACGCATAGAGGTGCCGCTCCAGCGGCGCCCGCACCAGTGCCAGCCGCGGGCGCGGACGGTCTATCAGCACCATCATCGTCGTGGCGATGCGTTCCAGATCGGCATCGGAAAAGCTGATCAGCAAATCGTGCGGCAAGGCGGTGAGCGCGTGGACGAGCGCCTTGCCGGCATGACCGGCGGGATCGAAGCCCAGCTTTTTCATCAGCGCATCGAGCTGGCTGCGCATGCGGGGTACGCGATCGGGCGCCGCCGCCAGGGCCGCGCTGGTCCATACCCCGGCATGAACCGAAAGCGCGATGATCCGTCCACCCTCCACCACCGGCACCAGGAACAGGTCCAGCGGAACGCGGCGATGCACTTTGGCAATGCGGTTGGCCTTGACGATCAGCGGAATGGGCACGGCGTCCGCGCCCCGCGTACCGGCCTTGTCGAACCAGGCAAAAGCACGGGCATAGGATGCGTCGGACAGCAGCGGCGCATCGGTGGCGCGGCAGATGCCCATCGCTTCGGTCACGCTGCCGTCGCGGTGGCGGGTGACGTGGCCCAGCTGGGTCAGCATGCCGTCGGCCAGCCAGCGCAGCAGCGCCGCGCCTTCGGAATCGGGCAGCGCGCGGGCATCGTGCTGCATCAGGCCCTGCATCTGCGGCCAATCGGCAACGGCGGCATGGACATCGGCCAGCGTGGCCGAAAGCGCGGCGGCCAGTTCGCGTCGCGCCTTGGCGTCGGCCCGCTCCGTTTCCAGATAGATCATCGATTCGCGCAATTCGCCGATCGCCTCGCCCTCCGGCAGGCCGACCAGCACGCCCTCGGGATCGCGCCGCACCGCCAGCACCGGGTGCAGCAGCTTTTCGATCGTCAGTCCCTGCGCGGTGATCGTCGCGGCGATCGAATCGACCAGGAACGGCATGTCATCGTTGATCACGGCTATGCGCAAGGCGCGTTGGCCGCCCATCGATTCGATCGCCACGGCCGCATCCGGCCCCTTGCGCAACGCGGCCGTCGCCAGGGTGAAGCGGGCCGCCTCGGTCAGCCGGTCGCCGGTAAAATCGGCCTCGTCCCCGGGCAGCAGAGCGCCGGCCAGACGCGCCGCGAGCGCGGCAACGAGATGCTGGGCACTGTTGCCCGCCGGGCCTGCATCCGTCGAAGAGCCGCCCGCCGCGGGCGAAGCCGGGGGGGTGGGATCGATCGTGGTCGCCATGACGTTCGCTTCCTGCATTCGCGGGCGGGTCGGGTCGGGTTGCCCGCCGTGCTGTTATCGTTGGCTGTTCGGTAACGAATGAAACCTGAATTGCAAACCGCCGGGCCGGCGGGAAAGAACCTTTCGATGCCATGCAAAGATGACCATCGGCCCTGCCGACCGCCTAGGTGCCGACCGCATAGGTATTTGCCGCAAGCGGCGTGAGCGCATCCATGGTGAGCCTGAGCGAGCGGCGGCGCAAGGCCGGATCGAACGTGGCGCCTGAAACGATGATCTCGTCCGCCGCGGTGCGGTGCTGGAACGCTTCGAGTTCCGCGCGCACGGTGGCCGGGCTGCCGATGGCGCTGAACCGGCGAAAATGGTCGAGCGTGGCGCGCTGCGGGGCGGTCAGCGTTTCGCGATAACCGTCGACCGGCGGCGGCAAGCGCCCGGGATCGCCGCTGCGCAGGCGCACGAACGATTGGTCCTGGCTGGTCGCCAGAAACTGCGCTTCTTCGTCGCCGGGCGCGCACAGCACGTTGATCGCCGCCATGACATGGGGTTTGTCGCGCGTGGCCGAAGGCTGGAACCGCTCGCGATAGAGCACGAGCGCGCTATCGAGGTGATCGGGCGCAAAGTGCGAGGCAAAGGCAAAAGGCAGGCCCAGCATGGCCGCCAGCTGCGCGCCGAACAGGCTCGACCCCAGGATCCACAGGTCCACCGCGGCGCCGTTGCCAGGCGTTGCCGCCAGCGGCAGCCGCGCATCGGCGGCAAAATGCGCCTGCAGTTCCACCACATCGGCCGGAAAATCCTCGGCCGCGCGATGCACGTCCTTGCGCAGGGCGCGCGCGATCCGCTGGTCCCCGCCCGGGGCGCGGCCCAGGCCCAGGTCGATCCGCCCCGGATAGAGCGCGTCGAGCGCCCCAAACTGTTCGGCAATCACCAGGGGGTTGTGATTGGGCAGCATGATGCCGCCCGCACCCAGGCGGATCGTGCGCGTATGATGGCCGACATGGGCCAGCACCACCGAAACCGCCGCACTTGCCACGCCGTTCATGCCGTGATGTTCGGCCACCCAATAGCGGTGATAGCCGGCCTCCTCCGCGGCCTGGGCCAGCAGGGCGGCATCGGCCAGAGCCTGCCGGATCGAGCCGCCCTCGATCACCGGCACCAGATCGAGAACGGACAGCTTCATCGCGTGATTTCCTCATCCTGGCCCGGGCGGGGCGGAACAGGGGTGGATGTGGGGGCGGCGCCGATCTGTTCAAGGTAACCGCGCGCCACGCGCGCCTCGTCGCTGGCGGGTGCCATGGCCATGACCGATTGCCAGGATTGGCGCGCGGCATCCTCGCGGTTGCCCAGCATGGCGATCACGCCTGCTTCCACCCCTATGGCCGGGTCACGCGGGGAAAGGCGCGCGGCTTCCTCGATATCGGCCTGCGCAGCGGCCAGGTTCTTCTCGCGGCGTAACAGGGTGGCCGAAAGCAGCCAGCTTTCCGCGTTCTGCGGCGCCAGCTGGCGCGACCGCGCCAGCGCGGCCGCCGCATCGGCGTTGCGGCCCAGCGCCACCAGCGCGCGGGCGCGGTCGTTCTGGACCGCGGCCAGGGCGGCATTGTCGGCAAAGCCGCGCACCACCGCCGCGCGATCAAGCCATGTCAGCGCGTCCTGCGGCTTGCCGGCAGCCAGCGCGGCATTGCCGGCCATGGCCATCAACGGCACGGCGCCCACCGCCTGGGCATCGGGTATCAGGCCGATCGCTTCGCCGAAAGCGGCCAGTGCGCCATCGAAATCGCCCTGCTGGCTCAACATCATGCCCAGGCACTGGTTGGCCCGCACCCGCTCGGCGGGGGCTTTGACCTCGTCCAGCCAGCGGTGCGCAAGGCCGATCGCGAGATCGGGGTTGCTGCGCCCGATGATCAGGCAATCGGCCAGCCGGTCGTGCTTTTCCGCCGGGGGCTGGGCAGGGTCTTCCACGGGCTTGCGCCGGCTTGACGTCCGCAACGGAGCAAATTCCATCGGGCGCGGGTTGGGCCCTACCTGATGCCACGACGGGCCGGATGGAAACGGCAAAGTGAAAAGGGCGGCGGCAGCCACAAGCATCGGTTGGCTCTATCCAGGCAGAAGCTGGGCCAGGGTGGCCAGCAGCACGGCAATGTCCTGCGGCCGCGACAGGCGGTGATCGCCGTCCTTGATCAGGTGCACCTGCACATCGGCTGAACGCAGCGCGGCCGCCAGGCGCAGCGCCACGTCCCACGGCACGTCGGGATCGGCCTGCCCGTGGATCAGGCGGACCGGCCCGTCGAATGGAACGACATCGTTCAATTGCAGCAGGGCCTGCCCGTCGGCCCAGAACGCGGCGTGGGTGGGCGTCGGATCGGGGCCATAGGGATTGTCCTCCCACACTGTCGTTCCGGCCGCCAGGGCCGCTTTCCGCGCCTCGTCATAGCCCCAGTCGGTGAAATCGGGCGCGGCCGCCAGTCCGACCAGCGCGCGAACCCTCTCGCCCAGCACGCGCGCCACCAGCAGCATCAGCCAGCCGCCCATGCTCGATCCGGTCAGAACGACATCGTTCAGATCATGCGCGGCAATCAGGGCGACCACCTCGTCCCGCCAGCGCGACAGTGTACCGGCGGCAAAATCGCCCTGCGACAGGCCGCAGCCGGAATAATCGAGCAGCAGGCAGGCGCGGCCCCGGGCCATGGCCCAGTCCATCACCGCCTGCGCCTTGCCGCCCGCCATGTCGGACATGTAGCCTGGCAGGAAGACCACCGCCGGCTCGCGTCCCGGAACGAACCGGGTGGCCAGGCGCAGACCATCGGGGCCGGTAACGAAGCGGGGCGGTTGCGGCGTGGCCATCGCCGCCTTGCTACCGGCAGGAGGGCTCGCCTGTCTACAGTCCTCCTTGCGCCTCTACAGTCCCCCTTGAGCGGCGGGGCCGGTGCGCCTATCTCGCAAGGCATGAGCCAGCCCACCGTCATTCTCGCCCCGTCGGCCGCCGCGCGCGTCGCCACGATTGCCGCCAAGCAGGCAAAGCCCGCGATCCTGCGGCTGGCGGTGGAAGGCGGGGGCTGTTCGGGCTTTCAATACCGCTTCGGCCTGGCCGAAAACGTGGACGCCGACGATACCGTGGTGGAAACCGACGGCGTGCGACTGGTGGTCGATGCCATGAGCCTCGATCTCGTGGGGGGGGCCACGGTCGATTATGTCGAATCGCTGGGTGGTGCGGCCTTTCGCGTGACCAATCCCAATGCCGCATCCGGTTGCGGTTGCGGCGCGAGCTTTTCGGTGTGAGCGAACCGGAAGGCGCCGCGCCGATCAAGCTCGCCAGCTTCAATATCAACGGCATCAAGGCGCGCCTGCCGCGCCTGCTCGAATGGCTGGTCGAAACGCGGCCCGGTGTTGCCTGCCTGCAGGAAATCAAGACCCAGGACGAAGGCTTTCCGGCCGAGGAATTCGAGAAGATCGGCTATCACGCGATCTGGCACGGGCAGAAAGGTTTCAACGGCGTTGCCATCCTGGCCGATGGGCAAAGGCCGGTGGAAGTGCAGCGGGGCCTGGCCGGCGAAGCGGACGACGCGCACGCCCGCTATCTCGAAGCCGATGTCTTCGGCCTGCGCGTGGTGTGCATCTATCTGCCCAACGGCAATCCGCAGCCGGGGCCGAAGTTCGATTACAAGCTGCGCTGGATGGATCGTCTGGCCACGCGCATGGGCGAGATCTGGGCCGAGGAAGTGCCGGCGGCGGTACTGGGCGATTACAACGTGATCCCGCGTGACAACGACGTGTGGGACACGCGGGCCATGGCCACCGATGCGCTGATGCAGCCCGAATCGCGCGATGCCTACAACCGTCTGCTCGCGGCAGGGTGGACCGATGCCCTTGGCCTGCATCACCCCCGGGGCGGCCTCTGGACGTTCTGGGACTATCAGGCGGGCGCCTGGCAGCGCGACCACGGCTTTCGCATCGATCATGCGCTGCTTTCGCCCGAGCTGGCCGACCGGCTGATCGGCGCGGGCGTGGACAAAGCCTATCGCGGCCGGGAAAAGGCCAGCGATCATGCGCCGATATGGGTCACGCTGCGGCGCTGAACCTGGCCGTTCGTCGGACAGGACGTGCAGTTGGCCGATGAAACAGGGTGCGGCAACCGGGCGGGGCTGGCATGCGCCGCCCGAACATGCTAAGTAGCATTTTGAAACTGATTATTACCGGACCAGCTCATGCATTTGTTTCGCAGGGATCTGCTGAAGTCCCTTCTCATCGGCTTCGCGATCGGCGCGGTGGCCATGGGCGTTACCACGTTCAACACACTGCACGTTTTCGCGCCCGTCGCGCCGGCCTCTGCCGCCGGCACGGCGCCATGAGCGTGCGTTTCGTTCCGCGCGGGGTTGGAATTGCGCTGTCCCTGTCGCTGGCGGCCTGCCTGCAGCCTGCGCATGCCGATGCCCCGGTAAAGGCGCCGGCGGCGGTCATCGCGGCAAGGGAATCCCCCGGCCCCAAGACCGCCGTTTTCGCCGGCGGCTGCTATTGGGGCATGGAAGCGGTGTTCAGCCACCTTGTCGGTGTGAGCAGCGTCGTTTCCGGCTTTGCCGGCGGACGCGCGGCCGACGCGGATTACGAAACCGTCAGCACTGGCAGGACGGGCCATGCCGAAGCGATCCGGGTCACTTACGATCCGGCGCGCATCCGCTATGATCAGCTGCTGCAGGTCTTTTTCGGCGTGGCCAGCGATCCTACCCAGCTTGACCGGCAAGAGCCCGACGTCGGCCCGCAATACCGCAACGCGCTGGTGCCCGTCGGCCCCGAACAGGCGCGCGTCGCCCGGGCCTATGTCGCGCAGATCAAGGCGCTCAAGCTGTGGAAGGACCCGATCGTCACCCGGATCGAGCCGTGGCGCGGTTTCTATCCCGGGCCGGCCGAACATCAGGACTTTGCCTTTCGCAACCCCCGCCATCCCTATATCCTGCGCTGGGACGTGGCGCGGGTCGAGGCTTTGCAGCGCAGGTTTCCGCAGTGGTGGAAGCCGGATTTCACGCGCAACTGATTTGCAACCGCGGCGCGCGCGCCCTATCTGATAGGCATGGGTGGCCACCATCATCACGATTACGCCGGCGAAGGGCTGGTATCCGCCGCGCGCGAGGCGCTGACCGTTTCGGGCGAACAGTGGACGGACATGCGCGCCGATGTCTTTGCCGCGCTGGCCGGGCATGCGCGCCCGGTTTCGGCCTATGACATCGCCGAAAGCGTGGGGCAGCGCCGGGGCAAGCGGGTGGCGGCCAACAGCGTCTACCGCATTCTCGACCTCTTCGTGCGGACCAATCTGGCGCGCCGGGTGGAAAGCGCCAACGCCTATGTCGCCAACAGCCATCCCGGCTGCCGCCACGATTGCATCTTCCTGATCTGCGACGCCTGTGGCCAGGCGATCCACATCGACGACGACGGTCTTACCGGCCATCTGCGCGAAGCGGCGCGCCAGGCGGGCTTTGCTGACGTGCGCCCGGTGGTGGAAATCCGCGGGCGCTGCCAGGCCTGCGCCGCATAGCGCGGCTTACTGCAGCGTCACCGCGCCATCGTCGGAATCGCGGCGCCCGAAAAACTGCATCAGCTGCACCAGCAGTTCGCAGCGCGCCGCCAGGCTCGGCGCTTCCAGCAGGGCCTGCTTGGCGGCCACGTCGAACGGGGCGATCTGCGAAACGCCGTTGATCAGGGACTGATCGTCCAGCCGCGCGACGGAATCCCAATCGACCGCATAGCCTTGCGCTTCGGCAAAGGCGCGCGCCTCGCGCTCGAACCCGGCCCGCTCCACCGCGCTCAGCGCTTCGCCCGGATCGTCGGGCAGCAGTTCGGCCTCGACCTGGCGGAACGGCGTCGTGGCATCGAGTTCGCGCAGCATGCGAAAGCGCGCGATTCCCGATAGTACGATGTTGTAGCGGCCGTTGTCCAGCGCCTCGACGTCCTCGATCTTGCCCACGCAACCGATCCGGAACAGGGGCGCGCCTTCCGACGGGGCCTGCGGCTGGATCATCGCGATGCGCCGGTCGCGGGCCAGGGCATCGGATACCATCGCCCGATAGCGCGGCTCGAATATGTGCAACGGCAATTGCAGGCCCGGAAAAAGCAGCGCGCCCGAAAGCGGAAAGATCGAAAGCCTGACCGTGCCGATTGCGCCCCCCATCGTCGTCACCCGAACAGCACGGCGGACAGCTTGCGCCGCGCGCGCGCCACCCACGGGTCCTCCAGTCCGATCGCCTCGAAAATCTGCAGCAGCCGCGCCCGCGCCGCGCCTTCGTTCCAGGCGCGGTCCGCGGCCACCATGGCCAGCAGGATTTCGGCCGCGGCATCGCGATCGCCGGCGGCGAACAGGCCGTTGGCGAGCGCCAGTTGCGCATCCATGTCGCCGGGCGCGGCGGCCGCGGCCGCGCGCAGGGCGGCCAGTTCGTCTTCCTCCGGCGCGTCGTCGGCAAGGGCCAGCGCCGCGCGGGCCTGATCCAGCGCATGATCGCCAGCCAGCTTGGGATCGAGCGCGGCCAGCACGTCCGCGGCTTCCTCGCGGCGCCCGGCAACCAGCAGGGCGCGAATCAGGCCGGCATGAGCGGCGGCGTTGTCGGGCGCGATTTCGGCGATCTGGGCAAAGATCGACGCGGCCCGCTCACCATCGCCCCCGGCCAGCACCTCCTCGCCCATGGCCAGAAGCGGCGCCACGTCCTGGGGCGCCTCCGCGCCGGGGGCGCCCGGCTGGACCGGCAACTGCCCCAGGATCTGGTCGAGATACTGCCTGAGCTGCGATTCGCTGCGCGCCGCGGTGAGATCGGCCACGGGCTGGCCCTGGAACATGGCGTAGACCGTGGGGATCGAGCGCACCTGGAACTGCGCGGCGATGAACTGTTCCTCGTCCACGTTGACTTTCGCCAGCACCACGCCCTTTTCGGCATAGTCGGCCGCCACCTTTTCCAGAACCGGGGCCAGGGCCTTGCACGGCCCGCACCATTCCGCCCAGAAATCAAGGATGACCAGCTTGGTCATCGACGGTTCGACGATCGCCTTGCGGAAGCGGTCCACCGCCTTCTGTTCGTCAAGGTTGAGGCCCAGGCTTGCCACATGCATCTCCACGTCTGTCGATCCGGTGGCGCCGCCACACGGGCGCCGCTTCCGCCACCATGTGGGAAAGCCGTCCGGTTCGGCAAGGGGCAGCAGGCACCGCTTCTGCGAATCCCGCAAGGATTTCGTGCCACGCGCCACGCCGGGAGGGGCGCCAACGTGCCAGCTACAGACGGCCCCGGCTTTGTCCGGGGAAAATGCAACTTTGCTGTTGCGCCACTCCGATTCCCCGGTTATTGGCCCGCCTCACCCCGGCAGGCCCACCACGCGGCGCCGGCGGACAAACGCCAGAGCGGGCGTAGCTCAGGGGTAGAGCACAACCTTGCCAAGGTTGGGGTCGAGGGTTCGAATCCCTTCGCCCGCTCCAGTTTCCTTCGATTTTCCAACAGTCTGATCTCAGGGCTTTAGACCTGAATTCGAATACCGGCGCTCTGATATGGTGAGCCTGTATTCGTTTCGTATCCATTCTACATCGAGCTTGCGACGACATCTGGCGGAAGTTTGCGCGTTCCGCGCATGAAGCGCGCGTCCCAACACGCTGGTGCCCTGCATCGTCCGCACCGTAGGCCATGCCGAGGACGACAGTCTGGCCGAAACCGTTGCAGCGCGCCGCGCTGACGACTTTTCAATCAGCAGATTTCGCCACATGGAAGTCGTAAGGTCGACTTTCTGCAAAATCCTGCTGATACCGACCTCATTTACACAACGCCGACCGGATCGATGGCGAGCAGAAGCTTCCGCAGCAGCGTCGCGAGAATCAGGCGCTCTTCGTCCGTCAGCGCTTTGAGCAAGTCGTGCTCGATACGATTTTCCTCTTTCACGGCCTCTGCAAAATCGGACAGGCCGCGCTCGGTCGCGCGCACGATCACCGATCGGCCATCATGCAAATCCGGCCGCCGCTCGACCAGCCCCTCACGTTCCATGCGAGCAACGAGATTTGCGACTCCACCAGACGTAAGCAGGTTGTGACGGGCAATGGTGTTCGGTTTGGCCTCATACGGTTCGCCGCCCAGCACAAGCGCAGCCAGCGTCTGATATTCCTTGAAATTCAATTCGTGCCGCCGAAGCGCGGGCCCTATCGCAGCGAGAAACAACTCGTGAAGCCGGGTCACCCGCCCCCATATGCGCCAGGGCGTGATGTCCAGATCGGGCAAGCGCTCATTCCACTTTCCATAAAGGTATTCTAGGCGATCACGTAGCACTGGCTGATCGCTGGATTCTGGCAGCATTTCCGCGTCGCTCCTGGACTTAAAGGGATATGTTTCCTGTTCGCGCGGTAAAGCACATCAAAAAACCGTGCAATCTTTCTTGACATCTAGCTTTTTTAAAAGAATGTTGTCCGGACAAGTTCAGGGCGTTGCTATTCAGATTCAGGGGAAAATCATGAGGTTCCAAAAAAGCGCTTGTGTCTTTGGACTGACCATCGGTTTGATTGCGCCGGCTGAAGCAGGCGCTCAGACTGCGGTTCCCAAGGCCGATGTGGCCGCCCAGCCTCAATCTGTAGCGGATTCGGGCGCCGACATCATCGTGACCGCGACAAGACGGGATGAGCGGCTCCAGGATGTGCCTGCCTCGATCACCGCATTTACAACAATGCAGATCGAGCGCTCCAACATCACGCGGCCGATGGATTTTATCAACGCATCGCCAAACCTGTCCGCGGTCGAGGCGAACAATGCCGGTGATCTGCGCATCACTGTTCGAGGCGATGCTCAGGCTCTCAATACCGATGCGCCAGTGGCGGTGGTAATCGACGGGGTGGTGCTGACAGGCGCGACCGGATTGAACAAGGACCTGCTCGACGTGCAGCAGATCGAAGTTCTGAAAGGTCCGCAAGGCTATCTTTATGGCCGCAACGCCATTTCGGGCGCTATAAACATCACGACTGCGGCGCCAGGCGACAGCTTTGCGGCGAAATTGCGCGCCGGATATGGAAACGGCAGTTCGGCCTATGCGCAGTTTGCGGTTTCGGGACCGTTAGTGGCGGACAAGCTTGGCGTGAGTGTCGCCGGAAGCATTCGCGACAGCCGCGGTTTCTATCGCAGCACCACGACCAACAAATTCGTCGATCCTTATAACGAAAAATCCGGCCGCGTGCGGTTGGACTGGACTCCGACCAGCGAGTTGCGGGTTCAGGCGATCGCCTTTTATTCCAAGATCGAAGGATCGGCGACGAATTACCTTTCGCAATCCCGTTTCGCCGGTCTGCAGACATCGTCGCCTATCGTCAGCGCCGACTATGCCGATGCACCTTTTGTATCGAATATAGACAACTTCAACCATAAGACTGACCAACTTTATTCGTTGCGTGCCGATTATGATGCGGACTGGGGCCGGATAACCAGCATTTCCTCCTATGAGGAGCAGGAAAACATTTTTGCGTCGGATGGCTTTCCCTACAGCGCGGGAAGCGGCGATGGCACGCAATACAATCAACGCAATCATAGCGCGCGAACGACCGAGCTGCGCTTCACGTCTCCTGCAGACCGTCGCTTTCGCTATATCTTCGGCGCTTACTATGCGGACATTCGCCAGACACCGTTTTTGCTGGCGGCGTCTGGCATCGACGACGCAGGTTTCATCGTCGATCGCCAGCCTCCCATCAGCAGCGGCCCCAATCAGACAACCAGCCTGTCGGTCGATAACGTTTACAGCAAAGCATGGGCCGTGTTTGCGAATGCTGACTGGGATCTGACGAACCAACTGACCCTTACGGTTGCCGGACGCTACGATCATGAGCGCAAGCGCGCCATCGATGTCGCCTACGGTTCGTCGTCCGTGGATTCCGACGGCGATCCGCTCACCGCGAACCAGCCTTTCTCGGCAACCGCAGGGCAAGTCCGTCGCAATACGTTCAAGCAGTTCCAGCCCAAAATCAGTCTGGCCTGGAAAGCCCGGTCCGGCGTCAACCTTTACGCGACTTATGCCAAGGGGTTCAAGGCGGGTGGTTTCAACGCCGCTCAGGCATTTACGGTCAGTTCCGGTGCGGCGCCCAACCAGTATCCCGCCGAGGAGGCCGACAACTACGAAGTGGGGGCGAAGACACAGTGGCTCGATGGCGCGCTGACCATAAACGGCGCACTCTTCCGCACTGAAAAGCAGAACTCCCAGTTGTTCCGTTTCATACCGCAGGGCTCTCTCAATGCCGTGACGGTGATTGACAGGATCCGGGTAACCGGGGGCGAACTCGAGATCGTGGCGCGGCCAACAAAGGCGCTGACCGTCCGCAGTGGTATCGGGTACGTGAATGCCGAAATTACCAAGTATGTGGGTGACCCTGCTTCGGTCGGCAACCATGCTCCCTATGTCCCGGACTGGCGGACATCGCTTGATGCGACATACGAAGCGAAGCTGAACAACGACGCTCGACTGGTTTTCAACGGACGGTGGGACCATACCGGGCGCGTCTTCTTCGATGCGCAGAATTCGCCCGAAGCGCGGCGGTCTGCCCTCGATCTGTTCTCGGCGCGGGCAAGTTACGAGACCGATCGCTGGTCAGCGTCCCTGTGGGGCAAAAACCTTACCGACAAGCGATACAACAGCGACGTGATCGTGATCTTCACAGGCGACCCGTTGCCCTTCACGCAGGCAGTGTTCAAGGCTCCGCCACGGACCTACGGCGTGGAACTGATGTTCAAGTTCTGAACCGGGAAGGGCTCATCATGATCGATGGCCGTGCCGGTCGGATATGCGTACGGGCGGGCTTGACGCTGATATTGTCGATGACGACTGCAGCGTGCAGCCGATCCCGCCCGTTCGATTTCCAGAGCCTCGTTTTCGTGACCGAGGACATTCCGGCCGGCCTCGACAGTGATGGCCCCGCAGCGGCGATCGCGACGTCCCAGACGGGCTTCGTGAATCTCATGGAACCGCTGGTCGACTATGCGCGGACGCCGGGTCGTGATGGTGTGTCGCTTCCCGACGGCAGTCATTTCGTCGGGAAGCTGGCGGAATCCTGGCAGTATGATCCGGCGACGCTAAGCTGGACATTCACCTTGCGCCGGGGGATCAGGAGTTGCGCCGGAAACGAACTGACCGCTGACGACGTGGTTTACACGTTCGCGCGGGCCAAGTCGATCTCGGGAGCCGCCCCGATCGGCTGGTTTCTGGCGTCGGTCGGGTCGGTTGCGGGATTCGGCACGGCCGTTTTGACAGACCCATCGAAGCGAGCTTTGGGAGACGAAGTCAAGGCAGTCGATCGCTATACCGTGCGCATTCGACAGTCCACCCCCAACGCCTTGTTTCTGCACGCGCTTGCGACGTTCGGATTGTTGATCTTCGACAGCAAGGCCGCACGCGCCGGTGCGACTCCCGAAGACCCCTGGAGCCATGCCTACGTCAACGGCGTGATGGCGCCCGGCTATGGCCCCTATTGCCTGGCGCGCTGGATAAAGGGCAGCGAAATGGTGCTGACCGCTAATCCCAACTGGGTTCACGGTGCGCCTGCCATCCGGCGCATCGTGATAAAGCGGGTGCCGCAATCGTCAAATCGCTATGTGCTGGTGCGGCTGCACGAGGCACAGCTGGCCGAGCGGTTGACGCCACGCGAGTATCTGAAACTCGGCCCGGCCGAGGGTGTGCGCGTCGTCGGCGCCGACGGCAACGAAAACCTGTTTGTGCATATGAACTGGCGTACCAAGCCTTTTGACGATGTAAGGGTCCGGCAGGCAGTCGCAGCGGCGCTTCCGCGCGAATGGATCGTTCGCAACGGCTATTTCGGCGCGGCGCGGCCGTGGTATGGCATGGTGCCCTCGCGCTATCCCGGGGCCGTCGGAGATTCCGCCGCCTTTGCCGAAAACCGCGCGCGCGCGCGAAGCCTGCTTGCCGCAGCAGGATACCCGGGCGGGAAAGGCCTGGAGCGCTATGCCGAGGCGTTCAGCCTTGCCTATGTCGCCGAGAAGGAAGCGACGCTGGGACCGATCGCCAGTGCGGTGCGATCGGCGCTGCGGGACGTGGGCATGCCCGTCGAGCTCAATCCCATTCCGTTAACGCAGTATGGCGATCGCCAGTTGGTCAAGAAAGACCTTCCTTTCGCTCTGAACGATCAGGAAAAGCCCGCAGCGCTCGATGCCGGATATGCCATCCAGTTGTTCTTCGCTTCCGCCGCGGCAGGCGGCGTCAACAACATGGTGAATTACGCCAACCCGTCTGTCGATGCGCTTTGGTCGGCGGCGCGTGCCGAACCCGATATCCGGCGGCGCGAATCCGCGATCGCCGCGATCCAGCGAAAGCTTATCGCCGATGTCGTCTGGGCACCGGTGGTCGAATACCGCACGCAATGGGCTGCCGATGCGCGGCTGCGCGGACTGGGGTGGCGCCCGGACAACGCTGTGCGTTTCAGCGAACTGAGTTACGCCCGGTGATCGGTCGCTTCATCCTTCGGCGGTTGAGCATCGGTGTTGTCCAGCTGGCCTTGCTGGTGATCGCCGTATTCTTTCTGATCCGCCTGCTTCCGGCCGATCCCGTGGCGCGCTTCGTGGGGTTGAACGCCAGCCCCCAGGCCTATGCCGTCGCCAAGCACCACCTCGGCCTGGACCGGCCGCTTCTCGAGCAGTTCACGGGCTATGCCTGCGCGCTCCTGACCGGCGATCTCGGTCTTTCCTGGGTGAGTGGCATGCCCGTCGGGCAGGAGATCAGGCAGTTTCTTCCGGTCACGCTCGAACTCATTCTGCTGTCGTTTCTTGGCACCGTGATGATCGGTGTACCGATCGGGGCGTGGGCCGCGCTGAGGCCCGGCAGCTCTGTTGACCGGGGCGTTCTGGTTTATGGCCTGTTTGCAGGATCGCAGCCCGAATTCACTTGGGGCATCGTGTTCATCCTGCTGTTCTTCGTCACCCTGGGCATAGCGCCAGGACCAATCGGACGGCTCTCGCCGCTCACCGATCCACCGGCCGTGGTGACCGGCTTCATGACGCTCGACGCCGTTCTTGCCGGGAAGCCGCGCGTGTTTGCCGAGGCTTTGCGCTATCTTGCGCTTCCGGTCCTCACGCTCGCATTCGTGCTGTCCGGGCCGGTCATCAAGATGGTCCGGGAAAACATGGGTGCGGCGCTTGGCAGCGATTACACGTTGTATGCACGCGCCGCGGGCCTGCCGGGCAAGACCATCGCCGGCGATGCTCTGCGCGCCGCCTTTGCGCCCTCGCTGACCCTGATCGGAGTGCTGTTCGGCTTCATGATCGGCGGTGCCGTGCTGGTGGAAACCATCTTCTCGCTCGGCGGTCTCGGCCAATATGCAATCCGCTCGGTACTTGCCTACGACTATCCCGCCATACAGGGGGTGGTGCTGGTCATTTCGGCGCTTTCGCTGCTGATATACCTGCTTCTGGATCTCGCGCATGCCGCACTTGACCCCCGCATTGCGCTATGATGGTTGATCGCATAATCTATTTCATCGGCGTCAGCTTCGTTGCGACGGCCTTGTTCTGCGCGGTATTCGGACCGCAGATAACGCCCTATGATCCGACGCTGGCCAGCGCGCTGGTATCCCAGGCACCGCCACCCCTTGCCGAGTGGCCCCGATTGCTGTTCGCGGAGGGGCCGACGCCGCATTGGCTTGGCACTGATGCAGCGGGTTTCGACGTACTCAGCCGCACGATTGTTGCCGCCCGCACCGACCTTGTCATCGCGCTTGCTGCCAATGCCTTGAGCTTCATCCTGGGCGTCGGCCTTGGGCTGGTGGCAGGATTTTTCCGGAACCTGGCGACCGAGGCGCTGATGCGCGTGTCCGATCTGCTCCAGTCATTTCCGGTGTTCATTACCGCGATGATCCTTGTCGCGCTTGGCGGGCGCAATCTTGCGAACATCGTTGCCGCGATGATCCTGTTGTACGCTCCGATCTACCTGCGCCTCACCCGGGCCGAGGTGCTGACGCTGCGTGACCGGGGCTTTGTCGAGGCGGCGCGCGCGGCTGGCATCGGTGACTGGTCCATCGCGTTTCGGCATGTCCTGCCCAATGCGCTTCGGCCTGCGCTCGTCCAGAGTTCGGTGACCATCGGTTTTGCCATCCTGCTGACGGCGGGCCTGAGCTTCGTCGGGGCGGGTGTGCGTCCGCCGACGCCCGAATGGGGACTGATGATCGCTGCGGGAAGTGGCCAGGTCGTTTTGGGAGACTGGTGGCCGGCGGTGTTTCCCGGTGTCGCCATTTCGTTGACGGTTTTCGGATTCGCCTGTCTGGGCCACGCGCTGGAGCAGCGGAATGGTCGCTGAGGCGCTTCTGGCAACCGGCCTGCAGGTGAGGACACCCGGCGGTGCCGACATCGTCCGGAATGTCGGGCTTTCGCTCGCCGCTGGTGAAATCGTCGGGCTGACCGGGCCGAGCGGTGCCGGCAAGTCGACGCTTGCGCTTGCGCTGCTGGGCCTTGCGCGTCCGCCACTCGCTCTCGTCGGCGGCTCGGTGCACCTGGCAGGCGAAGATCTCCTTGCGCTGCATCCCGAAGAAGCGCGTCGGCGGCGCGGCCGCGACATAGCGCTTGTCGTCCAGAACCCGCGCGCGGCGCTTCATCCCATGTTGCCTGTCGGCCGGCAGGTGGGGCGGATCTGGCGCGCGCATCATGGCGGCAGCGCCCAGGCTGCGGCGCACCAGGCGATCGACATGCTCCAGTTGGTCGGCATCGCCGATGCGCCACGCCGTGCACATGCCTTTGCCCATGAATTCTCCGGTGGTATGGCGCAGCGCGCCCTGATTGCCGCAGCGCTGGTCGCCAAGCCCAAAGTGCTTGTGGCCGACGAGCCGACCAGTGGCCTGGACGTGACGGTGCAGGCGGCTTTTCTGGACATGATGGCAATGGCCGCGCGCGAGCGGGGGACGGCCATGCTGCTTATCACGCAAGAGGCCGGCATCCTTGCCAACTACTGCGACCGGGTACTGACGATGGAAGCGGGGCGGATCGTCGCGGATCGCACCGCGGTCGAACATTTTGCCGGCCATCGCAGGACGATGACGCGCATCCGTCCCCCTGTCGCTGCCAGCGCCGTGGTCGAAGCCAGGGGATTGTGCAAAAGCTTTCCCGTCCGGGGCAGCGATGCTCTGGTTCGCGCGGCGGATGGGGTGGATCTGACGGTTGCCAGGGGCGAAACCCTGGGGTTGGTCGGCGAATCAGGTTCGGGCAAGACCACCGCCGGCCGTGCGCTGATCCGATTGATCGTGCCGGATGCCGGCGACGTAACGATCGCCGGGCAACGCGTTGGGGAACTTGACCACACGCGCTTGCGTGCGCTTCGCCGCGACATGCAACTGGTGCGTCAGGACCCGTTCGACAGCTTCGATCCCCGTTGGACGATCCTGCGGTCGGTCATGGAGCCGCTGGTGGCGCACGGCCTGCTCGACGCGAAAGAGCGCAAGGCGCGTGCGCGCGAAGTTCTGTCGCTTGTAGGTTGTGCGGAATTTGCCGATCGCCGCCCCGCCGATTGCTCGGCCGGCGCGCTGCAACGGGTGGCGATTGCCCGCGCCGTTGCAACAAGGCCTGCTTTCGTCGTTCTGGATGAGCCCACGTCCGTGCTCGACCCGCTTTCGCGCCAGGAACTCATCGCGCTGCTGGCTACGTTGCAGCGAGAGACAGGAACGGCGTTCCTGTTCATTTCCCACGACCTGACGACTGTGGCCGCAATCAGCCACCGTGTTGCGGTCATGTACCTTGGCCAGATCGTGGAAACAGGAACGACGCAGGCCGTTTTCGAAGCGCCGCGCCATCCCTATACGCGCGCCCTTATCGCTGCCCACCTTGATGTCGATCCGGCTCGGCGACGCCTTGACCATCCCGCTGCCGAACGGCTCGATGGCGAGATACCCTCGCCGATCGACCTGCCGGCCGGCTGCTATCTTGCCTCGCGTTGCGCGCATGTCCTGCCGCGATGCCGGACGGAGCGGCAGGCATTGGTCGCGGATGCCGGCGGAATGGTTCGATGCTGGCGAGCCGCCGCCGGTGACCTACCCCCTTTTGGCAAACGGCCGTTGTATGAATGAAACCTTCGACTTTGTGATTGTCGGCGCGGGCAGTGCCGGGTGCCTCCTCGCCAACCGCCTGTCGGCCGACCCTTCCGTGCGCGTCCTGCTGCTGGAAGCGGGCGGGCGTGGGCGCAACCCCCTCATCCGTATTCCGATGATGGCTGGCCTCCTGTACTTCATGCCATCGCTCAACTGGGGATATACGACCGAGCCGCAGCCCGGTCTGGACAACCGCAGCCTGGTTTGGCCGCGTGGCCGCGTACTCGGGGGGTCCACCGCCATCAACGGCATGATGTATATCCGCGGTGCCGCTGCGGATTACGACCAGTGGCGCCAGATGGGCCTTACCGGATGGGGATATGACGACGTGCTTCCCCACTTCCGGGCGTTCGAGCGCAACCTCAGCCATCCGGATCCGCATTACCACGGGCACGACGGCGAACTTTGGACCGAACGGGCTCTTGGCGCCAATCCCCTTTACGACGCGTGGCTCGATAGCGCCCGCGCGGCCGGATATCCGTCGAATGGCGATTTCAACGGCGCACGGCAGGAGGGGGTCGGCCGTTACGACTTCAACATCCGCAACGGCCGCAGAGTGACGGCCGCGACGGCCTTTCTCGATCCCGTGCGCAGCCGGAGCAATCTGACTATCCGGACCGGGGTTTCGATCGCCCGGCTGGCGTTTCAGGCGAAGCGCTGCACCGGCGTCACGCTGAGCAATGGAACGCATATTGCGGCCGATCGCGAAGTGATCCTGTGCGCCGGGGCGGTCAACTCGCCGCAACTGCTGGAGCTTTCGGGCATCGGCGATGGCGCCCGCTTGCAGGCTCTGGGCATCGACACGATCGCGCATAGCCCGGACGTGGGCAACAATCTTCAGGACCATCTGGGCATTTATGTCCAGCATGCCTGCACCCAGCCCGTCACCCTTTATGGACTGATGCGCCCCGATCGGGCTCTCTGGGCGGGGCTGCGCGCGTTCGCCACCGGCAGAGGACCGGCGGCGGCGGTCCCGCTCGAGGCGGGCGGGTTCCTGCGCACCCGTCCCGAGCTGGATGCGCCCGATGTCCACGTGACGATCGTGCCGGGCCTTTCGTTGGCAACGACCCAGATCGGCCAGATGCAGCACGGCTTTTTGACGAATGTCTATCAGCTACGCCCTCAAAGCCGGGGCACCATTCATATCGCCAGCCCGGACCCGGCAGATAAACCATTGATACGCCCTAACTACCTCAGTGACGCAGCCGACATCGCGTGCCTGCGTGATGGCGTCCGCCTCGCACGGCGGATCGTCGGCCAGGCGCCCATGGACGCTTATCGGGGAGACGAGCTCGCCCCCGGAGCGGAGGTGGCTGACGACGATCAGGCGATCGATGCATGGGTGCGACGCACCGCGAACACCATTTTCCATCCGGTCGGCACGTGCCGCATGGGCAGAGACGAACTGGCCGTCGTCGACGATTCGCTGCGGGTACGCGGAGTCGAGCGGCTTCGAGTCGTCGACGCGTCGATCATGCCCACGATCGTCAGCGGCAACACCAGCGCACCGACGATGATGATCGCCGAAAAGGCGGCGTCCATGATCAGAGCCTTCTGGCGCCCATAGAGAATGGCAATGTCGGTGATTAATCGCTTGACCCCGTCAAGTTGTCCGGACAAATATCGGCTATGACGACGTTAGCGGCAGATCTGGATTGGAACGCTCTTGCAAGTGTCCTGTTCGTGCCCGGCTCTCGGCCGGACCGGTTTGCCAAGGCGCTGGCAAGCGGCACCGGGTTGGTCTGCATCGATCTGGAAGACGCTGTGCCGCCCCAAGACAAGGCGGCTGCCCGGGAAGCTGCCGTGGGGATGGCCGGCCCGCGCTACGCGGTGCGGATCAACCAGATCACGACCCGGGACGGACTTGCCGACCTTGTCGCCCTAGGAGAAAGCAGCCCGGCAGCGGTCTTTGTGCCCAAGGTCGAGCACGAAGAACAGCTTTCCGTCATTGCCGGGACGGTCAGGGCGCCATTGGTCCCGCTGATCGAGACACCCCGCGGTTTGCGGCGCGCCCATGCGATCGCCGCGCATCACCAGGTTGCGGCAATCATGTTCGGTGGTGGCGACATGGCGGCCGAACTGGGCGTCTTGCTTGCCTGGGAGCCGCTGTACTGGGCACGGTCGGCGTTCGTCGCCGCAGCGGCCGAGGCAGGCAAGCCGGCAATCGATGTGCCATGGATCGTGTTGACCGATCAGGAAGGCCTGGCTGACGAAGCCGCCAAAGCCCGGAATCTCGGCTTTGCGGCCAAGGCCGCGATCCATCCGCAGCAGGTGCCAGCGATCGAGGCAGCGTTCCGGCCGTCCATGGCAGAGCTTGAGGAAGCGCGCGCCGCCAAGGCGGCATTCTCGGCAGCAGGCGGCGGCGCAGTCCGGTTCAACGGTCGGATGCTGGAAGCGCCGTTGATGCGCGTTTTTCACCGTGTGTTGGCAAAAGCGGGAGAGTCTGATGCGTAATGGCGTGATCGAAGTGGCTCCGCGCCGCTTCAGGGAAAACTATGGACGCTATTTCGAGGAGTTCGTAGAGGGCGATGTTTACGAACATCGGCCCGGTCGCACCATCACCGACCATGACAACGTCAGTTTCACCCTGCTGACAATGAACACCCACCCCGCTCATTTCGACTACAACTTCGCGGCCAAGACAGAATTTGGCAAGCCGCTGGTCTGTTCCCCGCTGACGGTGGCCCTGATGGTCGGGATGAGCGTGTCGGACGTCAGCCAGAAAGCGGTCGCCAATCTCGGCTGGTCGGACATCAAGCTTACGCATCCGCTGTTCCCGGGCGACACGCTCTATGCGGAAAGCGAGGTCATCGCCAAGCGCGAGTCCAAGTCGCGACCCCAACAAGGCGTGGTGACGGTCCGGACGACCGGCAAGAACCAGGACGGCGTGGTCTGCTGCACCTTCGAACGGACGATGTTGATTTGGAAAAAGGGCTTCGGCCCTATGGACGATTGAGGATATCCGACATGGCAACGGCAATGAAGCTACCTTCCGGAACGACCGCGATCGATCCCGATGAAGAGGAAGCGCTGCTTGATGCGATCGCGCGCTGGGTGAACAAGGAAGTGCGTCCGGTCGTGATGAAGCACGATCACGACGATATCTGGCCCGCCGAGCTGGTTGGCCAGATGGCGGAGATGGGGCTGTTTGGTGCGACGATCGGGAAGGAATACGGCGGGCTCGGGCTGCCGGCAACGACCTACGCAAAGATCGTCGCCCATGTCAGCAGCTACTGGATGGCGATCACCGGCATTTTCAACTCCCACCTGATCATGGCGGCCGCCGTGGAACGGTTCGGCACCGAGGCACAGAAGCACCAGTGGCTGCCCCGTTTCGCCAGCGGCGAAATCCGTGGCGGGCTGGCGCTCACGGAGCCGAACGCCGGGACCGACTTGCAAGCGATCCGCACCGTCGCGCGTCGCGATGGCGATGATTACGTCATCAACGGCACCAAGACGTGGATTTCCAACGGCGTGCAAGGTTCCTGCTTTGCGCTGCTGGTCAAGACAGACCCCGGCGCAGAGCCCCGCTACAAAGGCATGAGCCTGTTCATAGCGCCCAAGGGGCCGGGATTCGGGGTCGGCAAGAAATTCGAAAAGCTGGGCTACAAGGCCATCGACAGTGCCGAGCTCGTGTTCGAGGATTACCGCGTACCGGCCGATCACCTGATCGGCGAAGTGGAAGGCAATGGCTTTTTCCAGGCGACCGGCGGACTCGAACTTGGCCGGATCAACGTTGCCGCGCGAGGTGTCGGCCTGGCTGAAGGGGCGCTGCGGCTTGCGACCGAATACGCGCAGCTTCGCCGGACCATGGGCAAGCCGATCGCGGAACACCAGGCGATCCAGCTCAAGCTGGGCGAGATGGTGACCAGCGCCCGCGCCGCCCGCCTTCTGACGATGGACGCTGCCGCTGCCTATGACCGTGGCGAGCGGTGCGACATGGAAGCGGGAATGGCCAAGTTCTTTGCGTCCGAAGCGGCGGTTCGCAATGCCGAAGAGGCCATGCGGATCTATGGCGGTTACGCTTACTCCAAGGAGTACGAGATCGAGCGTTACTACCGTGACGCGCTGCTGATGTGCATCGGCGAAGGCACCAACGAGATGCAGCGAATGATCATTTCCAAACAATGGGTAAAGCGTAACCCCGCATGACCATACGGCTCCCTCTCACCGGCTTCCGCATTCTCTCGGCCGAACAGTATGGCGCGGGGCCGTATGGCACGATGTTTCTCGCGCAGCTTGGGGCGGAGGTCATCAAGATCGAGCCGCCGGCCGTGGACGGCAAAGGCGGTGGCGATACGGCGCGCCAGGTGGGGCCTCATTTTCTGCGCAAGGGGGAAAGTGTCTATTTCCAGGCTTTCAACCTGAACAAACGATCCTTGACACTGGATCTGACCCGTGCGGAGGGGCAGGACGTCTTCCGTCAACTGGCGGGCAGCGCCCATGCGGTTGCCAACAACATGCGGGGCGATCTGCCGGATAAGCTGGGTCTGACGTATGCCGCGCTCGGCGAAATCAATCCCGCCATCGTATGCGCGCACCTGTCAGCCTACGGTCGCGGCAATGCACGGGCCCGCTGGCCGGGTTATGATTACCTCATGCAGGCCGAAGCGGGTTTTCTGTCCCTGACGGGAGAGCCCGAGGCGCCGCCGACCCGGTTCGGGCTGTCCATGGTCGATTTCATGACCGGCACGCAGATGGCGATCGGTCTCCTGGCGGCTCTGCTCGACGCGCAGCGCACCGGAGAGGGGCGGGATGTGGACATTGACCTGCTATCGACCGCCGTTCACCAGCTGAGCTACCCCGCCATGTGGTATCTCAACGAAGGCGAGGTGACGGGACGGACCCCACGATCGGCGCATCCTTCGGTGACGCCTTCGCAGTTGTTCCGTACCGCCGATGGCTGGATCTTCGTCATGTGCCAGCTGCCAAAGTTCTGGACCGTATTGCTCGACCGGATCGACCGTGCCGATCTGGCAGACGACCCTCGCTTTCGCCACCCGGCCGACCGGCTTGCCAACCGCGCCGCGCTGACCCGATTGCTCGACACGGTGTTCGAAACTGCGCCAACGCGGCATTGGCTGGGGCTGCTGCAAGGGCATATGCCGGTTGCCCCGGTCAACGATGTCGCAGCGGCGCTGGACAGCAAGTTTCTTGTCGAGACCGGGATGATCGATGCCGTTCCGCATCCTGATCGCCCCGGGTTGCGCGTTCTGGCCAGCCCGATCCGGCTTGATGGCGAGCGCCTGCCCAACCGCGCGGGTCCTCTGCTGGGGGCGGATACGGATGAGGTGCTTGCCGAAGCGGGGTTCGCACCCGATGAGGTGGCCGGCCTGCGGACCAAGGGGGTCATCTGAGCATGGGCAAGCTCCAGGGCGTCAAGGTCATCGACCTGTCATTGTTCTTGCCCGGCCCGATGATGACCCTGATGATGGCTGACCAGGGTGCCGAGGTCATCAAGATCGAGCCGCTCGACGGCGACCCCACGCGGCATCAGATGCCGTTCGAAAACGGCCAGTCGGTCTGGTTCCGCAATCTCAACCGCGGCAAGTCCAGCCGTGCGCTGGATCTGAAGAACGAGGCCGGCAAGGCGGCGTTGTGGGAACTGATCGACGATGCCGATGTCTTCATCGAAGGGTTCCGGCCGGGGGTCATGAGCCGCCTCGGCTTCGATTACCAGGCAGTGTCCGAACGCAATCCCCGGATCGTCTATTGCTCGATCAGTGCGTTTGGGCAGAATGGCGGGCTGGCGCAACATCCCGCCCACGACATTGCGGTGCAGGCGCTCGCCGGTACGCTCGCGGTCAACGACGGGCCGGACAAGGCCCCGGTGGTGCCCGGCGTGCCGGCAGCCGACATGGCAGCGGGCCTTACCGCACTGGCCGGCGTGCTGATGGCGCTTCTCGCGCGCGATCGGACGGGCCATGGCGACTATCTCGACATCGCCATGTTCGACGCATTGCTGCCCTGGACCGCGCATTGGGGCGGGTCGGCAATAGCTGGTGACCGTTCACCCGGATCGATGGAGCAGCGCTCGCTGGGCGGTGCAGCGTTCTATAATGTCTATCGAACAGCCGATGATCGCCACGTCGTGCTTGGCGGCCGTGAGGAAAAGTTCGTTCGTGCGTTGCTGAAAGCCCTGGGCCGCGAGGACCTGATCCCGACGGCACTGGCACCTGCGGGCGAACAGGATGCGCTTATCCAATTCCTGCAAAGCACCTTTGCCGGCCGTACCCGGGACCAATGGACCGCATGGTTTGCCGACAAGGACGTTGCGTTCGCGCCCGTCCTCGATCTTCGCGAATCTCTCGACCAGCCGCACGTTGCGGAGAGGGCGCTGTGGATTGTCCACGATGGCGCCCATCAGATCGCCCCAGCCATACGCTTCGCCGGAGAAACCTGGATTCCTTCCACCGCGCCGGTGCTCGGCCGGTGAGTGCCCGGCGGCACCGCTGCGCAGGTTCAGGCGCCATCCGCCTCGATGTGCATCGAATAGGCGAAACGATCGCCCGGATGATGGCTTGCGGAAATCTCCAGAAGCCGGCCGTCCGCATCGAAGTAACAGCGCATGATGCGAAGGGTCGGCGATCTGCGCGAAACGCCAAGCGCACGCGCCACATCGACCGAAGCGGCAACCGCCTGGATATCCTGCGTCACGCGCGCCACGCGGACTCCCGCAAGCGCCTCGACCTGCTGAAACAGCGTGGCGCCGTCAAGGTCGAGTCGCGCCGCGATGTCTGCCAGGCCGGGATCGAGATAGGCCTCGGTCAGAGCGATCGGTCGATGATCGCCGGTGCTGCCGGTCCGGATACCGGAGAAGCGTGGCCAGAGCCCCGGGGCGGTGGGGCCGCCGACGGCGTCCGCAAGGGCCTTGGGCAACGCCGCGTCAGGCAGCCGTTCGAACACGATCCGGGTGTCACGGGCGTATTGCAGGATTTCGCCGACGTTGGACAGCGGCTGATGCAGTGTGGCGTTGCGGGCCGCGGCGGCCCGCACCGTGGTGCCCGACCCGCGACGCCGATCGATCAGCCCTTCGGCTTGAAGAGATCGCAACGCTTCGCGCACGGTGAAGCGACTGACGCCATGCGTCTTGCACAATTCGGCCTCGGTCGGAAACTGGTCGGGCGCGGTAAAGGCGTTTGCCAGTATCTGTCGACGGAGCTCATCTGCAAGCACGCGGTAGCGCGGGCGGTGCTGAGCGGCAGCGATCAAACGGCTTCTCCTTCAAGCCTCGGGCAGAGGCACTCATGACGGTCGCCGGCCATAGCCTAACCGAGGCGCTTGCACAGCACTTGCTGCGTCCTGTGGAAGCCGCCGCACGCGATCGCGCACGATTGCATCTGCTTGACTGGATGGGGTGCGTCGCGGGGGGGCGACGTGGCGCGATCGGCGATGTGGTCGTGTCGATGCGAGGCGATGCCATTCACAAGTCGGCCTTGCTGGGCAACGCACTCGAGATGGATGACGTACACCGCACGGGGTTGCTGCACCCTGGCCCGGTGATCTGGCCCGTCGCACTTGCCACTGCCGCTTCCGGCAGCATGGACGACATGCTGACAGCGGGCGTCCGTGGATACGAGGCCATGATCACGATCGGTGCAAGTTTCGACGCGGTGCACTACGCCCGTTATCATCCCACGGCAACGGCCGGGGTTTTCGGAGCAGCAGCATGTGCCGCCGGTACAGCAGGCGGCCACCCGGTGCTGGCGCACGCGCTCGCGCTGGCCGGGTCTGTCAGCGGCGGCGTCTGGCAGACGCGGCACAGCCGTAATCTTGCCAAGCAGTGGCATGTCGCCCACGCGGTGCAGACCGGACGGGCGGCGGCGATCCATGCGCTGGACGGCATCACGGGGCCGCTGGATGTCCTCGAAGGGGAGCAAGGTTTGTACGCCGCTACGTGCCATGCCCCGCGCCCGGTCGCGTTCGGCACCGGATGGCGCATGGCCGAAGTGAGCTTCAAGCCCTGGGGTGCGTGTCGCCACGCGCATCCGGCTATCGACGCAGCACTCCAGCTACGTGCGGCCGATGCGCTGGCCGGCGCGATTTTTGTGGAATCCTATGGCGATGCACTGGCCTTTTGCGATCGGCCGCATCCCGAAACGCCGGAACAGGCAAAGTTTTCGCTTCAGCATGCGCTTGCCATCGTGGCAGAGCGCGGCGCCCCCGCCCTGGCTGATTTCGAACCCGACGCGATCATGGCGCTGGCGCCGGCCCGTGCGCGGGTGAAGGTCGCGGAAGCATCGGATATCACTGCTCGGTACCCCGCCCATTTCGGCGCGCGCGTGATGACGAGCCAGGGATCGTGCGAGGTGGTCGACACGCTTGGCGATCCGGAAAGACCGCTGTCGCGCAGCGGCGTGATCGACAAGGCGCGCGCGCTGATGGAGTGGGGTCGTCTGTCGCCCGACCAGATCGAACGGGGCTTGAGCCTTGCGCTTGGCGGTCAGGATGCCGCCGCGATCGTCGCTTGGCTGGACACCGTTCTATGACTTTCACCAAGCGCGTGATCGCTTTCGCGGCGGCAGAGCACCGCTTACCGGCTTCGATCGCTGCCGATGCGGAGCGGCTGCTGGCCGACACCCTGGCAGTAGGCGCCGCAGGGGCATGGGCGCCCGATGCTGCCCATGCCCTGACAGCGGCCCGGGGATGGGGCAGCGGCACGGACGCAAGGCTGATCGGCGGTGATGCGCGCCTTCCGGCCGGAGCCGCCGCGTTCGTCAATGGCTTCAGGATCCATTGCCTGGAATGGGACGCGGTGCACGAACCGGCAGTGGTTCATGCGCTATCGGTGGTGACGGCGGCGCTTGGCGCCGCGATCGACCGGGCGGGCGGCTGCGACCCTGCCGCCGCGCTGGCGGCATTGGCGGTTGGCGTTGATGTGGCGAGCGGTCTGGGAATTGCCGCAACCTCGCCGCTCCGTTTTTTCAGGCCGGCAGTGGCCGGCTGTCTCGGCGCGTCGCTCGCCGTGGCGCGGATAACCGGCGCGCCGCTGGCCGATGCGCTCGGGCTGGCCTATTCGTTCGCGGGCGGAACAATGCAGGCGCATGTCGAAGGGTCGATCGCGTTGCCGCTTCAGATCGCGAATGCGGCGCGAGCGGCAATAACGGCCGCCGACCTGGCCGCGGCCGGTCTGACCGGGCCGCATGACGTGCTGGAAGGGCCGTTCGGCTATTTCCAGCTGTTCGACCAGGGATCGCTTGCAACATATGCAGGCAGCATCGGCGAGCGTTGGCTGATTGCCGACATATCGACCAAACCATACCCTTCGGGGCGTGCCAGCCATGGCGCGCTTGGCGTGCTCGACATGTTGCACGGCAATGGCGTGGGGGCCGATGCGATCGCGGCGGTCGAACTCTTCGTGCCGCCGCTGGTGAAGCGGTTGGTCGGTCGGCCCTTCCTGCCTGAAATGACCCCTGCCTATGCCCGCCTATGCCTGCCGCTGCTTGCTGCGCTGATGCTACGGGATGGCCGGATCGACCCGCGCAGCTTCACGCCACGGGTCTTTGCCGACCCGGTGGTTGCTGATCTTGCCGGCCGCATAACTATTGAAACCGATGGCAATCCCGACCCCAACGCGCTGTCACCGCAACGCCTGCGGATCACCCGGAGGGATGGGAGCATAAGCGATCATGTGTTGCCGCATACGCTCGGCAGCCCTGGTGCGCCCCTCTCCGCGGGGCAGGTGGCAAGGAAACGCGATCTCGCCCGGTCGATCGCACCCGGGGCGGATCCGCGACTGTTCGATGACGCGCTAGCCTGGTTTACGGAGCCGCGATGACCTATCCCACGTATTTCGAGACGTTCGACCCGTGCCAGATGCTGGCCGATTACCCGATCGGCGACGCATTTGTGGCGCGTTATGCCAAGATGAGCCGGGATGAGCTCCGCGCGCTGCAGGAGAAACGGTTCGCACGCCTGATGCAGCGGGGTTGGGAGGTGCCTTTCTATCAACGCCTGTGGGGCGCCAAGGGCATCGAAAGGGGCGACATCCGCAGTCTTGACGACCTTACCAAGCTGCCGGTCTACGACAAGGCAGACCTTATGGCATCGGTTGCCGAGCACCCGCCCTATGGCGACTTTGCCGGGCTTGACGATCCCGCCACGCGATCCCCTGTCATTCTTCACACCACCAGCGGCACGACGGGCAGGCCGCAGCCGCTGCTGTTCGGGCCCAAGGGGCGGGAGATCACCAACCTTCTGGCCGGTCGGATGTACCGATGGCAGGGCCTGGCCGCCGGCGATGTCGTCCACTCGGTATACGGTCACGGCATGATCAATGGCGGGCATTACATCCGCGAGGCAGTGACACATTTCACCAATGCGCTGTTTCTGTCTGCCGGAACCGGCGTGGAGACGCGCTCCGCAGCCCAGGTCAGGCTGATTGCCGATTTCGGCGTTACCGTGCTGGTCGGGTTCGTGGACTATCTTCGCAAGCTGGCGGAAGTCGCACGGGACGAAGGGATTCTGGAGCGGATCCAGATCCGGATGATCTGCGGACATCTGGGGACGGAGGACCGGGCCGCGACCGAGGCGGCCTGGGGTGGCGCCAGGGCTTTCGACTGGTACGGTGTCGGTGATACCGGCACGATCGCGGGAGAAGGGCCGGAGCGCGACGGGCTGTATGTATGGGAAGACGCGCAATATCTCGAATTGCTCGGCGTCGACGATGGCCTGCCCGTCGCCGATGGTGCGACCGGTGACATGGTCGTGACCTGCCTTTTCAAGGACGACGTGGCACCCTGCATCCGTTTCAACACGCATGACGTCACCAGCGAAATCGGCGGGCGCGGAGAAATCGTCTTCAAGCGGATTGCCGGGTTCAAGGGGCGCAGCGACAACATGGTGAAGCTGCGCGGGATCAACGTGTTTCCGCATGCGATTGGCGCAATCATCGAGAACCGCGCGGACCTGACCGGTGAATACGTCTGCCGCCTGACCCGCGAGCCGCTGAGTGGCCGTGACGACATGGAAGTCATGCTGGAATCGCGCGGCGGGAGCGACGCGAACCAGTTGCGGGCGATATTGCGCCAGGGACTCGGTGTCGAGGTTGCCGTGACGTTGTGCCCACCGGGCGCAACCGCCGCGCTGACGCAGATCGACATGCGGCAGAAGCCGATCCGCCTGATCGACGAGCGGGGAGTTTGAACGGTGATCGATTGGCTCGATCTCGAACGTCGCAACGCAGCGCTCAATGCCTTTGTCGATTGGGATCGATCGGCACGACCCGGCCCGGGTGCGCTCGAGGGCGTCACGGTCGGCGTCAAGTCGAACATTGCGGTTGCCGGACTTCCCTGGACCGCGGGCCTGGGCACCAGGCGCACGATCATCGCCAAAGGCGATGCCGAAGTGGTCCGCGCCTTGCGCAACGCCGGCGCGGTGGTGCTGGGTTCGCTCAACATGCACGAAGCTGCTCTGGGCGCCACGACCGACAACATGTTTTATGGTCGCACGCACAATCCCCACCGCCACGGCCACACGCCTGGTGGATCGTCCGGCGGTAGTGGTGCGGCCGTGGCAGCGGGTCTGTGCGATGTGGCGCTTGGCACCGACACGCTGGGCTCCGTGCGAATTCCGGCTGCCTATAACGGTGTCTATGGCCTGAAACCGACCAATGGCCTCGTGTCGGTCGACGGTCTCGTGTTCCTTGAGCCCAGCCTTGATTGCATCGGCCCGCTTGCCCGCGATCTCGGCATGCTCTCGAGGGTCCTGGCGGTGATCGGCAACGTGCCCCCCGCGCGCCCTTTCAACAGGCTAATGTTGCTGGGCAATCTCAACGGCGTAAAGGTGGAAGCCGGAGTACAGGCGGCGTACGACCGGGCCTGCCTCGCGCTCGATCTGCCCGCTGCCGAATTGTCCCTTGCCGACGACGCCACTGACATCCGCATGGCGGGCTTCATCGCGGCCGGCCGTTATCTGGCCAGCGTGCTGGGGAACGCCCGCCAGCACGAGCCTCATCTGCTGTCAGACGAACTGAAAGCCATGCTCGACGTGACCGCCCGCCTTCCACTCAGGCCCGACATTCTTGATCGGACGCGAAGAGCCATTCGAACGGCACTGGGCAGCGACGGGGTGCTGATGATGCCGACCACGCCGCAGACCGCCTTTGCTCATGGCTGCCGCGCGCCGGCGAACCAGGCCGATTTCACTTCGCTCGCGAACATTGCGGGGTTGCCGGCGATCGCCTGCCCCGCGGGGAAAGATGACGATGGCCTGCCCGTTTCGATCCAGCTGGTAGGTCCCGAAGGAAGCGACCTTGCCCTGATCGCGCTTGCGGGCCGTCTCGAGCCCGTGCTCGGCGGGGCGATAATAATAGCTGAAGGAGTCTGAGTCTTGCGCATCATCTGCCTGTTCAATCTGCGGCCCGGGGTTGCTGCCGCCTCCTATGAAGCCTGGGCACGCAACACGGACATTCCCGGAGTGAAGGTGCTCGAGTCCGTACAGGACTTCACCGTCCATCGCGCCATCGGGCTGTTTGGTGCAGAGGGTGCGCCGCCATACGACTACATCGAATGCATCGACATATCCGACATCGACACGTTCACCCGTGACGTGTCGGATGCGGCATTCCAGGCGGTCTCTGCGCGGTTCAGCGAATTTGCCGACAACCCGCAATTCATCCTTACCGAGAATCTGTGATGGGCCGGTTTGCGGGCAAAGTGGTGGTGGTTACCGGATCGGGCAGGCATCGCGGACTGGGTCAGGCCATCCTGCAGCGATTTGCCGAAGAGGGCGCGTCGTGCGTCGTTTCGGATCTGGCGGTGACCGACGAGACCCAAAGCGTGGCGGAAGAACTTCGCGGCCGTGGCGCGGCCGTGGAAGTGATCGCCTGCGACGTTGGCGACGCCAGCCAGTGCGCGGCGCTGGTGGCGCAGACGGTGGAACGGCTCGGGCGGCTCGATGTGTTCGTCAACAACGCCGGCATCGGTTTCATGATGAAGCCATTTCTGGAAGTCGATCCGCAAGACTGGGACAGGGTTCTGCGTGTCAACCTCTCGGGTGCCTTCTATTGTACGCAGGCGGCGGCGCGAGCGTTGATTGCCGGGCAAGAGGGCGGGCGGATAATAAACATCGCCAGTCAGGCGGCAAAAACCGGCTTCCCGCATCTGCCCGCCTATGTCAGTTCGAAACACGGCATGATCGGCCTGACCCGGGCAAGCGCACTGGAGTTGGGCGCATACGGTATAACGGTCAACGCCGTCTGCCCCAACCACGTCACGACCGGGCTTGGCGCCGAACAGAATGCCTATTTCTCGAAACTTCTCGGTTTCGACAGCGTGGAAGCCTATCTCGCCAACATGGCGGCAAGAAACCCGATGGGGCGCCCTGGCTGGGCAAGCGATACGGCTGCCACTTGCGCCTGGCTGGCAAGTGCCGATGCTGCTTACATAAATGGAGAAGCCATCAATGTCAGTGGTGGCGAGGAGATGCACTGATGCCTTTGTCCGCTATCAATCCGGAACGGATCGACTGGCCCCACGCTGCCAAGCTGGCGCTGTCGGTCGTGGTCAATGTCGAGGAAGGGTCGGAGATGACTATCGCCCGGGGCGACAAAGGCATGGAACCGGTCGATGAACTGGGCATCCACCTCAAGACCCCGATCCGCAACTATGGCAACGAGTCAAACTACCTGTACGGCATAAAGGCCGGTGTTCCCAGGATAGCCAAGCTGCTGCAGGACCATGGCATCAAGGCATCATGGACGGTGGCTGCGCTCAGTCTGGAAAACCATCCGGAGGTTGCGGCCGTCATTCGCGAATTGGGGCACGAGCCGGTCAGCCATGGCTGGCGGTGGGTGCATCAATTCCGCATGGACGAAGCGATGGAACGCGAATTCATCCGCAAGGCGGTATCGTCGATCGAACGGACCACCGGTACGCGACCCTATGGCTGGCTGTCGCGTTATCTTCATACCGACAACACCCGGCGGCTGCTCGTGGAAGAGGGTTTTCGCTATCATATGGACGATTATTCGGGCGACGTGCCGTTCTGGGACCGGCACACCGTCCCTGGCCGCCCGATCGCCATCGTTCCCTATCAACTCGACACGAACGACATGAAGATGTGGACCGACCCGGCCTATACTCCTGCAAACTGGCTGGACTATGCCCGCCGATGCTTTGACCAGTTGTACCGCGAAGGTGTGGAGGGAAACCCGAAGATGATGTCGCTCGGTCTTCACCTGCGTATCATCGGGCGGCCCGGCCGCATCTGGGCGCTCGAGGAGTTCCTGCGCTACGTGGCCGGTCATGAAGGGGTATGGTCCGCAACCCGGCTGGAGATCGCCGATGCACTCGCGATGGTCGAACCCGCGTGACGCTGCGTTTTGAGCAACACGGCCGGATCGCGCACCTGCTGATCGACCGCGCCGCCAAGCGCAATGCCATCACGCAGGCAATGTGGGAGCAATTCCCTTCGTTGATCGAACGGGCCATGGCCGACGACCAGTGCCGGGTTCTGCTGCTTCGTGCAGCCGAACCCGGGGTCTTTTCGGCCGGAGCGGACATTGCCGAATTTGCAACCGGTTCACGTGATCCCATGTGGCGGGCACGGAACAGGGCTGCCATCGCAGCAGCACAACATGCCTTGTCGAACGCCGTCAAGCCGACGGTTGCATTTGTGGATGGCGATTGCATCGGCGGCGGATGCGGCCTGGCGCTGGCCTGCGACATCCGCGTGGCAACCGATCGTGCGCGCTTCGGAATTACGCCAGCAAAGCTCGGCCTCGTGTACTCGCTTCACGACACCAAGCTGTTGGTGGATCTGGTAGGGCCTGCGCAAGCCAAGCGCATCCTGTTCACGGGGGACCTGATCGGCGTCGCCGAAGCCTGGCGCATCGGTCTGGTAGACTTGCTCGACATCGACGGGCTGGCCCTGGCCGAACGGATCGCAAAGAGTTCGGCGCATACCGCGCGCGAGACCAAAGCAATGATACGCCGAATTCTGAGCGGCCAGGTCGATGACGACGAAGTGACGTCCGCCCTGTTCGAAGATGCCTTTACGCTGCCTGACTTCGCCGAGGGCGTTAATGCGTTTCTGGCCAAGAGACCACCGAACTTCTAGGCGGCGGATCTGCAAGTGCAGACGGCTTGCCTACCCGTCTCAGCATTCATGTGGGACCGGAAGGCCGGAAGACGACCTTGTTTCCGACATTGTCCCGATCCTCGATCCCGCCCGGTTCGGGCCGGTCATCCGATCGACACGTCATTGCCGCGTGCCTCATCGGCGCGGAAATCCAGGACGTGGGAAACGCGGCGTCTGCCCTCGCGGCGCTCAAGCTGCACGACGATATCGAGCACGTGGCGGATATAATGGACGATGTCGGCCCGGCCCAGATGCGATCCGGCCTGGACGATCAGCGCGAGCTGCTCGATCGCGCCCTGGGGATCGTTGGCGTGGATCGTCGTCATCGATCCGGGGTGGCCGGTGTTGATCGCGCGCAGGAACGTGTAGGCCTCGCTGCCCCGCAGTTCGCCCAGGATGATCCGGTCGGGCCGCATGCGGAGCGAGGCCTGCAGCAGGTCGTCCGCCGTCACCCGTGCTTCGCCGAGTTCGCCCTTGACGGCCACCAGGCCTACCGCATTGTCCTGCCGCACCAGCAGTTCGGGCGTATCCTCGATCAGGATCAGCCGCTCCCGGTCCGGCACTTCCCGCAAGAGCGCGTTCAGGAACGTGGTCTTGCCCGTGGACGTGCCGCCCGAAACGAGAATGTTGCGCCGCTCCCGCACCGCGCCGGCCAGATAGGCGGGAATCTCTTCTGGCGATGTCAATGCCCGCCGGGCGGCAGGCGGGCGGGCCGCGACCAGCGCATCCCGGAACGCGCCGGCGCGGGCATAGTCGCCAAGCGACAGGTCCGAGACGATGTGGCGGCGAATGGCAATCGCCATCGGCCCCCGCGTCGCGGGCGGCGCCACGATCTGCACGCGCGATCCGTCGGGCAGCCGCGCAGACAGCAGGGGATGTTCGCGGCTGATCCCCTGGTGCGCGATGCTGGCGATCTGCCGGGCGAGACGCCAGAGCCGCGCGTCGTCGAATTCGGGCGCGTCGTGCCGCTCGCTGGCGCCGCTCAGCGTTTCGATCCAGACCTCGCCGGGGCGGTTGATGTAAAGATCGGTGACGTCACCGCGGGCAAGGTGGGGCAGGAGCGGCGCCAGCCAGGCGTCGAGAAACGGAAAGGGCGAGTCCGTGTTTGCCGCCGCCTGGCGGTCGCCGGGCGCGCGTGTCATGGCCGTGCCGTCGTTCCGCCGAAATCGAGATCGCGGGCAACGAAGATCGCGATTTCGGCGCCCTGCCGCACTTTGACGGTAGGCCCTGCGGGAACGTTGAAGATCGGTGTCTGACCAAGATTGCCGCCGCCCTGGCTGGAAATCACTACGTTGCCTTCGCCGATCCGCGCGGCGCGGTTGACGCCGATCGTCAGCGCGGACTGCAGGACCGCGTTGGCGAACCGTTCGAAAAAGTAGTTGTTCACCCGGCCGCTCAGCCCGGCGCCGCCCAGATTGTCGGCACCGGGGGAGCCGATGCGGATGGCGACGCCATCGGGCCGGATCAGCCGCGTCCAGGTGACGAGTACGCGCCGCGCGCCGGCCTGAAGATCGCCCTTGGCCTCTCCGATCAACCGGCTGCCGCGCGGGATCAGCACGCGCGTTCCGTCAAAGCCGCGCACGTCGCGCGACACCAGCGCGCGCGCCAGGCCGGCGCGGCTGGAATCGATCGGCGTTTCGAGCACGGCGGGAATGAGCGTGCCTTGCGGAACGAGCGCGGAACGGTTGCGGATCAGCGTGGCGCGCACGGCCTGGTCGTCGCCGGCGCCACCCTCGGCGGGCGATTTCGCTTGCCCGGCGGCCGCTGCATTGGTGTTGCCGGTGCTGAGATCGAGCACGAGAACGGGCGACGGCTGGCCGTTCGTCTCGACACGGACGGGCGGGCTCTGGATGCGCACGGGCTGGATGGGCGGCGGCGGTGGCGGAAGGGGCATTGGCGCCGGTCGCGGCGGTGGGGGTGGCTCGACCGGCATCGGCTCTGGCTCGACCGGGGGCGGCGGGGGCGGCGGCTCGGGCGGCACGGCCAGCGGTGGGGGCGCAACCAGCGGGACGCCGGCGGCCGGCGCGGGCCGCTCGGGCGCCTGCAGCGCGCGGCGCCGCGAATCCAGAGTCACGAACAGAACGAGACCGAGCAGACCGCACAGGACGGCGATGGCCGCCCCGGACAGGCCCGCGCGGGGCAGTGGAACGACCGGGGCAATGTCATGCGGCGGATCGATGTTGCGCGGATCGGTCGCCATCAGGGTGCCTTGTCCGGTTGGCGGGTTGCCGTCGCCCGCAAGCGGCCGGAACGGAAAATCAGGCGCGGCGCGACCGAGTCTATCACGAAAACGCCGTCGCGCATTGCGCCGTTGACGATCGCTTCCCGGCCCGCGGCATCGATCGTGTAGATTGCCGGCAGGCTGCGTTCCGGTGGCCAGGTGATGTAGGTGGCCTGGCCATCGTCATTGATATAGAGCGGGCGCAGCGCGCGCGCGCCGGCAAAGCGATAGGTGCCGCGCCCCGGAAGCACGGCGACGTCTGGCGCGGTCGTGACTCCGGGATAATCGAAGCGCAGCACATGGGCGACCGAAAGGCCGCTTCCCGCATCGGGGCTGAGCACGAAGCTGTAGCGGCGCGCATCGGTCACCACGGTAAGGTTGGTTTCGACGGCGTTGGCCAGCTGTTTCACGAACAGCAGATCGGCTCGCTTGTTTGGCGTCACCTGCCATCCTTCGCCGGCGCCGATCGCCACGTTCTCGATCCGCTCGTCGGGCGAAAACTCGATGGTCATGGAAAAGTCCCGCGCAAAGGCAAGGCGCACGACCTGATCGGGATCGTAGCGCACCGATTGCAGGCGGGAATCGCCCGATCCCGGCTGCGGCTGCAATTCCGCAAAGGCCGGGCTCGCCATCGCGAGCGCCACGCAGAAGAGGGCCCGGTGCTTCATGGAGCGGCTTGCGGGGTCGCAGGGGGCATGGTGGCAGGTTGTGGCGCGGCAGGTTGCAGGCTCGCAGGTTGCAGACCGGCGGCTTGCGGGGTCACGGGGGGCGGCGCGGGCGCTTCCTGATCGCGGCGATAATGGACGACCTGGAACCCGAGCGGATTGATCAGCCGCTCTTCCAGCGCCATCGGCGCGCCCGAGAAGCGATAGCGGACGACCGATGCCCAGGGCTCGCGCGTGCCCTCAGTCTGGCCCTGATCCCGCCGTTCGGTATCGAACCGGACCAGCGCCGTGTTGGGGCCGATGGGCGATACGCTCTTGACGTGCACCGTGACCACGCTGGTTCGCGGCAGGCGCTGGAACGGGCTGCCCGGATTGGCAGCGGGCATCAAGGCCAGGTAATCATTCCGTGCGCGATCGGCCGACCACAGCGCGACTTTCCGGTAATCGCCCGAAACCGTCGCGATGTCGAAGCCCTCGCGGGCGATCACGTATTGCGCCAGAAGCGACTGGGTCAACGCCTGATCGGCCACCAGGGGATCGGCACTGCCGCCTTTCAGCGTCTGCACGAACCCGGTCTGGCGGTCGACCAGCAGGGTATAGGGCACGACCGTCTTGAGCGGCATCAGCAGGGCAAGTGCGACCGCTTCCAGAATTGCGATTCCCGCTGCCACGCCGGCCACCAGCCAGGCGATGCGCCGGGACAGGCGCAGACCGGCGTCACGATCCTCTGCCCAGCTTGCCGCCCTGGCATAGTACGCGGCCCGGCTTTCGGGTTGCGTTACGGTTTCGGCTGATTCCAAAGGGGCCGTCATGCGTTTCCATCCCTGCGAGTCGCCGCGGCGGATGGGCGCGCGGTCAACGATCGGCGGCCACGCTGGCCCAGCGGCGGCGCCTGGCTGGCCATGTTTTCACCCCCGCCAACAGGGGCGACGCGCCGCCCCGCCGGGTCCGCGGCGTCGCGGCGATCGGCCGTCCGCACCGATTCGGCGATAAGCGCCGCTCTCGACGGCAAAGGCATGGCCGCCGGCGCCGTGGTGGTTCCGGGCCTGTTTGCGCGCGCCACCGCAGCGTCGGGCATGGCGGTCACTTCTCTTGCACCGCCCGACGAAGCAAGGCGCGGCATGACGAGGCGCAGCGAGGCGCTGCTCAGCACCCAGGCCAGCGTGGCCAGCGAAAAGATCAGGATCAGGGCGAACAGCGCTGCCGCGACCAGCAGTTCGCCCGACGCGCCCGGGCGGATGACCCCGGTCTGCAAGCTTTCCGCGATCGCCAGGAGCTGGGGCTGGATCACGGCCATTTCGATCCCGAAGATCGCTGTCGCCACGACGCTGCCGAGAACGGAGAACAGGATGCCCCTCGCCCAGCCTTCGAAGATCGCCTGCGTTCGTGCGAACAGGAGCGACAGGATAAAGAGCGGGCCAAGCGCCAGCAGAAATCCAGCAATGATACGGGGCACCAGAAATCCGAAAAGGATAGACGAAAGGAACACGATCGACGCGCTGGAAAGGTAGGAGCGGTCGAGAAGGGACAGCTTGTCCGGCTCGTCGGCGACAGCATTGCCGGGCGGCGTCTGGCCTGCGTTGCCGCCCGGCACCTGCCCCGGGTCGCCGTTCGGCGCCTGGTCCGGTGCGGGCGCAACGGGCGAAACCACTTTGGGCGGAATGTTGGCGATGCCGTCGATGCCCTCCCAGATCGCCTGTGCCTGTTCGAGCAGATCTGCGCGCGGATCGCCGGCCGGGCGCGCGAGCGTGCGCGTCAGTTCCGCCGGGCCTTCGATCGCGACGCGGTAGAACAGCGCCTGATAGGCTGCCCACTGGGTTCCCAGCGTCAGCACCAGCCCGATACGGAACGCGAGATAGACCCCGTTGCGCACTTCGACCCGCTCTCCGAGCAGGAGCCGGTAACCGAACAGCGCGATCGCGATGGTCAAAAGGCCCCCGAGCGCGGCCGATACCGGCGACCCGGCGCCGGTCAGTGCCAGATAGCCCCCTTCGCCCAGGGTCCTGACGCGGCAATCGACCAGCCTGACGATATCGACGGCGAAAGGCGCGTCGGGCGCGAAATCTGCGCAGACCTGCATCAGGCCACTCTCAGCAGGCGCGGCATCCAGTCGGCCGGGTCGTCGCCCACGGCCTCGCGGATCGAATCGAGCAGCCGCACGGTCCGCTCGCGGCCCGAAAGGATGGTCAGCAGTTCCGTTTCTCCCGACAGATTCAGCCGCGCCACCACGCTGTCGTTGCCGTGCTTGATGAGAAAGCAATGCGCGTTGTCGGGCAGCGTGCGGACGATGTCGTACTCGTGCGCCGTCAGCCCGAAGCCGTCGCGATAATCCTCGGCACGCGCCTTGGGGTTGGCCATGAAGATCTGCGTCGCCGCCTGTTCCACGATCGCGCTGGCGATCCGGCTGGACAGCGCGTCCTCGGCGCTTTGCGTAGCGAAACCGACAATGCCGTTGCGCTTGCGGATAGTCTTTTCCCAGTCCTTGATCTTCTGGACGAAGACATCGTCGTCGAGCGCTTTCCAGCCCTCGTCGATGACGATGATCGCCGGCGATCCGTCAAGCCGTTCCTCGACGCGGTGGAACAGATACATCATCGTCGGGGTGCGCAGGGCCGGATCATCGAGTATCCGCGTCATGTCGAAACCGACCGTGTCGCGTCCCAGATCGGTCTGGTCCTCGGCATTGTCGAACAGCCAGGCGCGGTCGCCATCGCCCCACCAGGGGCGCAGCCTGGCCCACAGGTCGGCCGCATGGGGGCGGTGGCTGCCGCGCAGCAGTTCGCCGAAATAGCGCAGCCGGCGATAGCGCGGTTCGGCGGCAAAGCTGGCGTCGATCGCTTCGTGAACGCGGGCAAGCTCGTCGGTATCGAGCGGGCCGCCGGCAAGGCGGCCGATCCAGTCGGCCAGGAACCGGCGGTTTTCGGGCCGATCCTCGATGCGCAGGGGATTGAGGCCGGACCCTTCGCCCGGGCGCAGGGTCTGATAAGCACCGCCGATGGCCCGCACGAAAAGTTCGCCGCCACGATCCTTGTCGAAAAACACGATGCGCGGCCGGTATTTGCGCGCTTGCGCCAGCAGGAAGTTGAGCACCACCGTCTTGCCCGAGCCGGACGGGCCGATGACGGTGAAATTGCCGAGGTCGCCCTTGTGGAAATTGAAGTGATAGGGGCCGGCGGCGGTCGTTTCGAGCACGGTGACCGCCTCGCCCCAATGATTGCCGGCGGCGCGGCCGCTGGGGAAATTGTGGGCGCTGGCAAAGCTGGCGAAGTTGCGGCTCGAAACCAGCGCGCGCCGCGCGATGAATTTGAAATTGCCAGGGAACTGGGCCCACCACGCGGCTTCCAGCCCGATCTCCTCGCGCACGGCGATCAGGCCGAGATCGGTCAGCGAGGCCTGGACTTCGGCCACGCCGTCGTCGACCTGCTCCATGCGTTCGGCCCGCACGGCGACGGTGAGATGATGCTCGCCGAACGCTGCACGGCCCGCCGCCAGATCGTCCTTGGCGGCGGCAAGCTCCTGCCGAAGCGAAAGGGCCTCGTCATCGGCCGCGCGCATGCGCCTTAGCGCGAGATTGACACGGCCCAGCCCGGCGCCGCGATCGACGAAGCCGAAGCTTTGGCTGATCACCATTTCCACCGGCAGGCGGAGCAGATTGTCGAGCATGCCGGGCGCCGTCTGGCCCGGATAGTCCTTGATCGACAGCATGGCCGTGAAATGCCGCGGGGCAAGGCCCGTCGGCCCCTGTTCGACCAGATCCTGACCAAAGCTGATCCGCCGATAGGGAAGATAATCGGCCACGCTGCCATGGGGAAAGCGCACCGGGCGCAGCTCGCCATTGAGGATCAGCGAGAGGAACTCCAGCGGTTCCGAACATGGCCCGGCGGGGGTGTCATAGGCGCCGAGCAGGCGCGGTCCATAGCTGCCCAACGCCGCGATGAGCTGTTCCGTGGCGGCCGAAAGCGCGCGGCATTCCGCCGCCAGTTCAGCCTCGCTGCCGCCCTGGTTGCCACTGAATTTCCCTGCCAGGCGGTCGGCGATGCCGCCCCGCCCCTGCAGCGGCCGGCGGATGATCGTCACGAACAGGTCGTTGACGAACAGTTCGCGCGTGGCGAGGCGTGCGCGCCACGCCGTGTCCAGCCGCGTGCTGAACGGATCGGGATAGTCTCCGGCAACGTGAGGCTCTACCCGTCGACGGACGATGTGATGGTAAAGGGCAAAGCGCGACGAGCCGATCGCCTGCAGCATCGCGTCGCGCAACATCTTGCGATAATTGATCTCTTCGGTATCGGCTGTTTCGAACAGAAACCCCTCGAGCTGGATCACCTGCATCAGCAGGCCGCCGTCGAGCGCAATCGTCTGGTCGTCGACAAGCCGATCGTAGGGGAGTTGCACGGAGACCGGGCGCTCGCGCTCGGCGATCCGCTCGTGTGCGCTCAGGGGCGATAGGAATTGCAGCGCCATAGCCGGTAATTCGGGATACGCTGGCAGCGCGATGCCTTAACCAGCCAGAGATCGAAAAAGCGCGGCTCGCGCAGACAGGCGAGCCAGCCGGTCACATGGATCACCAGTGCGGCCAGCAACACCCAGGGAGACTTGAGAAGCAGGAACAGCTCGGCCGTCACCACGCCGTTGACCACGAAGAAGCTGTACGTCACGCCGGCAAACATCTGCGGGCGCGTCAAGGCAACGAAACAGGTATCCCGATCGAGCAGAACCATGTCAGGACGCGGACGACGCCACCGACTGGATGCCACCGACGATGCTCGCCGCGCCGAACAGGATGAAGCAGCCCAGAATGACGGTTGCGCCATAGCGCCAGTTCATGCGCCCGGTCAGCATCAGGAAACCGACCATGGCGATCGCGATCACCGCCACGACCGTGGCAACCGTGCCCAGCAGCGTACCCTGAAGCCACTGGACGGCACCGACAAGCGGCCCTGATCCGGCAGGATCGCTATAAGCCACCTGGGCTCTGGCGGATACGGAGGTCAGCAGCAGAGCGGCACCCGTTGCACAGTCACGCAGGAATCTGCGGCCGATTCGCGCCGCCGGGGCCATTAGTTCTCTCGACATCGTATCGTTATCCGCAACCTCGCACCCGGCGTAACGCCACGCGCTCCCGGTGGTCTATAAGCGTCACATGCAGAGCACGCAAGCGTGAGGGGGTTCGATGCCCGGGCGACCCTGTCCGAAAGGGAAGCGGACAGAGCCGTTTATGGCAATTAACTCTAAATTAACGTTTTCATTAATACTTTCTGAATACTGTAACAAAGCTGCGGTAAGTTTTTAATACGAAATATTTCAATCGTCAGTTGCATTTTAAATCAGGGGATCGCGAATATGGTAGGGAAAGGAATTCGCCTGGCGAAGCCGGGCGTGGCGTTGTGGCTGTCGTGCAGTACCGTGGTCGCTATTCCCCTGGCTCTGGGGCTACCGGCAACAGCGCAGGCACAATCGACCAAATCGGACGCCGGACCCGACCAGACGATCACCCTGCCACAGAACACGGCAACCATGGCGGGGAAATTGGCCAAGGGAACACCGCTCTGGGTGGTCAAGTCCGGTCCTTCCGGCGCCAGTATTCTCTCTCCCAACTCGTTGACGACCAAAGTGACGTTCCCGGGCGCGGGCGTCTGGACGCTCGAATTGCGCCAGATCGGCGCCGTCAACCGCGATTCCATGGTCGTGACCGTGAAGGCGGCATCGGAAGGCACTGGCACTGGCACTGGCACTGGCACCGGCACTGGCACCGATACCGGCACTGGCGGAGGGACGACCACCACGCCCACCAGCAGCGGGCTTTCCCTCGTCACCGCATCGAAAGTCGCCATCGCGCTGAAATGGGAAGCGGTTCAGAATGTCGTCGATTACCGGGTCTCGCGCAACGGCAGCCAGATTGCCTTGCTGGAAGAAACGCAGGTTCATTTCCGCGACATGGATCTGACCCCGGGGACCAAGTATGATTATGCTGTCGAGGCGCTCGATGCCGATGGGAAGGTGATCAAGTCCTTCAACCTCTCGGCCACCACAAAGACCGGCTCTGCCGATTTCAGCAGCGACGACGCCCCGCCGTCGGGCATCCTCTCGCGTGCGCTCACCACGTTCGACTGGACGCCCAATTCGCTGTACGACACCTGCTCCAAGGAACTGCACGACAGCTTCTGGGCTTATGGCCCCGACAACAAGGCCTATCCCACCTGGCATCCCCCGATCTACGAGTTTGCCGACGGCACCACCTGCCGCTTCGGTCACGAACATGGGCAGGATCAGCGTATCTCGGCCCTGTACAAGACTGTCGGTCCGATGCCGTTCGGCTATGTCAGCGAGCAGCTTGCGCCCAATGATCCCAACCAGCAACGCAACGAAGATCACGTCAGCCACAAGGTATCGCTGTTCAACCGGCTGGAAGGCAACGATCAGACGACGGGACAGGACATTGAATGCGATATCTTGTTCAAACTGCATCAGGGCACGCATTCGCCCGATGCGTTCCGTAATCCCTCGCACGAACGCTTCCTCAATTTCCGGTGCACGAACGGAGCCGAAGTCCACTTCAAGGCGCTTCATTCGTTCGGAGACATGAACAGCTTCACGCAGGAACTCAGCCCCTTCGTGTCGCGATCGGAAATCACCACGGCCGGCGCTTTCCCGACCAACCAGCCGCATGGATCGGATCGGCGCAACATTCCGACCCTGTTCACCATCCAGCAGGGCATCGAATCCTACGGGATTACGATGGCCGACGCCGTGTCCGATCTGCCCGATCCTGCCTCGGGCCTCAACAACTGCGACAACTGCCGTGGGTCGGACGGTTTCGCAGCCTACGTTTCCAAGTGGAACAACGAAGTCTGGCAGGGCGGCCCCTCGGCGCGCCTGACCGGTGGCGAGGAAGTCAACTACGACACGCTGTTTCTCTGGGGGGCCAACCCGTACTGGTGGGTGCGCAATCCAGCCCGCTATTACAATCCCGAAGGAAACCCCGATCCTTCCGACAGCAAGGGCTACATGCTCGGGCGCCAGATCGACATGTGCTACCAGAGCGCGTCGGTCATTTATGGGACGATGGATTGCCAGGTTGCTCGGACCCGGTCCAATAACCAGGCGATCGCCTGGGACAGCCCGCAGTCGCCTTTCAACGGCACGTTGCGGTTCAACGAATTCCAGAATTTCGATCTTTATAATCCGGACAAGGCCAACCGACGCCTCTATTCGACGCCATACGGTGATTTCCAGGCCTTCATGAACCTTGTCTCCAATGTCCCGCGCACGCGCAGCAGCACCCATCCGATCCGGCAGTATTTCTCGCAGATGACGCATCGGAGCAGCATCGTGGCAGCCAACTGGGCCGGAACGCAGTCTTGCGGCGGACGCGGCGGACGCGGCTCATGCCTCACGGACTTCAACCAGTACAAGCTGAAGAACGGCCAGCAGGTGAGCGCAGGCATTCATGCGCCCAACTAAGGCTTTTCGCGTTATCGCCGTGGCTGCAATCGCTGCAGCCACGGCAACCGCGACGTTGCCGGCAAGCGCGGCCGCACCAGCCGTCGGGGTCGGGCGGTCATCTTTGCCGGTGGTCGCGCGGTTTGCCCTGGAAAACGGGGACATCGTCAAGCTCCGCTATCGGAACGACGAGAACTACGACCTCGTCTCGGAACGGGGCGGGCCGCGCACGCTGGTCCTCAACGGGCGGATTTTCCTGGTTTCCGACCGGCCGCAGCCGGGAGAGCCTGCGGCCTACGCGTTCGGCCGTCTGGCGCCCCGGGTTCCCCGGCCGGCGCCGGGGACCTTTGCATTGAGGCAGACGACCATACCCAGGGCGGGCGTCCAGGCCTGGGGACTTGCCAGCCGCGAGGTGGCGGACGTCAAGCTCGATCGCCCCGGCCCTTATGACGGGCCAGCCGAATACACGGTTCTGAAAGACGCCGCGCTTGCCCAGGCGCAATTCGCGATCGTCTCCCGCCTGCTTCCCGCGATGGACATGTCGCGATGCGGCGACGGTGTCCAGCAGCTCACCGCATGGTGGCCCGACCGGCTGACAGGATCGGGATATGCCGTTCTCGCGGCCTCTTCCGGCGTGCGGCTGGCGGGGCCGGTCAGCACGCAGCGCTTCCAGCTGGGGCTTCCCCCGGGGGAAGTACGCCAGACGATAAACGCCATCCTGCAGCAAAGACGCGCGCAGAAGCCACCACGCTGAGGCAGATGCCCCGGCGCCGGCGGGGCAGGTCGCCAACCGCGGTTCGTGCAGGCGATAGACCTCGGCCCGGCAGCTTGCGCGGCAGGCCTCGACACGATCGGCAGGCCGGCGTCATCGGCAAGGCGAAGGCGTTTTTCCGCCGCAAGTTTCGGAGCGCGATGCGCCGCATTGTCGCGGTAAGCAGGATGCGATAGCCACGACCCGGACACTGCCATGCCTGCGCTTTCCGATCCCGATCTCATTCTGGCCGACCCGCGCTATGCCCAGGTGCGCGCGCGTGACAGGCAGGCCGATGGGCAATTCGTCTATGCCGTCGGCACGACCGGCGTGTTCTGCCGCCCTTCGTGCGGCGCCCGGCCGGCCAAGCCGCAGAACATGGCGTTCTATGCAACGGCGGTGGATGCCCAAAGCGCCGGCTTCCGGCCCTGCAAGCGCTGCAAGCCGACCGCGGCGGGCGAAGCCGGCGGGGCCGACACGCGGATGTGCGCGGTTGCGGCGCAGATCGCCGCGCGGGCGGACGAGCCCCTTACGCTTGCCGTGCTGGCGCGCGCCGCGGGAATGAGCCCGTTCCACCTTCAGCGCACGTTCAAGGCGGTATTCGGGGTGAGCCCCAAGGAATATCATGCGGCAAAGCGGCTGGAGGCTTTCAAATCCGGCCTGCGCGCGGGGGACAGCGTCCTTGGGGCGGTCTACGATGCCGGATATGGCTCGACCAGCCGCGCTTACGAACATGTCGACGGCGGCCTGGGCATGACGCCCTCGGCCTATCGCGCAGGCGGCAAGGGCGAACATATCGTCCATGCCACGCGCGAGACGGCCCTGGGCCCCTTGATGATGGCGGCAACCGGGCGGGGCGTGTGCTTCGTTCAGTTCGGCGAAAATGCCGAGGCGCTGTTGCGGCAACTTGCCGCCGAATTTCCCGCAGCCACGCTAAGCCCGGCCGAAACCGCCGGCAATGCCGCGCTCGACGACTGGATGGAAGCGATCGACACGCATCTGTCCCGGGGCGGGCCGCAGCCGGACCTGCCGGTCGATCTGCGCGGGACGGCGTTTCAGATTCGGGTCTGGCGCTTCCTTCTGGGCATCAAGGCCGGTGACGTCGTCAGCTATGCCGACGTGGCAAAAGGCATCGGCGCGCCGCGGGCGATACGCGCGGCGGCAAGCGCATGCGCGGCAAACCGCATCGGGGTGCTCGTGCCTTGTCACAGAGTGCTGCGCGGCGACGGCGGACTGGGTGGCTATCGCTGGGGCCTCGAGCGCAAGCGCGTTCTTCTCGACAGGGAGCGCCAGGCGCGGGCTGCCGGCCACGAGGCATAAAGCGCAAGCGGTTCGCCGCGTGCGATCGGATCCGTCATGCGCGATCGACCCGTGCGGCATAGCAGCCCCGCTTGGCGAAATGGGCATGGAGGTAAGCGACCTCGGGATTGCCCAACAAGCGCTCGATCAGCTGTGTCAGCGCTGCCTCTCCTTCGGCCAGGTCCGCATCGACCATATCGCCCGCCGCGTCGAACGCGCGGAGCGAGATCGGCCTGATCCTGAGTGGTTCGGGAATCGCATCCCGTTCGTCATAGGCCCGTTCGGCCCCTTCGCGCACGAAAATCGCATGGCGCGCGCGATAGGGGGTGTCGGCGGGCTGGTGCTCGTAGTTGAGCAGCAGCAGCGTTTCGCCCGGCTCGGCGTCGCGCATTTCGATGCGATCGGGAAAGCCCGGCTTCCGGTCGGCGTGGCAACGCCGGACGTTGTGCTGCGCCAGGATGTGGTCCGGCTGCCCATAGAGATGCCGGAACGGCGCCGGATCGAGCCCGCTGATGCGAAAGGACATGGTCGTTCTCCTCTTTGGCGTTCGCATAGCGCCGGGCGTGGCCGGTCACGCTCCGAACCTTGCGGCCGAAACGGCACGCCCTCGGCATCTCGCCAGCATGCCGCCTTTGCGTTAAGGCGGAGGCATGGTTCGCCGCTTGCTCGTTCTCTGCCTTGCCCTGTTCGTTCCGGCCCGCGCGTGGGGCCAGGGTCCGGCGCCCGTTCCCGCGCCCATCCCGGCAACCGTGATCGCCACGTTCGATCGCGCCCATATCCGCGCCGTGGCGGCGGAAGGCGCTGCCGATCGCGCCACCGGGCGCGCGGCGGGGCTCGACAGCCCGGTACGCGTGGCATCGGTTTCAAAGCTCGTGACGGCGCTTGGGGTGATGCGCCTTGTCGATCGGGGAGTGCTCGATCTCGATGCGGACGTTTCGGTCTACCTGGGCTGGAAACTGCGCCATCCCGGCTTTGCCGAGCGTCCCATCACGCTGCGCATGCTGCTTTCGCATACGTCCGGCCTGGTCGATGGCGACGAACTCTATCTCGTTCCCCTTGGCGAAACGCTCCGCCAGCGTCTTGCCGACGCGCGGGTCTGGGATTTCGACCATGCCCCGGGCTCTGGCTGGTTCCGCTATGCCAATATCAATTTCCCCGTCGTCGCCAGCGTGATGGAAGCAGCGACCGGCACACGGTTCGACATGCTGATGCGGCGCGACGTGCTGCGGCCGCTGCGGCTTGACGCCTGCTACAACTGGTCTGGCTGCTCGGCTGCCGCGTTGCGCCGTGCCGTCGTGCTCTATCGCGCCAGCGGGGAGGTTGCCCGCGACGATCTGGCCGGCAGGCGCCCCGATTGCCTGGTCGCGACTGCGCCCGGTGTCCCTTGCGATCTTGGCGGATATGTTCCCGGCGCGAACGGGGCGCTGTTCTCGCCCCAGGGCGGTCTGCGCATATCCATGCGCGATCTGGCGCGGCTGGGCCGGATGCTGGCGAACGGCGGGCGCCATTTTCTGTCCCCCCGCAGCTTTGCCGAAATGACGCGGCCGCAATGGCGGCTTGGCCCGGGCACGGGGGGCATCGGCGAGGACGGGGCGGCAGACGGGATGTTTTGCGCCTATGGGCTTGGCGTGCATCTTGTCGGCATGGGCGCCGCCGGCTGCCATGACGATCTTTTCGCTGACGGTCGCTTTCGCCTTGGCCATCCCGGCGAGGCTTATGGCCTGCGATCGGGCTTGTGGCTCGATCCGGCGCGCCGCACGGGCGTTGTCTGGTTCACCACGGCGCTCGCGCCCGAAACGCCCCCCGGGGTGCACAGCGCCTTTTCCCTGGCGGAGGAAAAGATCGCCGCGCGATCAGCCCGGCCGGCCCGGTAAAGGGCCGCCCCGCGCCGCGGCCGGTGCATGCTCGGCACGGCAGCGGCGGCGCCATTCCCGAGGGCTGATGGCATATCGCTGGCGAAAGACCGTCGCCAGATAGCCGGGATCGGCAAAGCCGACCGCGCTGGCTATTTCGCCGATCGGCAGCGCGGTGGCGCGCAGCAGATAGGCCGCCCGCTCCACCCGCAGCCGGCGGATCGTCTCGGCAAAGCTGCTGCCGGTTGGCGCGAACTGGCGATGCAGTTGCCGGATCGAGCAGCCGCATTCCCTGGCGGCCAGACCGGGCGAAAGGTCGGGATTGTCGAGATGGAGTTCCAGGAAATCGATGATCCGGCCAAGCAGCATGGTCGGGCCCGCGGCGCGCGGGGGCGGGGGCGGGGTGCTGAAGGTTTCGGCCAGAAGCAGCAGGAACGCCGGCAGCGCCTGGGCCAGGCTCTGTTCGGGGGCATTGTGGCTTTGCAATTCCAGCGTTCGCGCCATGGCGGCAAGCACCGCACCGCAGCCATGGTCGCTGGCCACCGGGCGCCCCAGCGTCAGCCCGGGCGGCACCAGCGCCGAGGGGATCAGCACCGCGATATTGCGGGTGGCGCCGGTGAGATGGAGGCTGTCATGCCAGTTCGCACCGTCGAACAGCGCCACTTCGCGCACCGACAGGGGCGGCGTTCCGTCATCGGCCTGGGCCCGTCCCGAGGAAAAGAAGATCAGCCAGTGATGCAGCGCGCGGACCGACCGATCCGGATCGTTCCAGCGCATGTCGATATGGCCCGACCCCTCGCCCCGGGTGAACGCGACATCACCGACCAGGCCCACACGGATGCGGAAGGCCGGGCGATCGAGATCGACGCGGCTGACGCACAGGCTGGCAAACGTCGCGCGCATGGCGGCGGGGGCGTGATCCAGTGCGCCGGCCGGCGTGATAAGTGCGGCAACGGGGATGTTCGCGGCAAACACCGGCACTACTTTCAATATCAGTGTCGCTCCGTCAAAGGAAATGTGCGTGGGACGTCGGTATCCTCTCGCAAGCGAGCCATGCGGCGACAGCGCCGGCGGCCAAGACAGCAATCAGGAGAAGGATCCGAATGACAATCGACATCGATCGCGCGCAAGCGCTGGTGGCAAAGGCACTTCAGGCCGGCAAGGACCAGCAGTGCCGCATTGCCGTTGCCGTGACCGATGTGGCGGGCCACGTGGTCGCCGCGGCGCGGCTCAACGGTTGCGGGCACATCAATCTCGATGTGGCGCGCAAGAAAGCGCTTGCCGCCGCCACCTTCGGAATGGCGACCTCGGACGTGATCGAAACCGTCTCGCGCGATCCCTTCGCCAAGCCGGTCGTCCTGTCCGATCCCAACATCAACGTCCTGCCCGGCGGCATCCCGATCAAGGATGGCGATACCGTGATCGGCGCGATCGGCGTTGCGGGCGGCCACTATCTGCAGGACCGCGCAATCGTCGAATTCGCCGCGGGCTGAGCTTGGGAGACATATGATGGCCGATATCGAATCACCGGGAATCTATGACCGCGGCGCCCGCTTCGTGCCGCAGGGCGTGGGCGGGTATGACGAAAACTGGTACCCCGTCTGCCTTTCCAGCGAAGTCAAAGCCGGGGAAGTGAAAGGGTACGAATTCCTCGACGGACGCGTGGTCGTCTATCGCGGAACCAGCGGAACGGTGCAGGTGTTGAGCGCATTCTGCCGCCACCTGGGGGTGGACCTGGGGATCGGCGCCGTGATCGGCGACGAACTGCGCTGCCCCTATCACCACTGGCGCTATGACCAGTCGGGCAAGTGCGTCGCCACCGCGCTTGGTGATACGCCGCCGGGCCGCGCGCGGCTGTTCCGTTTTCCCACGGTCGAAGTGCTTGGCCTGGTATGGGCCTACAACGGCGAAGAGCCGGCCTATCCCACGCCCTGTTTCAGCGTGCCGGAGCAGGATCTCCAGATCAGCACGATCCGGTCGGTCGAAGTGCCGATGGACCCTTTCATGCTCTATTCCAACGCGCTCGATCTGCAGCACCTCGTCTCGGTGCACGGGATCCGCTTTACCGAAACGCCGGATTCGTTCCCGATCCAGGGCCGCACGATTTCCTACGCGCAGGACATGGTCGTGCCCGGGCTTGGCCCGTCACGCCAGAACGTGACGCTGTGGGGCACCAACTGCATCCAGCTTGAAAGCGATATCGCCGGGCGGCCGACATTCATGATGTCGTGCGGGCTGGCGGTTGCTGGGCCGGTAACGCGTACGTTCAACGTGACGGGCACGCTCAAGCAATCCGACAAGGCGGGCGACGAGCAGTTCCGCGACATGCATATCAAGATGGTCGAGCAGTTCGGCTTGCAGCTGAACCGCGAAGACGATCCGGTGATGCGGACGATCAGCCCCCGGCTGGACAACCTGACCCGTTCGGACCGCGGGCTGGCGGCCTATTTCGATTTCGTGCGCAATTATCCGCGCAATGAAACCGCATCCGACATGATCCGCAACGATTATCGTGACAGTGCCACTGTCAAGGGCCAGCAACCGCCGGTACTGACGGACATCGTGTTCGATCCTTCGGAAACCGGCCACCACGACTGATCCGGATTGGCTGCCAAGTGCTTCAGGACGCCGGGCCGATCCGCCCGGCGTTTTCCTTTTCCGTGGTGTGGGTGCACATCAGCAGGGCGCGCAATTCGTGGCCGCGCGCGTTGAGCGCCTGCACCAGGTAGGCCACTTCGGTGCGGTTGCGCAGTTCGAGCTTGCGGAGCACGGACGACACGTGAATTTCCACGGTCTTGCGGCTGATGCCGATCTGCAGGGCGATCTGGGGATTGGTCTGCCCTTCCGCCAGCATGCGGGTCAGCTGCCGTTCCCGCGGCGTCAGCAGCCGCAGGCGCATTTCCGCCTCGTCCACATCCTTGTCGAGTACCGACCGGCGCGGACCGGAATCCAGCGGGCCGGCAGGGGCGGGGGCGGCCGGCGTCGGGAGGAACTGGTCGATCGGCCTTGCACTGTGCAGCGTGAAATCGGCATTGACCGGCTTCGCGCCCAGCCGGCCGACAAGCGCATCGGTAAGCGCGATCCGGCGGACGGTCTCGCCCAGCATGGGCATCGTCGCTTCCACCAACTGGCGGTCGGCCGGCCGAAAAGGGCGAAGAATATCGGTGCGGAACAGAGCGACGACGGCAACCGTGCCCGCCACAGGCGTGACCATGCCGACGATCACCTGGCGAAAGCCGTGCTGATCGTAGACGCGCCGATAGGTTTCCGAATTGCGAAAGGCCTCGATCCCTTCGAGATCGGCAATGTCGACCACCGCGACCGGCGAAGTTTCCAGATGCTGCCGCAAAGTGGAGAAAACCGGATCGTCGCCGCTCAGTTCGGCCCTCGCCCTGAGCACCGCATCCTCCATCGCCGGCACGTCGGAAAAGTGATGTTCGATCCGCATCACGCCACGATCGGTGGTGGAATAGATGAACAGGCTGCCGTCTGCCCCGATCGCCCTGGTGATGCGCGAGACGGCCTTTTGCTTGACAGCTTCCAGGCTGTCGCAATGGAAAAGATCCATCGCAAGAGATTGATAAAGCGCGGTTATACCACCCACCGGATCCTGCGCAAAAGCTTCCGGCGCACTGGTTAGGGGAGTCTCCCTATGTCTGGGGCCAGCAGGTGATGACATGGTCGAGTCATCCATAGGGAGATTGAAATGGCCAGTAAAGTCGTCGAGATGGCGAAACCCGATCCCTTGGGGCGCCAGCCGATCAAAGTGGCACCTAAACGCGGGCATGTTCCCGGTTCAGGTCATCGAATATCCACCCTTTCGTGACGAGATCCAGCGCATTCCGCTGGACGAGCGCAGCAAGGCGGCCATCGCCGCATGCCGGGCGCTCGTGCCCGAATTGCGTGCCCGCGCGGCCGAAATCGATGCAGGCAAGCGGCTTCCGGCCGATATCGTCGACAAGATCGCCGACATCGGTTGCTATATCGCCGGGGCACCCCGGGAAGTCGGTGGCAGCTTCTGGCATTACGCCACGCATTTTCGGGTGATGGAGGAACTGGGCCGCGGCACCGCCGCGGCGGGGTGGAGCATCCTCGTCCACCTGGCGGCCGCGACGCTCGCCATGAACCTGCCGCTTTCGGGCGCCCGGAAACTGTTTCCCGATCGGCGGACGGTGATTGCCGGCACCCCCGGGGCGCTGGGGCGCGCGGTGCGGGTGGATGGCGGTTTCCGTATCATCGATGGCGAGTGGGCCTGGGCGTCCAACACCCTTCATGCCACCCATTACATCGCCGGCTTCACGATCGTGCCTGACGAGAACACCCCCGCGCCGTCGTTCCCGCCGTCTGCGGGCGGCGCGGGCGGCCCGATGCCGGAAATGTTCATCGGCTATGTGCCGGTCTCGCAAGGTTCGGTCGTCGAAGGCAGCTGGAACACCGTGGGGTTGCGGGGAACGCATTCCGGGCGTTTCCGCCTGGATGGGGCGTTCGTGCCAGTCGACATGGCCTTCGCCCGGTTCGATCCCCATCGCAAGCCGCTGACCTCGCCCGGGCCGCATGGCATCGGCGGCCATGCCGCGGTGCTTCTGGGGGCGACCCGGCACGCGCTGGAATACTTCTATCAGCTTGGCCGCGACAAGGCCCCGATTGCCGTTGGCATGACCGGCGGATCGCTGACCCAGCGCCCGGTGGTGCAGTATCGCATCGCCGAATGCGAGGCCAAGCTGCGCGCGGCCCGCGCCGCCTTTTATGAAATGATCGACGATTGCTGGGCTCGCTACAACCAGGGCGAGCACATCGGCAAGCCCGATCATCTCGTGTCGCAGACTATCAATACCTATATGGCGCGCGTCTGTGTCGAGGTGATGCAGGAACTGTACGAGCTGTGCGGAACCTCGGGCATTTTCGAAGACAGCCCGCTAGAGCAGATCATGCGCGACGTGATGACCGGCCAGGCGCACATGGCGATCCAGGCCAAGAACTACGAAGGTTATGGCAAGGCCTTCGTGGGCGAACCGGCGATGATCTTCGACGTGTTCTGATCGTGATGCCGCCAGGCAATGCCGAGGGGACGGCATTCCCTGGCGGTCTTTCCAGGCCAGGCGGTCTTTCCGGAAAATGCGGCGCGCTCTGCACGTTGGGTGATCGCGCCGCGTTTTCGCTTGCTGCTATGCGCGATTGCGGCTCAGCTCCACAGCGCGCCCACGGTGCGGCGCTTGAATTTCCAGGTGCCGTTTTCCTGCACGACAATATCGTCGATGCGGCTGTTCTGAAAGATCACGGCCGGTTCGGCCGGGCCCGATCCGCTTACCACCAGCAGCAGATAGCCCCTGACCCGCACGGCGCCGCCCTCGATTTCGTCGAACGTCAGGTTGGTGAAGTGATGCAAGCCCCTGTTGGACAGCATCGCGTTTGCCTGGGTGACCATGCCGCTCAACGCTTCGCGCGAATTGAGGAGCATCTCGGGCCGGCCGCCCGCTTCGTCCGCCGGGAAATGAAATTCCGGATCGGCCGCCCAGTGATCCAGCCATCGCTGATCGTCGTTATCGAACAGTTGGACAGCACGCGCATAGAGATCACGGATTGCCAGATCAGTTTCAATTGAAACCGCCATTCTATTTCTCCTCCAAAGGCATCCTAACGCCGTTTTCCTTGCAACGGATAGGTACATCTTGGACTAGGGGACCTCACCTATCCCACTCGCGGCGGTGTGACTTAACATGTTACATGAAGCAACGCAGAGCGGGCAAAACTACCCGTTTCCAGTGCTTTGCGGTCCGCCATTCGCGTAACAAACAGGCCCGAAGACCTGTACGCGGCCGGACCGGTCGGGATGAGGATTTATACGGCAGATGCGTCTGATAACCCTTTATGTTGCGCTTGTCTGCGAGTTCGCCTCGCTCGGCATGATGATGCCGACCGTGCCGTTCCTGGCCACGCAGCTGGGAGCGAGTCCGTTCATCCTTTCGGCCCTGGTCGCCACCGCGGCCATCGCCGGCATGATCGCCATGGCCGTGTTCGGCATCACGAGCGACCGGTTCGGCCGCCGGCCGGTTCTGCTGTTCACCGTGCTGGGGTCGGGCGTGGCCAGCGCGCTGACCGCGGTTTCCGACGGACTTCCGCTGCTGTTCGTCGCGCGGTTCGTGGCCGGCGCGATGGCCGCGAACCTGCCCATCGCCGTTTCCATGGTCGCCGACATGACGCGCGAGCACGACCGGGCGCGGTTCATGGCCTATCTCATGGCGATCGTTGCGGTGGGCATGGTGCTCGGCAATGCCATTTCCAGCGTGGTCGGCGGCAGCGGGGCATCGTTCCGCTATGATCTGGTGGCCTGGTGTTCGGCCGGGCTGTCGGTCGTCTCGGCACTGGTGATCGTGATCGCCGTCAAGGAAACGCGCGGCGCCGGCCATCAGGGCCTTGCCCCGTCATCGCCGCCTTCGCGCCCCCAGCTCAACATTCGCGGCATGATGCTGGCCGGGGGTCTGGTGCTGGCCGCCCAGGTCCTCCTCCAGCAGTCGATCCAGTCGTCCATGGACACGGTGATGCCGCTGTACCTGCGCGACAAGCTGGGCTTCGGCGCCAGGGAGTTCGGATTTTTCCTCGCCACGGTCGGCAGTTTCATGATCGTGCTGCAGGTTCTCGCGACGGGGCCGATCACCCGGCGGGTGGGTGATGACGGCATGCTGCGCCTGACGCTGGGCATGGTGATTCTCGGCGGCCTCGTTGCCATGCTGCCTGCCGATCTGGGGGTCGGCAGGATCGGGCTTGGCCTGATGGTCGTGGGCCTGGGTCTGTCGCAGCCCCTGTTCCACAGCCTGGTCAGCAAAGCCGCGCCGCAGGGCCAGCGGGGGCGTTCGTGGGGACGGTGGAAGCCATTGCCAGTTCGGGCCGGGTAATCGGGCCGCTGTGTTCAGGCGTCCTGTATCAGCACGCCGGCCCCGTTTCCGCCATCACGCTGATCGTTCTGGTGGCGGCAGGCCTGATCATTTCGCGGGTAAACACGAAACACTCCATTACATTGGTGCACAAAACAGAAAATAGAGAGGGATGACCATGAGAAAGAGCAGTCTTGTCGCCGGCAGTGTGCGCGCTGATCGCGTCGACGGCCAGGCCCAGGAAACGACCGGCGCCGAGGCGCAAACGGCCGGCACGGTTTCCACCACCGATATCATCGTGACCGCGCAAAAGCGCGTGCAGCGCCTGACCGACGTGCCCATCGCCATTACCGCGGTGGACGCAGACCAGTTCCAGAAGCTCAATCCCCGGCAGCTCGAAGACGTTCAGCGCATCGTGCCGAACCTCAACATCGTTCAGGGCCAGGGCATACAGAGCACGCGCTATACGATCCGCGGCGTGGGCAGCGTGTCCACCCGCGCCGCCCTGCAATCGAGCGTGGGCGTGTTCATCGACGACGTGTATCAGGCCAGCCCGGTGCAATCCAACGTCGACATGGTCGATGTCGAACGCATCGAAGTGCTGCGCGGGCCGCAAGGCACCCTGTTCGGGCGCAACAGCATGGCGGGGGCCATCCGGGTGGTCACTCGCGCGCCCAGCAAGACGCTGCGCGGGTTCGCCGATTTCGAATATGGCAACTATGATTGGGTCAGTCTGCGGGGTGGCCTGTCCGGCCCGATCGTGCCGGACACGCTCTATGCGTCGCTTTCCGCCTCGCATATCGATGGTGGCGGCTATGTGAAGAACGTCAACACCGGCTCCAGCGGGCCTTCGTCCAAGCGCACCAGCGTGCGCGGCAGCGTGCGCCTGGCACCCACCGGCAGCCGCGGCGAAATGACGATTACCGGCTATTACGCCGACAGCAACGACGTCACCGTCATCGCCAGTACCAACCCCTATGCCTTCCGGCAGGCCGGTTCAACCGATCAGCGCGTGCTGTCGAAGAACTATGGCTTTTCCGCCAACGCCAAGCTCGGTTTCGGAAAGCTCAACCTCACCTCGATCACCGCGTTCGACAGCAGCACATTCAATACGACCGGCGACGGCGACGGGACGCCGCAGTTCTTTTTCACCAATTCCGAGCGCCGGTCGCAATCGACCCTGTCGCAGGAAATCAGATTGGCGCCCGACGCACCCGGTGCGTTCCGCTGGCTGGTGGGTGCCTATTACTATTACGAACGCTATCAGCGTCAGGCTGGGGAAACGATCAATCTGGCCGCGCTGGCGCCGCCTTCCATTCCTTCGCCATTCGGGCCTCCCGGCACGACTCTGCCGGCCACCTTCTTCCCCTCGTCGACTCCCACCATCCGCGACCGGCTTACCGTCGCTACCAACTCCTACGCGCTGTTCGGCGAAGCGTCGCTGGAAGTCGGCAAATTCGAATTCACCGTCGGTGGCCGCTACACGTGGGATAACCAGGACGGGTTGCTCAACCAGCCGCAGAGCATCGGCTTCAATTACGGGCCTCTGCCGCCCACGCTGCTGGTAACGCAGCTGTTCGCGCAGCAGAAGCTGCGTTCGCGCGATTTCAGTCCGCGGGGGGTCATCACTTACAAGTTCGCGCCCGATATCAATGTCTACGCGTCGGTATCGCGCGGGTTCAAGGGTGGCGGTTTCAACACCAGCCTCGATCCGGGCTCGTTGCAGTATCTCGTCGTGCGGCCTGAACGGCTGACCACGTACGAAACCGGCTTGAAAACGGTCTTTGCCGATCACCGCGTCTCGCTGAACATCGCAGCGTTCTATTCCGATTACGAGAACGTCCAGGTTGTCCAGCAGATCAATGCCGCGCTCAATCTCACCGGCTCGGTCAACGCGGCCAAAGCGCGGATCTACGGGTTCGAAGCCGAAGGCACGGCCCGGCTGAGCCGTGCGATCTCCCTGAATTTCGGCCTTGGCTATACGGACGCGAAATTCCAGGATTACCCGGCGTGCATTGCCGCGACCCGGGATCGCCAGGGCAACGTTACGTCGCCGGCCGTCAACTGCGCCGGGCGCGACCTGCCATTCTCGCCGCGGTGGTCGGCCAACGGGGGCATATCGCTGGAACAGCCGCTCACCTCCAGGCTGAACCTGATCGGCAGCGTCATGGCGCGCTATACCACCACCAGCTTTACCGAGCCGGACAATCGGGCGGCTTCGGAAATCGGCGGGGGGACGCTCATCGATGCGACGCTCGGCCTGAATGTCGGGCAATTCACGGTTTCGGCGTGGGGTCGCAACCTGCTCGATCACCAGTACAAGACCTATTACCAGAACTCGCCGTTCTTCGGCAGAGTCTACATTCCCGGCGCGCCGCGCACCTATGGCCTACGTGTAAGCGCCCGCATTTAAAACGCTTTCTGGCCAGCCGGCAGACCGCCCAGTCTGCCGGTTGGACGGAACAGCACGCGATCAGCGCGGTTCCAGACGCGCCAGCGCCCATCGCGCCGCATCGGCGACGGCCGGATCGGGATCGGTCAGCAAGGCGCGGACCGGCCCGGCCAGCGCGGCATCGCCGCTGTTGCCGGCGGCATAGAGGCAGTTGCGCACCAGGCGATCGCGCCCGATGCGCTTGATCGGCGATCCGGCAAAGACCTGGCGGAACGTGGCATCGTCAAGCGCCAGCAGTTCGGCCAGACGCGGCGCGACAAGTTCCGCGCGCGGCAGGAAGGCGCGATTGTCGGCCGCGGCGTTGGCGAAGCGGTTCCAAGGGCACACGGCAAGGCAATCGTCGCAGCCATAGATGCGGTTGCCCAGCGCCGACCGGTAGCGTTCTTCGATCGGCCCCTTGTGCTCGATCGTGAGATAGGAAATGCAGGCCCGCGCATCGAGCTGATAAGGTGCCGGAAAAGCGTCTGTCGGGCAGGCCGCCTGGCAGGCGTTGCAGGTGCCGCAGCGATCGGCATGGGCCGCATCCGGGACCAGCGGCAGCGTGGTATAGATCGCGCCCAGGAACAGCCACGAGCCGTGCCGGCGACTGACCAGGTTGGTATGCTTGCCCTGCCAGCCCAGGCCCGCCGCCTGGCCGAGCGGCTTTTCCATCACCGGCGCGGTATCGACGAAGACTTTCACCTGCGCGCCCGGCTCCTCTGCGACCAGCCAGCGCGCCAGAGCCTTGAGCGCGCGCTTGACCACGTCGTGATAGTCCGCCCCCCGGGCATAGACCGAAATGCGGCCCCGATCCCCGGCTTCGGCAAGGGCCAGGGGATCGTGCGCGGGGGCATAACTCATGCCCAGCGCGATCACGCTGCGCGCCTCGGGCCACAGCGATCGGGGTGCCTGTCGCTGCTCGTGGCGCGTGTCCATCCATTCCATGCTGCCATGGCGCCCTTCGTCCAGCCACTGCCGCAGCCGCGCCGCCCGCGCCGGATCGTCGGACGCCGGGGCAATGCCGCATGCGGCAAACCCCAGCGCCAGCGCCTGTTCGCGCAGGCGGTGTTCGAGCGGGAAGGATGGCGCGGCCTTAACCAAGTCTTGTGTCTCTCGCATCCATGAGGTGGTAACCATGCGATCGAAAAGGGCATGCAGCGGGAATGGCGATTGGGCAAGACACAGTGATCGGGCAAGACACAGTGATTGAGCGGGGCGACGGCTGGGCGATCGAGGCGCAGGGCCTGATCAAGCGCTTCGACGGGTTCACCGCGGTCGACGGGGTGGACATCCGCGTGCCGCGCGGCGCGATCTATGGCATTCTCGGGCCCAACGGCGCGGGCAAGACAACCACGCTGCGCATGCTTCTGGGCATCATCGATCCCGACGAGGGCGTGCGGCGCGTGCTGGGGCACGAGCGGCCCACCGAAGTGGCACGGCGGATCGGCTATCTGCCCGAAGAGCGCGGCCTCTATCCCGCGATGAAAGCGACCGAGGCTATCGCGTTTCTGGCCGCGCTGCGTGGCGTCCCGCTCAAGACCGGGCGTGCCCGGGCCCGCGAACTGCTGGACGAACACGGCCTGGGCTATGCCGCCGACCGGCAGATCCGCCAGCTTTCCAAAGGCATGGCCCAGCAAGTGCAACTGCTCGGCACGCTGGTGCACCGGCCCGAACTGGTCGTGTTCGACGAGCCGTTTTCGGGGCTCGACGCGCTCAATCAGGGCAGGCTGGAAACGATGATCCGCGGCCTGGCGCAAAGCGGAACCACGGTGATCTTTTCCACCCACGTCATCGCTCATGCCGAACGGCTGTGCGACCAGGTGGCGATCATTGCCGGTGGCAAAGTGCCCTTTGCCGGCCTGGTGGACGAAGCGCGCGACCGGCTGCGCCCGCAAGTGCGACTTGAAACGCGCGCGCGCGACGGGGCCTGGCGTGCGGCCCTGCCGCCCGATGCGCGGTTGGACGGGGCGCTGTGGCATTTCAGCCTGCCCGATAGCGGCGTGGAGCCCTTGCTGCGCGCCCTGATCGAAGGGGAAGCGGGCATCCTTTCGCTGTCGATCGAGCGTCCCGGCCTGCACGATGCCTTTGTCGCGATCGCCGGGGAAGCAGCGGCGCGAGCGCTGCAAGACAATGCCCAGGAGCAGGCGCAAGGCAAGGAGAAGGGCCGATGATTCCCGAAAAGCTGCGCGCCGCCTGGGTCATTGCCCGCCGCGATTTCGTGGCGGTGATCTTTTCCAAAAGCTTCGTCTTCTTCCTTCTGGGGCCGATGTTCCCGCTATTCGTGGGCGGCATGGCAGGAGCGATCGGCGCCAAAGTGCAGCAGGATCTCGATCATCCGCAGGTGGGCATCGCCCTGCCGGCCGACGAGGCGGCACGCATGATCGAAGCGCATCGCGCGCTCGCCGACGCCGTGCCGGGCGACGTGCCCGGCTTCGTCGTCCTTGATGCGCCGTGGAACGGACGGCCATACGACGCGCGCGCCGCGCTGGCCGGGCGCCACGACGCCGGGGGCGAAAATCCCGGTCCGCTTGCCGCAGTCGTCTCGGGCACTCTGGCTCATCCCGTGCTCACCGGCACGCCCGAGAGGGTGCGCATGTGGCAGGGCATGGTCGCGCTGTTTGCCGCACGCGCGCAAAGCGCGGCCCCCTTGCCGCTGCCGCAGGTGGCAGTGGATGAAGTGGCCACCAGCGTCGCCAAGGAGCAGAGCGGGCAGGTGACCACGGCGCAGGCCGGGCAAATCGTTCTCTTCCTGCTCACGATGCTGCTGGCCGGCATGGTCCTGTCCAACCTGGTGGAGGAGAAAGCCAACAAGATCATCGAAGTCCTGGCTGCGTCGATACCCATGGATGCCTTGTTCCTGGGCAAGCTGTTCGCCATGCTGGGGGTCAGCCTGGTCGGCATGGCGGTGTGGGGCACGGCCTGGGGCGGGGTGTTGCTGATGGGCATGAAAGCGCTGCCGGTGCTCGCGGCGCCGGCGGTAGGCTGGCCGCTGTTCCTGGCCCTGGGCTTTGCCTATTTCGCCATGGCCTATCTGCTGCTGGGCTCGCTGTTCCTGTCGATCGGCGGCATGGCGACCACGGTCCGGGAAGTGCAGACGCTCTCGATGCCCGTCACCATGCTGCAATTGATGGTCTTCTTCTTTGCCAGCTATGCCCTGGCGCGGCCCGACAGCTGGATCGACTGGGCAAGCATCGCCTTTCCGCTGTCTTCGCCTTTTGCCATGCTGGCCCGTGCCGCGCGCGATCCGGCGTTATGGCCCCACATGCTGGCGCTGGCCTGGCAGGCGCTGTGCGTGATGCTGATCGTGCGGCTGGGCGCCCGGCTGTTCCGGCGCACGGTCTTGAAATCGGGGCCGGCGCGCGGGCGCAAGGTGAAAGCAGGCCGCCGCCTTGCCAAAGGCTGAAAGCGTCGCTCACGCGCGGTTCAGCCAATGTGCGGTAGATAGGTCGCGTCTTGCGGGTGGGCTGCCCCCTCGCCGCCCGCAAGACCATCTTGATCCGGTTGCCCACCAGCCCTTCAAAGGTGCCCATGGTAACGACTGAAGGCTTGCCCCCTCCCGCCTCCATCACGTCGCGCCGCCGCCTGCTGGGTTGGCTGGGCGCCGGACTTGCCCTGCCCATGGCCGGCGCCTGCCGCGCCAGCCCTGCCGCTTCGAAAGAGGTTTTCCCGGTCCGGCACAGCGAAGCGGAATGGCGCCGTCTGCTGACTCCCGAACAATTCCATATCCTGCGCGAAGCGGGCACCGAACGGCCGTTTTCCTCTGCGCTGCTGAATGAGCATCGCCGGGGTACCTTCGCCTGCGCCGCCGATCGCCTGCCGTTGTTTTCCTCTGCCGCCAAGTTCGAAAGCGGCACGGGCTGGCCCAGCTTCTGGCAGCCCCTGCAGGGCGCTGTCGGCCTGCGCAGCGACGATTCGTTCGGGATGGATCGCACCGAAGTCTATTGCCGTCGCTGTGGCGGGCACCTGGGCCACGTATTCGATGATGGCCCACCGCCCACGGGCAAGCGCTATTGCATGAACGGCAAGGCGCTGGTGTTCCTGCCGGCCTGAACACGTCGAAATGTTCGCAGGATGCGCACGGGCCTTTCCCGCGCCGGCCATCCGTGCGAAGGCCGCCCCCGATGCGCCGGATCGCCCTTGTCCTTCTCGTACTCGCGCTTGTTCCCGCGATCTACGTGCGCCAGCCCTTTCCGCCGCCCAATCCTGTCCAGCAGGTGGTCTTTCGCGATCTGCTGCCTGGCCTGCGCGCGGGCGGGCCGCCGCTCCGCTATGGCGCATTGACTGTAGAAGGGGCCTGGCAACTGACCAGCCCCAACCACGATTTCGGCAATTTCTCCGCGCTGGCCGTGCGCAGTGCCCGCGATCTGCTGGCGGTGAGCGATCGCAATGCCGTCATGGTCTTCACCCGGCCCGATCGGCCGCTGCCTTGGCGCACCTGGCAGCGGGAGACGATCCACCCGGCCTGGCCGGGGCAGGAGATCGACACCGATAGCGAAGCGGTTTCGATCGACCCACGCAGCGGCGCCGTGCTGATCGGCTATGAAGGGGCGCCCCGGTTCCATTTGTTCAGGGCCGATTTCCGCCACGATCGCCCTATCGCAGTGCCCGCGCTTAAGGGGTGGCCCAACAACCAGGGGCCCGAATCGCTGCGCGGGCTGGCCGATGGCCGCACTGTCGTGATCGCGGAAGTCTATGCCCACTGGTGGTCGCGCCGGCACCATGCCGGCCTGATCTGGCCAGGCATGCCGCGCCCCGGCCAGCCTCCGGCCCGGTTCGAAGTGATCATGCCCGAAGGCTATCGCCCTGTCGAGCTGGCCCAGATGCCCGATGGGCGCCTGCTGATACTGGGACGGAAATTCACGCTGGCGGGTTTTCGCAGCGTGGTGACGATGCTGGACGATCCCCGCGTGGTTCGCCCCGGCGCGCGGGTGGAACCGCACCCGATCGCCTGGATCGACGATCCGCGCACCCGCGACAATTACGAAGGCATGGTTGCCACGCCCGAGACTGACGGCGGCACGGCGATCTGGCTGATTTCCGACAGCAACCAGATGGTCTGGCTGCAGCGCACGTTGTTGCTCAAGCTCAAGCTGCCGGCCGGCAGGCCATAAAAAAGACCGGGGAAAGCCCCGGTCCTTTCTTGAGCGCCTTTTGCAACGCGATAGTTCAGGCGGCGGTGGCGACGGCCTTGACCAGCTCGCGCTTCACGCGGAGCGCGCGGGTGCTCAGCTTGTCGTTGTCCTGCTTGAGCAGCCAGTTGTCGAGGCCGCCATTGTGTTCCACCGAACGCAGGCCGTGGGTCGAGACGCGGAACTTGAAGCTGCGGTCCAGCTTTTCCGACATCAGCGTGACGTTCTGCAGGTTGGGAAGGAACACGCGCTTGGTCTTGTTGTTGGCGTGGCTTACGTTGTGACCGATCTGGCGGCCCTTACCGGTCAGTTCGCAAATGCGCGACATGGCTGAAAACTCGCTTCGTGTTCTGATGATCTGTCTGGAAGGTGGCGCCTTTATCGAAATCGGCGCCGGAGTCAAGGATTCGCTGGCGCGATGCCTTGCTGCACCTTGGCTTTATGGTAAGCGCCTGAGGCATGACCCGCTGGCCCCTGCCCGAACCGATGAAACTGGCGCTCGAACAGGCCCGGGCGGCCGCGACAGACGGCGAAGTGCCGGTCGGCGCGGTGATCGTCAAAGCCGGCCAGATAATCGCCACCGCGCATAACCGCCCCCGTGCACTCAATGATCCCACGGCCCATGCCGAAATTCTGGCGATCCGCGCCGCGGCCGTTGCACTGGGGCAGGAACGGCTGGAAGGATGCGAACTGTGGGTCAGCCTGGAGCCGTGCCCGATGTGCGCCGGCGCCATTGTCCATGCTCGCCTGGCCCGCGTCTATTACGCCGCATCCGACCCCAAGGGCGGCGCGGTGGAACATGGTGCCCGCCTGTTCGATCAGCCTGCCTGCCTGCACCGGCCCCAGGTCTATGCCGGGCTGGGCGAGGCCGAAAGCGCGGCCCTGCTGCGCGATTTTTTCCGCGTGCGGCGCGGGTAGGCCGGCGTGTTCGGGGACAACGGAAAGGGCCGCCCGGTTTCCCGGACGGCCCTTCGTGTTTCGCAGGCGTTCGGCCGGACTTAGAAGTCCATGCCGCCCATGCCGCCCATGCCGCCGGGCATGCCGGCTGGCGCAGGCTTGTCTTCCGGCTTTTCGCAGATCGCCGCTTCGGTGGTGATCAGCAGGCCGGCGACCGAGGCCGCGTCCTGAAGTGCCGTGCGCACGACCTTGGTGGGGTCGATCACGCCTGCGGCCTTGAGGTTTTCATAGACTTCGGTCGCGGCATTGAAGCCGATGCCTTCGTCGTTCTGGTCGAGCAGCTTGCCTGCAACGACGGCACCATCGTGACCGGCGTTTTCGGCAATCTGCTTGACCGGCGAGGAGATCGCGCGGCGCACGATGTCGATGCCGCGGGTCTGGTCTTCATTGGCGCCGGTCAGGCCCTCGAGAGCGCGGGTGGCATAGAGCAGGGCCGTGCCGCCACCGGTCACGATGCCTTCTTCCACCGCGGCGCGGGTGGCGTGCAGGGCATCGTCAACGCGATCCTTGCGTTCCTTCACTTCGACTTCGGTGGCACCGCCAACCTTGATCACGGCCACGCCGCCGGCCAGCTTGGCCAGGCGTTCCTGCAGCTTTTCACGGTCGTAGTCCGACGAGGTGACTTCGATCTGGGCACGGATCTGCTCGACACGGGCCTTGATGTCGTCGGGAGCGCCGGCGCCATCGACGATCGTGGTGTTGTCCTTGTCGATCGTGACCTTCTTGGCCTGGCCGAGCATGCCCAGCGTCACGCTTTCAAGCTTGATGCCGAGGTCTTCGGAAATCATTTCGCCGGCGGTCAGCGTGGCGATGTCGCCCAGCATGGCCTTGCGGCGATCACCGAAGCCCGGTGCCTTGACGGCGGCGATCTTGAGGCCGCCGCGCAGCTTGTTGACTACCAGCGTGGCCAGCGCTTCGCCTTCGATGTCTTCGGCGATGATCAGCAGCGGACGGCCCGACTGCACCACCGCTTCCAGGATCGGCAGCAGCGACTGAAGCGACGAGAGCTTCTTCTCGTGGATCAGGATGTAGGGATTTTCGAGTTCCACCACCATCTTTTCGGCATTGGTGATGAAATAGGGCGAGAGATAGCCGCGATCGAACTGCATGCCTTCGACGACATCGAGTTCGAATTCGAGGCCCTTGGCCTCTTCTACGGTGATCACGCCTTCCTTGCCGACCTTTTCCATGGCTTCGGCGATCTTTTCGCCGACTTCCACGTCGCCATTGGCCGAGATGATGCCGACCTGGGCGATTTCCGACGAGCCCGCCACCGGGGTGGAGCGCGCCTTGAGGTCTTCGACGACCTTGGTCACGGCGATGTCGATGCCGCGCTTCAGATCCATCGGGTTGATGCCGGCGGCAACCGACTTCATGCCTTCGCGCACGATGGCCTGAGCCAGCACGGTCGCGGTGGTGGTGCCGTCACCGGCCTTGTCGTTGGCCTTCGATGCCACTTCGCGCAGCATCTGGGCGCCCATGTTCTCGAACTTGTCCTTAAGCTCGATTTCCTTGGCGACGGAAACGCCGTCCTTGGTGATGCGCGGCGCGCCGAAGCTCTTGTCGATCACCACGTTGCGGCCCTTGGGGCCCAGCGTCACCTTGACGGCGTCGGCGAGGATGTCCACGCCCTTGAGGATGCGTTCGCGTGCGTCACGCGAAAAGCGTACGTCCTTGGCAGCCATGTTCTTGTCCTTTGAATTCGGGTTGAAAAGGCAGTGAAAATCCGGGCGATCAGGCGATCACGCCGAGGATGTCCGCTTCCTTCATGATCAGCAGGTCTTCGCCCGACACCTTAACTTCGGTGCCCGACCACTTGCCGAACAGCACGCGATCGCCCACCTTGACGTCAAGCGGGGTCACGGTGCCGTTTTCAGCACGCGCACCTGTGCCAATGGCAACGATTTCGCCCTCGGCGGGCTTTTCCTTGGCGCTGTCGGGGATGATGATCCCGCCGGCGGTCTTTTCCTCGGCTTCGACGCGGCGCACCAGCACGCGGTCGTGCAACGGACGGAAAGTCATGGGTTGCTCCCTCTTCCAATCAGAATTGGCTTACGAAATCGGCGCTGGCACTCTCTACCTGAGAGTGCCAGCGCCGCGCATATGGGTGGGATGGTGCCGCAGCGTCAAGAGGGGCAATGCAGATTCTTTGCACCGGATCGGCATGTCTGGAGGGGTATCGACTTCGGACAGGGCCTTTGGACAGGGCTGCCGGGCGGGGCTGCCGGACGAGGCCTTCGGACGGGGCCGGTCAGGGCAGCAGGCCCAGCCGGCCGCGGCGGTGCCAGCGCCACAGCAGCATCCCGGCCACGCAGACCAGCCCGGTCATCAATCCCAGCCATACGCCCACACCACCCAGCGGGGTGTAGAGCCCCAGCCAGATCGCGGTCAGCAGCCCCGCCGCCCAATAGCCGAACAGGGCAATGGCCATCGGCACGCGGGTATCCTGAAGGCCGCGCAGCACTGCGCTGCAGGTGGCCTGCACCCCGTCGAACAACTGGAACGCCGCCGCAACCACCAGGAACTGCAACGCATAGGCAACCAGCACGGCATTGGCCGGATCGGCGACATCGATGTAAAGGCCAAGGATCAGCCGCGGCGCGGCCAGCATCACGGCGGCCGTCGTGGCCATGAAAGCCACGCTCATGGCCAAAGCCGTCCAGCCAGCGCGGGCGATCCCGGCATGATCGCGCGCGCCATAGGCCAGGCCCACGCGGATCGTTGCCGCCTGGCCCAGGCCGAAGGGCACCTGAAACGCGATACTGGCCAGTTGCAGGGCGACGGTATGGGCCGCCAGCTGGATTTCGCCGATCCGTCCGATCAGCAGGGCCGCGCTGTTGAACAGGCCTGCTTCTGCCACGATGGTGGCCCAGATCGGCAGGCCGATCTTCCAAACATCGGCAAAGCGGCGCCATTCCGGGCGCCACCAGCGGCCGAGCAGCCGATAGCGATGCAGCTTGCGGTCCAGCCGGATGACCAGGGCATAGGCCGCCAGCATCGCGCTGCTGGTGGCCACGCTGGACCAGGCCGAACCCATCAGGCCCATTGCCGGCATTCCGGCATGGCCATAGACGAAGACCCAGTTGCCCATGGCATTGACCGCCACGGCCATGGCGGTGATCGCAGTGCCGATGCCGGGCCGGCCCAGCGTGGAAACCACCGTGCGCAGCAGCGAGGCGAGGACGGCCGGTACGCAGGCCAGCGACAGCACCGCCAGGAACGGCACGGCGCGCACCACCACCGCTTCGGCCTGCCCGGTGGCGCGCAGCAGGGGGCCGCCCAGGTGGCACAAGGCCATGGCCAGCAGCGCCGCGAGCGTGCCTACCCATGCGGCCATGCGCACCGTGCGGCGCACTTCGCGCACGGCATGGCGGCGCCGGCCCAGTTCCGCCGCGATCAGCGGCGATGCCGAGCCGACCAGGCCCCCGAGGCTCCAGATCAGCAGGCCGAAAATCGATACGGCCAGCGAGGAAGCCGCCAGCGCTTCGGCCCCCAGCCGTGCCACGAACAGCACATCGACGGCAAAGACCGCCATCTGCAACAGATTAGCCCCGACCAGGGGCGCGGCCAGGCGCAGCATCTCGCGCCACTCGCTGGCAGCGGGCGGCCGGGGCCGGGCGGGCGGGGCGGGAAGGGCGGCAGCGGTCATGCCCCGCCCATAAGGGCTGGGCACGCCAGGGGAAAGCGAAAGTCAGCCCGGCGCGGCCGGCTCTGCCCACGAAAAAAGGGTGGAGCCCCGCGGCGCCGCCCTTGTTCCGTTTCGCCGGGAAAACCCGAAGAAGATTACTTGATTTCGACGGTGCCGCCGGCTTCTTCGATCTTCTTTTTGATTTCTTCGGCTTCCGCTTTCGACACGCCTTCCTTGACTGCCTTGGGGGCGCTTTCGACCAGGGCCTTGGCTTCGGTCAGGCCGAGCGCGGTGATCGCACGGACTTCCTTGATGACCTGGATCTTCTTGCCGCCGTCGCCGGTCAGGATGACGTCGAATTCGGTCTTTTCTTCGACAGCCGGGGCGTCGCCACCGGCGGCGGGGGCAGCGGCAACGGCCACGGCGGCAGCAGCGCTCACGCCCCAGGCTTCTTCGAGAGCCTTGGCGAGGTCGGCGGCTTCGAGAACGGTAAGCTGCGACAGTTCTTCAACAAGCTTGGCGATATCGGCCATGATGATTCACTCCGTAAATTGGTGGCGCCCGATCCCGCGGCATGCGGGCCATCCGGGCAGAAGTCGTTTGAACCGGCTCAGGCCGCGTTCTTTTCGGCATAGGCGTTGAAGACGCGGGCCAGCTTCGCCGCCGGAGCGGTGGCGAGCTGGGCGATCTTCGTGGCCGGAGCCTGAACGAGGCCGATAAGCTTGGCGCGCAGTTCATCGAGCGAGGGCATCGTGGCCAGGGCCTTGACGCCATCGGGGCTGAGAACCTGCGAACCCATCCCGCCACCGACGATTTCGATCTTGTCGGTGGTCTTGGCGAACTCGACGATCACCTTGGCGGCGGCGACGGGATCGGCCGAAGCAGCGATGGCGGTGGGACCGGTGAACAATTCACCAATGCCTTCGTAATCGGTGCCCTGGACGGCAAGCTTGGCAAGACGGTTCTTCGCAACCTTGTAGGTCGCACCAGCCTCGCGGATCTTCGTGCGCAGGGCGGTGGACTGGGCCACCGTCATGCCGAGGTTGCGAGTGACGATGACCGCCCCCGAACCGCTCACGAGTTCGTTGAGGAAAGCGACCGATTCGGCTTTTTGCGAACGATCCATGCCTTACTCCTTCACAATGGCCACAGGGGGCAAAGCCCCTTGCGGCCGGCTACGTTTGTCCCTGCCTGCATGGCACGCGATGGTGCCCTGCAAAGAGGGGCGAGTCCGTTCGACAAGGGAAGGAGGCGGCGCGGCAGAAGCCGCATCGGGCACCACGTTCCGCGTTGGGCGGAGCGTGCGGCCGTGAAATCTCTTTTCCCCGCCTAGGCCGGAAATTAAGCCTGGGGCATACCCCCGGGCACCGACTGTCTCGGACGGATGGACGACGGCGCACGGCCGTTGTCCGGGTGCGGCCCCTACCAGACGCGCCGCGCCTGTCAAGGCCGCATCGCACATGCGCCACCTGGCGGGATCAGGCCGGAGCGGGCGTTTTTCCCGCAGGCCGCAGAGATATCGCCGCGCCGGGCGGAGCCATGGCGGGTTTGACCATGCAGCAGTCCCGCCCGGCGCTTTTGGCCTGATAAAGCGCCTGATCGGCCCGGCGCAGCGCTGCATCCAGCGCCACGCCGCCGCCTGTCTGGTCGAGGCCTGGATCGTCGGGCGTCACGGCGGAAATGCCGAAGCTTGCCGTGACCGGGTGATCACGACCCAGCAGGCGCTGCGCCCGGGCGGCAAAATCGCGGCGCATCGTATCGGCCAGTTCGGCCGCGCCGGCGGTGACGGAAACGAGCCCCGACAGCGACGTGCCCAGTGTCCGCCCCGGCTGCGGCAGATAGATCACGAATTCCTCCCCGCCAAAGCGGGCGGCAAGGGCACGGGCGGGCAGGTGGGCATCGATCGTGCCGGCCATCAGGGCAATCACCTCGTCGCCGCGATGGTGGCCGAAACGATCGTTGACCGCTTTGAAATGATCGATGTCGCACACGATCACCGCCGCGTGGGCCCGCTCGTTCGCGGCGCGCGCGGCGAGCGCCTCGTCAAACCCGCGGCGGTTGAGCAGGCCCGACAGCGGATCGCAGATCGCCCAGTCGCGATAGCGCATCAGCACCCCGATCATTACCGAAGCGAGCGCCGCCATGGCGAAGGCCACGCCGACGAGCGAGCCGGTCACCTGGTAGAGGAACGCATAAGGCGTCTTGGCGAAATCGGCGATGCCCCCGCTTGCCAGCCAGTGGATGCCCGCCACGCGCGATCCGCAATCGACGGCCGCGATCCAGCTCGTCGCCACCAGCGCACGATCGCCGCTGCGCCGGGTGCGGCCGCGCGCAAGAAGCAGGGGCACTGCCAGCAGCAGCGCGCATCCCGCGTCGGAAGCGGCCAGATGCAGGCGCAGGTTGTTTTCGGCCAAGGCCCAGATGCTGACCGCGCTCGAACCCAAAGCGATGGCCGCGCGCAGCGGTACATGATGACGGCGCAGGCCGAAGTGTTCGCACAAAGCCTGGCCGAAGCAGAAGAAAGCGATGGCGAAGAGAGTCGTCGCAATGGTCGCGCGGGCGACATTGTCCATCAGGAAAGCGAATGCCGGCATTCCGAAACCGCCAGCGCTGCAAAGAAACCCGGTTGCCCACCATGGCGCGCTCGGCACCCGCCACCGGCCCGCCAGCATGGCGGCGACACCGAATGCAAAATGCATGACCGGCAAGATGAAGGCGAATCTGTCGTCCATAAATCCGGCGGGTGGAAACGTCGTGGCGCACGGGCAGCGCCGCGCGAGCCCTGCCTATGCGATCAGGGTAAACAGAACGCAAACGTCGTGTCCACTCCGCGCATGATTTCGGTGGCGTAAACGGCCGTTTGCAGAATTGATCGCCTTTTCCGCATGCCGGCGCCCCGCCGGACATCTCTCCTATTGACTTTGTCTCTTTGACTTTGCGCCGGGCGGCCCTATATGGCACGACATTACCTGCTGTTTCGAGCAAGGCCATCCCATGCGCGGGGGAAGGCTCCACGGAAGGAAGCGGCGGGTTTCGGCATCACGCGAAGGCTGCTGGCAACGGGCATCTGCAAAAGGTGCGTCGTGCCACGCGGCCTCTTTTGCGTGAATGTCGTGCCACCGCCGCGCATGGCAGATTTCCGCCGGTTTGCGCCGGCCCGTTACAGCAAAGAGGCATACACCTCCCATGGCAACCAAGGCTCAAGCCCGCGCCGGCGTGAAAAAGCGCATCCGCAAGATCTTCGGCGACATTCACGAAGTGGTGCAGATGCCGAACCTGATCGAGGTTCAGCGCGAATCGTACGAGCAGTTCCTGCGCTCCAATCCGGCCACCAGCTATGTCTCGGGCCTGGAGAAGACGCTGCGTTCGGTCTTTCCGATCCAGGATTTCGCCGGCACCGCCAGCCTCGATATCAAGGAGCGCGACGGCTATGTGCTCGAGGCGCCCAAGTACGACGTTAACGAGTGCCGCCAGCGCGGCATCACCTATGCCGCGCCGATGAAAGTGACGCTCAAGCTCGCCACGTTCGAAGTCGACGCCGAAACCGAAACCAAGAGCTTGATCGATATCAAGGAGCAGGACGTCTACATGGGCGATATCCCGCTCATGACCGACAACGGCACGTTCATCATCAACGGCACCGAGCGTGTGATCGTGTCGCAGATGCACCGTTCGCCAGGCGTGCTGTTCGATCACGATCGCGGCAAGACGCATTCCTCGGGCAAATACCTGTTCGCCGCGCGGGTCATTCCCTATCGCGGCTCGTGGCTCGATTTCGAATTCGACGCCAAGGACATCGTCAATGTCCGCATCGACCGCAAGCGCAAGCTGCCGGTTACCGCGCTGCTCTATGCCCTGGGCCTGAATGGCGAACAGATTCTCGATTACTTCTACAACAAGGTCACCTGGGTGCGTGCCGAGGGCGGGTGGAAAGTACCGTTCGTGCTCGACCAGTGGCGCGGGGCAAAGCCGGCATTCGACATCGTCGATGCCGCCTCGGGCGAAGTGGTGTTCCCCGCCGGGCAGAAGATTTCGCCGCGTGCGGCCAACAAGGCGGCCAAGGACGGCCTGGCCCAGTTGCTGATCCCCACCGAGGAAATCTTCGGCCGCTATGCCGCCAGGGATCTGATCGACGAAGCGACCGGGCGCATCTGGATCGAAGCGGGCGATGAAGTCGGCCCCGAAAACCTCGATGTGCTCGATCGCGCCGGGGTGGACCGGCTCGACCTGCTCGACATCGATCACGTCGGCACCGGCCCCTGGATCCGCAACACGATGAAGGCCGACAAGGCCGAGGATCGCGATCACGCGCTGGCCGACATCTATCGCGTGATGCGCCCGGGCGAGCCGCCGACGCGCGAAACCGCCGAAGCCCTGTTCGACGGCCTGTTCTTCGATGCCGACCGCTATGACCTGTCGGCCGTGGGCCGCGTCAAGCTGAACATGCGCCTGGGCCTCGACTGCCCCGACACGATCACCACGCTGCGCACCGAGGATATCCTGGCGGTGGTCAAGGAACTGGTGAACCTGAAGGACGGCAAGGGCGAAGTCGACGATATCGACAACCTCGGCAACCGCCGCGTGCGTTCGGTGGGCGAGCTGCTGGAAAACCAGTATCGCGTCGGCCTGCTGCGCATGGAGCGCGCGGTCAAGGAACGCATGAGCTCGGTCGACGTGTCGACCGTGATGCCCAACGACCTGATCAATGCCAAGCCGGCAGTGGCCGCGGTGCGCGAGTTCTTCGGCTCCTCGCAGCTTTCGCAGTTCATGGATCAGACCAACCCGCTGTCGGAAGTGACGCACAAGCGGCGCGTATCGGCCCTCGGGCCGGGCGGTCTGACCCGCGAGCGCGCGGGCTTCGAAGTGCGCGACGTGCACCCCACGCACTATGGCCGCATCTGCCCGATCGAGACGCCCGAAGGGCCGAACATCGGCCTGATCAACTCGCTTTCCACCTTTGCCCGCGTCAACAAGTACGGGTTCATCGAAACCCCCTACCGCAAGGTGATCGACGGCAAGGTGACGTCGGAAGTCGTGTATCTTTCGGCCATGGAAGAGCAGAAGCACACGGTGGCGCAGGCTTCGGCCGAAACCAATGCCGATGGCTCCTTCGTCGAGGAACTGGTTTCGGCCCGTCAGAACGGCGAATTCGTCATGGCGCCGCGCGAATCCGTAACGCTGATGGACGTCAGTCCCAAGCAGCTCGTCTCGGTCGCCGCCTCGCTCATTCCGTTCCTGGAAAACGACGACGCCAACCGCGCATTGATGGGTTCGAACATGCAGCGCCAGGCCGTGCCGCTGCTCAAGGCCGATGCCCCGTTCGTGGGCACCGGCATGGAAGAGACCGTGGCCCGCGATTCGGGTGCGGCCATTGCCGCGCTGCGCGGCGGTATTGTCGATCAGGTGGATGCCACCCGCATCGTGATCCGCGTGACCGGCGACGTGGAGCCGGGCAAATCGGGCGTGGACATCTACACGCTGCAGAAGTTCGAACGTTCCAACCAGTCCACCTGCATCAACCAGCGCCCGCTGGTTTCGGTGGGCGAAGTGGTTGAAAAGGGTGACATCCTGGCCGATGGCCCTTCCACCGAGCTGGGGGAACTGGCGCTTGGGCGGAACGTGCTCGTCGCGTTCATGCCCTGGAACGGCTACAACTACGAAGATTCGATCCTGATCAGCGAGCGGATCGTCAAGGAAGACGTCTTCACCTCGATCCACATCGAGGAGTTCGAAGTCATGGCCCGCGACACCAAGCTCGGGCCAGAAGACATCACCCGCGACATTCCCAACGTGGGCGAGGAAGCGCTGCGCAACCTCGACGAGGCGGGCATCGTCTACATCGGCGCCGAAGTGCATCCGGGAGACATCCTTGTCGGCAAGATCACGCCCAAGGGCGAATCGCCGATGACGCCCGAAGAAAAGCTGCTGCGCGCGATCTTCGGCGAAAAGGCGTCCGACGTGCGCGACACCTCGCTGCGTCTGCCGCCGGGCGTTTCGGGCACGATCGTCGACGTACGCACGTTCAACCGCCACGGGATCGAGATCGACGACCGCACCCGCGCCATCCAGAACGAGGAAATCGAACGCCTTGCCAAGGACCGCGAGGACGAACGGGCGATTCTGAACCGCGCCACGTTCAACCGCCTCAAGGACATGCTGCTGGGCCAGGTGGCCACCGCGGCGCCCAAGGGGATCAAGAAAGGCATCGAGATCGACGAGCAGGTGCTGGCCGATGTCGAGCGTCACGAATGGTGGAAGTTCGCCGTTGCCGACGATGCGCGCCAGCAGCAGCTGGAAGCGACCAAGGCGCAGTACGATGCCGCGATCAAGGCGATCCAGGAAAAGTTCGAGGACCGCAAGGAAAAGCTGGAGCGCGGCGACGAGCTGGCGCCGGGCGTGCTCAAGATGGTCAAGGTCTTCGTGGCGGTGAAGCGCAAGCTGCAGCCGGGGGACAAGATGGCCGGCCGTCATGGCAACAAGGGCATCATCAGCCGCATTCTGCCGCAGGAAGACATGCCGTTCCTGGAAGACGGCACCCCGGTCGATTTCGTGCTCAACCCGTTGGGCGTGCCCTCGCGCATGAACGTCGGGCAGATCTTCGAAACCCACCTGGGCTGGGCAGCGCGCGGTCTTGGCCACAAGATCGGCGCGGCACTGGATGCCTGGCGCGAAGCCAACCCCGATCCCGTAGCGGGCGAGCCGCCGGCGGCGGTGCGCGAGCTGCTGCTGGATATCTATGGCAACAACTACGCCGAGGATATCAGCACCCGCAGCGACGACGAGATCGTGGAACTGGCGCAGAACGTGCGCAACGGCGTACCGATGGGTTCGCCGGTGTTCGACGGCGCGGTGGAAGCCGACGTCACCGCCATGCTGCGCAAGGCCGGGCTCGACGAATCGGGCCAGGTCACGCTCTATGACGGCCGCACGGGCGAAGCTTTCGATCGCAAGGTGACCGTCGGCTGCAAGTACGTGCTCAAGCTGCACCACCTGGTGGATGACAAGATCCACGCCCGCTCGATCGGCCCCTACAGCCTCGTCACCCAGCAGCCGCTGGGCGGCAAGGCCCAGTTCGGCGGCCAGCGCTTCGGGGAAATGGAGGTCTGGGCGCTTCAGGCCTATGGCGCGGCCTACACGCTGCAGGAAATGCTCACGGTCAAGTCCGACGATGTCGTCGGCCGCACCAAGGTCTATGAGGCGATCGTCAAGGGTGACGATACCTTCGAGGCCGGCATTCCCGAAAGCTTCAACGTGCTGGTCAAGGAAATGCGCTCGCTGGGCCTCAACGTCGAACTGTCGTCGCTTGACGATCAGGACGACGACGGCCTGGCCAAAGCGGCCGAATAGGCCCGGTCGGTGGCGGGGGTCGCGTCCCGCCACCCGGCCCGTCCGCCTGCCCGCACGATACATGCGACCTGGATTTCCCTCCCAGTGAGGATCACGCAATGAACGACCTTACCAAATTCACCAACCAGCTTCCCAAGCCCGAAACCTTCGACCAGATCCAGATCGGTCTGGCGTCTCCCGAGCGTATCCGCTCGTGGTCGTTCGGCGAGATCAAGAAGCCGGAAACCATCAACTACCGTACGTTCAAGCCCGAGCGTGACGGCCTGTTCTGCGCCCGCATCTTTGGCCCCGTGAAGGACTACGAGTGCCTGTGCGGCAAGTACAAGCGGATGAAGTACAAGGGCGTCGTCTGCGAAAAGTGCGGCGTCGAAGTGACCGTTACCAAAGTGCGCCGCGAGCGCATGGGCCATATCGAGCTGGCCGCCCCGGTGGCGCACATCTGGTTCCTCAAATCGCTGCCCTCGCGCATCGGCCTGCTGCTCGACATGCAGCTCAAGCAGCTGGAACGCATTCTCTATTTCGAAAGCTACGTGGTGATCGAGCCGGGCATTACCCCGCTCGAGCGCTATCAGTTGCTGACCGAGGACGAACTGCTCGACGCGCAGGACGAATATGGCGAGGATGCGTTCTCGGCCGGCATCGGCGCCGAGGCGGTCAAGCAGATGCTCATGGACCTCGACATGGTCCAGGAGCGCGAGGACCTGCTCAAGGAACTGGCCGAGACGAAGTCCGAACTGAAGCCCAAGAAGATCATCAAGCGCCTGAAGGTGGTGGAATCGTTCATCGATTCCGGCAACCGCCCGGAATGGATGATTCTCGACGTGGTGCCGGTCATTCCGCCCGAACTGCGCCCGCTGGTGCCGCTCGACGGTGGCCGCTTCGCCACGTCGGACCTCAACGACCTCTATCGCCGCGTCATCAACCGCAACAACCGCTTGAAGCGCCTGATCGAACTGCGTGCGCCCGATATCATCGTGCGCAACGAAAAGCGCATGCTGCAGGAAGCGGTCGACGCGCTGTTCGACAACGGCCGTCGCGGCCGCGTGATCACCGGCGCCAACAAGCGCCCGCTCAAGTCCCTGTCAGACATGCTCAAGGGCAAGCAGGGCCGCTTCCGCCAGAACCTGCTGGGCAAGCGCGTCGATTATTCGGGCCGTTCGGTCATCGTGACCGGCCCGGAACTCAAGCTGCACCAGTGCGGCCTGCCCAAGAAGATGGCGCTCGAGCTGTTCAAGCCGTTCATCTATGCGCGGCTCGATGCCAAGGGTCTCTCGATGACTCTGAAGCAGGCCAAGAAGTGGGTGGAAAAGGAACGCAAGGAAGTCTGGGACATCCTGGACGAGGTGATCCGCGAACATCCGGTCATGCTCAACCGCGCGCCGACGCTCCACCGCCTTGGCATCCAGGCTTTCGAACCCGTGCTGATCGAAGGCAAGGCGATCCAGCTGCACCCGCTCGTCTGTTCGGCTTTCAACGCCGACTTCGACGGGGACCAGATGGCCGTCCACGTGCCGCTGAGCCTGGAAGCCCAGCTCGAAGCGCGCGTGCTGATGATGTCGACCAACAACATCCTCTCGCCCGCCAACGGCAAGCCGATCATCGTGCCTTCGCAGGACATGGTGCTGGGCCTCTATTACCTGTCGATGGACCGCAAGGGCGAACCGGGCGAAGGCATGCTGCTGGCCGACATGGCCGAAGTGCATCAGGCGCTCTATGCCGGCGCGGTCACCATGCATTCCAAGATCGTGGCGCGCGTGCCGCAGACCGACGAGAACGGGAAGACCTATCTCAAGCGGTATGAGACCACGCCCGGCCGCATGCTGATCGGCGAGTGCCTGCCCAAGAGCCACACCGTGCCGTTCGAGCTGGTCAACCGCCTGCTCACCAAGAAGGAAATCGCCGACGTCATCGACCAGGTCTATCGTCACACCGGCCAGAAGGAGACGGTCCTTTTCGCCGATGCGATCATGAGCCTCGGTTTCCGCAACGCGTTCAAGGCGGGCATTTCGTTCGGCAAGGACGACATGATCATCCCGGCCACCAAGGATGCTTTCGTGGCCGAGACCAAGGAACTCGTCGCCGACTACGAACAGCAGTACCAGGACGGTCTGATCACCCAGCAGGAAAAGTACAACAAGGTGATCGACGCCTGGAGCCGCTGCGGCGACCAGGTGGCCAGCGCCATGATGGACGAGATCCGCGCCACCCCGGTGGACGAGAACGGCCGCGAAAAGCCGGTCAACTCGATCTACATGATGAGCCATTCGGGCGCGCGCGGTTCACCGACGCAGATGAAGCAGCTGGCGGGCATGCGCGGCCTGATGGCCAAGCCTTCCGGCGAGATCATCGAAACGCCGATCATCTCGAACTTCAAGGAAGGCCTGACCGTCCTTGAATACTTCAACTCGACTCACGGTGCCCGCAAGGGCTTGGCCGATACCGCGCTCAAGACGGCGAACTCGGGCTATCTCACCCGCCGTCTGGTCGACGTGTCGCAGGATTGCGTGGTGACGGTCAACGATTGCGGCACCGAGCGGGCGCTGGAAATGCGCGCGATCGTGCAGGGCGGTTCGACCATTGCCTCGCTGGGCGAGCGCATTCTGGGCCGCACGCTGGCCGAAGACATGATCGAGGCCAAGACCGGCAACGTCATCTGCGAAAAGGGCACGCTGCTCGACGAGCCGACGGTCGCCCGGATCGAGGCGGCCGGCGTCCAGTCTGCGCGCATCCGTTCGCCGCTGATCTGCGAAGCCCCGCAGGGCGTGTGCGGCACGTGCTATGGCCGTGACCTTGCGCGGGGCACTCCGGTGAACATCGGCGAAGCGGTGGGCGTGATCGCTGCCCAGTCGATCGGCGAACCCGGCACGCAGCTGACCATGCGCACGTTCCACATCGGTGGCGCGGCGCAGGTGAACGAACAGTCGCACCTCGAATCGATCTGCGACGGTACCGTCCACTATCGCGACATTCCGACGATCACGGACAGCCGTGGCCGCCGCCTGTCGCTGGCCCGCAACGGCGAAATCGTGATCATGGATACCGACGGCCGCGAACGCGCCATGCACCGCGTGCCTTATGGTACGCACCTGCTGCACGAAAACGGTGCCAGGGTGGAATTGGGGCAGCGCCTGGCCGAGTGGGACCCGTTCACCCTGCCGGTGATCACCGAAAAGCCGGGTATCGTGCGCTATCAGGATTTGATCGACGGCCGCACGCTGACCGAGCAGGTCGACGAAGCAACGGGCATTGCCCAGCGCGTCGTTACCGAAAACCGCGCGGGCGGCCGGGCCAAGAAGGAAGACCTGCGCCCACGCCTGACCTTGCTCGACGATGCCTCGGGTGAAACCGCGCGCTACATGATGGCGCCGGGCACCACCCTTTCGGTGGAAGACGGCCAGGAAGTCCAGGCCGGTGACGTACTGGCGCGCGCCAGCCGCGAAGCCGCCAAGACGCGCGACATCACCGGCGGTCTGCCGCGCGTGGCCGAGCTGTTCGAGGCGCGCAAGCCCAAGGACAACGCGATCATCGCCAAGATCTCGGGCCGTGTGGAATTCATTCGTGACTACAAGGCCAAGCGCAAGATTGCGATCATCCCGGAAGAGGGCGAACCGGTCGAGTACCTGATCCCCAAGTCCAAGGTGATCGACGTTCAGGAAGGCGACTACGTCAAGAAGGGCGACAACCTGATCTCGGGCTCGCCCGATCCGCACGACATTCTCGAGGTTCTCGGTGTCGAGGCCCTGGCGGAATATCTCGTGGCGGAAATCCAGGAAGTTTATCGCCTGCAGGGCGTGAAGATCAACGACAAGCACATCGAAGTGATCGTTCGTCAGATGCTGCAGAAAGTGGAAATCACCGATGGCGGTGACACCACCCTGTTGCCGGGCGAGCAGATCGACCTTGAGGAAATGAACGAAACCAACGCCAAGTTGCCGGCGGGTTCGCGCCCGGCGGAAGGCAAGCCGGTGCTGCTGGGCATCACCAAGGCTTCGCTTCAGACACGTTCGTTCATCTCTGCCGCCTCGTTCCAGGAAACCACCCGCGTGCTGACTCAGGCGGCGGTCGAAGGGAAACGCGACAGCTTGATCGGCCTCAAGGAAAACGTCATCGTCGGCCGCCTGATTCCCGCGGGCACCGGCGCGGGCATGAACCGCATGCGCGTGGCGGCCAACAGCCGCGACGCCGCTCTCCGCGCCGCCAATCGCCGCCTTCAGGAAGCCCTGATCGCGCCGAACAGCGCCGCCGAAGAACATGCCGCCGAACTGGCCCAGGGCCCCGAAGCAGCGATCGGCAACGATCCGCTGGCTGCCGTGGAAGGCGAAACCCACGGCACCGATGCCGATGCGGCCGATTACCTGATCAAGGGCGACGAGGACTGATCCTCGCTATAGCCTGAAAACCACGAACCCCGCCGGGCAACCGGCGGGGTTTTTGTTGCAAGATGAAGCCAGGGCGAAGGGCAGGTCGCGGGCCAGGTCAGGTCAGGCCAGGTCAGGCCAGGTCAGGTCGAACCACAGCGCCTCGGCGGCAATGATTGCCGCAAATTGCGGGCTGACCGCCCGGCAATCCATCAGATCGACTTTCCAGAGCAAAGCGCGCTCGTCGAAGGCTTCGGCCAGTGCCGCCAGGAGCGCCAGCGGAAGGCGATCGGCAAGGGGGAGAGAGCAAGCGCCATGCCGTCGAATGCCATCGTCGAGGGGCGGGAGCACGAGGCGGCAAAGCGCGGTTTCAGCCGCGCGTGCCGAGGCGGGCGTCGCGGCCTGATAACAGCGCGGCGGCGTGCTGGGTGGAACGGTAAAGTCCTTCGTGCCGGTCTGCCCGCACGAACCCCTGGAGGAGAGCCGCGAAACCGGCGCTGTCGCCGGCGAGCGCATTGCGGACCATGGCGGCCAGTGTTGCCTCATCAGGCGTCATCGCCATCTGGCAGGGGCGATTGACCAGGAAACGTTCCGGCCAGGTGCGGATCACATGGCGCACCAGGGCGTGAACGGCAACGGCGGCCTCGACGCTGCGATAACGCTGTACAAGATCGGGCACGGGATCGCGCCCCGCGCGCTCGAACACGGCAGAAAGGCGCATGGCCATGACCATGTGCAGCCCCGGGAGCGATAGCGCGCGCATGTCCCGCGGGCGTGCCAGTGCCGCCACGATCGCGTTACGACGGGCAGAATTATGCGATGCTGTGTCGGGCCGGGCGGCGGACATGGGCAACCTCTTTTGCGATCGATTCGCAAGAAAGGTTAGGCAACGAGTTACTTTCCGTCAATGATTATCATTCGCAACAAAGGCGTGCTTTAGCGGCTCGCGCGCAAGCACGAAACCTGTCAGGCGGTTCGGAAACCCTGGGTTATCGGATAGCGCCGGTCGCGGCCGAAATTGCGCATGCCCAGCTTGACGCCCGGCGGGGCTTGGCGGCGCTTGTATTCGGCCAGGTGCAACAGGCGCTCGATCCGTTCCACGGTCGCACGGTCGAAGCCCTCGGCCGCGATCTGCGCCACGCTTTTCTCGTGCTCCACCAGGCCCAGCAGGATGGCGTCGAGAACCTCGTAGGGCGGCAGCGAGTCCTCGTCCTTCTGATCCGGGCGCAGTTCGGCGCTGGGGGGCTTGGTGATGATGCGTTCGGGCATGACCGTACCCTGCGGCCCCAGCGCGATGCGCGGCCTGTGCGCGTTGCGCCAGCGCGCCAGCGCAAAGACCGTGGTCTTGTAGGCATCCTTGAGCGGGTTGTATCCGCCGTTCATGTCACCATAGATGGTGGCATAGCCCACGCTCATCTCGCTCTTGTTGCCGGTAGTCACCAGCATCGGCCCGAACTTGTTGGAAAGTGCCATCAAGGTCGTGCCGCGGATGCGCGACTGCAGGTTTTCCTCGGTCAGATCGGGATCGCGCCCGGCAAAGGCCGGTGCCAGCATCCGGGTAAAGCCGTCGATCGCCGGGCCGATCGGCACGGTATCGAGCCGAACGCCCAGCATTCGTGCGCAGGCGGCCGCGTCATCGAGGCTTTCCTGGCTGGTATAACGGCTGGGCAGCATCACGCACCACACCCGTTCGGCGCCCAGGGCATCGACCGCGATCGCGGCGCACAGCGCTGAATCGATGCCGCCCGAAAGGCCCAGGATCACCCCCGGAAAACGGTTCTTGTCGACATAGTCGCGCAGGGCCATGACCATGGCGCAATAAATGTCTTCGGGGTGCTCGGTCGGTTCAGCCACTTCGCCCGCCTGGCAGCGCCAGCGGTGCCCGTTGCCGAAAGGCACGCGGTTCCATACCGTGTCGACCATGGCTTCCTGCCAATCCGGCAGTTGCGCCCAGAGCGCGCCTTCCGGGCCGACCACGAAGCTGGCGCCATCGAAAACCACTTCGTCCTGCCCGCCCACGCGGTTGACATAGACCAGCGGGATGCCGGTATCGATCGCGCGGCGCTTGGCCACGCCATCGATGCGCAGAACGTCCTTGTCGATCTCGTACGGGCTGCCGTTGACACAGACGAAGATTTCCGCGCCCAGCCGGGCGAGATGGCGGCATACGTCGGGATGCCAGATGTCTTCGCAGATCGGCAAGCCCAGCATGACGCCGCGAAACGGCACCGGTTCGGGCATCGGGCCAGGCAGGAACAAGCGCTTTTCGTCGAACGTGCCGTAGTTGGGCAGCTCGTACTTGAAGCGCGTGGCGACGATGCGGCCGCCATCGAGCAGGGCAACGCCGTTGTGCAGCGCGCCATCGCGCACGAAGACCGAACCGACGAGCATGGCCGGCCCTCCGTCGGCAGTGGCGGCAGCAAGCCTTTCCATTTCCACCGTGGCCCGTTCGATCAAGGCGGGCTTGAGCACCAGGTCTTCGTGCGGATAGCCGATCAGTTGCATTTCGGGAAAGACGATCAGATCGCTCTCGGGTGCCCTGCTCCGCGCGGCCAGCATGGCGGCGGCATTGGCGGCAAGATCGCCGACCCATTGGTTGAGTTGCGCAAGCGTGATGATCAGACGGTCGGCCATGGCCGGACTCTAGGCCGCCTCGGCCAAGGCGGGCAAGGGGGACCATGGCACCGCCGGGCGCAATCGCGACGAACGGGGCGGCCAGGGGCCATGCGCGCGGGCCTTGGGCGTTGCAAAACTGTCATCATGGGCTAAGGGCGGCGCGGAGGACCAGGACATCACGAGGACTCAAGGGGGAACGCCATGAAGATCATGTCCGGCAACGGCAATCTGCCGCTGGCGCGCGCCATTGCGGCTTATCTCGAACTGCCGCTGACCGACGCTTCCGTACGGCGCTTTGCCGACGAGGAAGTCTTTGTGGAAATTCACGAGAATGTCCGCGGGGAAGACGTTTTCCTGGTTCAGTCCACCGGCTTTCCGGCCAACGACAATCTGCTGGAGCTGCTGATCTGCATCGATGCGCTGCGTCGCGCATCGGCCAAGCGGATCACCGCCGTCGTCCCCTATTTCGGCTATGCCCGCCAGGATCGCAAGCCGGGGCCACGCACCCCGATTTCGGCCAAGCTGGTGGCGAACCTGATCACCACGGCCGGCGCTGACCGCGTGCTGGCCGTTGACCTGCATGCCGGCCAGATCCAGGGCTTTTTCGATATCCCCACCGATAACCTGTTTGCCGCCCCGGTCATGGCGGCCGATATCCAGACCCGTTATGGCGGGCAGGAGATAATGGTGGTCTCGCCCGACGTGGGCGGGGTGGTACGCGCCCGGGCGCTGGCCAAGCGGCTGGATAACGCGCCACTCGCCATTGTCGACAAGCGCCGCGATCGTCCTGGCCAGTCCGAAGTCATGAACATCATCGGCGACGTCAAAGGCCGCATGTGCATCCTGATCGACGACATCATCGATTCGGGCGGCACGCTGTGCAACGCGGCACAGGCGTTGATGGATGCCGGCGCGGCCGGTGTCGCGGCCTATATCTCGCACGGCGTGCTGTCAGGCGCCGCGGTGGCGCGAGTGGGCAGTTCGGCGCTCAAGGAACTGGTGATCACCGATTCGATCCTGCCCACCGAGGCGACCAGGAATTGCAACCGCATCCGCATCCTGACCATCGCCCCGCTGATCGGCGAGGCGATCCGCCGCATTGCCGACGAAAGCTCGGTTTCCAGCCTGTTCGATTGAACGCCGGCGCGCGGGCTGGCGCTATTGCCAGGGGCGGACGCCGCCCGGGGCGATCCGCTCGGTCATTTCCAGGCGCCGCGCCTGGCGCGTTTCGAGGGACAGTGTCATGAGCGGCTGCGGCTGCGCCACGAACTGGCGGGGCGACATGCCGAACATGGCAGTGAATTCGCGGATCAGGTGGCTTTGGTCGTAATAGCGCAGGGCCAGGGTTTCGGCCTCGGCATCGTCGGCCACGCCGCGCAGGTGGCTGGCCATGTCGAGCGCGCGGGCGCGGCGCAGCACCTGCTTGGGCGTCATGCCGAAATCGCGGCGTACGATGCGTTCCAGCCGGCGCTGCTCGATCCCGCACTGGGCGGCAAATTCGGCCACGCCGATCGCCGGATTGGCGAGGGCCGCGGCCTCGAACCGGGCAGTGACGGGATCGGGCTCGGGCGCGCCGCGCCAGGTCAGGATTTCGCGCAGGGCCTGTTCCATGGCCTGGCACCAGTCTTCGGGCGAAGCCGCGGGATCGAACATGGCAAGCCAGCGCGCGGCATCGAGGCCGAGGCGATCGATCGTGTCGAAGCGATCGGCAAGGTCTGCCTGGGGCAGGCGGGCCAGGGCCTGCCCGGCCCCGGGGCGCAGCACCGCGCCGACGCTGATGAAGCTGCCGGTCACGCCCACGGGCATGCGCCGGGTATTGGGGCCGAACAACAGCGCCGCACGCCCCAGGGCGCGGGCACCGTCGCGCGTCAGCGCCGTCCAGGCGCCGCGCAACTGCACGCGGATGCAGGTGGTATCGGCCAACAGGCCGCATTGGAGGACATAGTCGGCCGGCGCTTCCACCACGGTTGCGTAGAAACGGCCGATCCACGGGGCCAGATCCGGTGCCGGTGCCCGGCTGTAGGACAGCGGCTGGCCGTGGCGCGTCACCCCGGTGGCCGGCGCGATCGCCCTGTCCACGGCCGGCCTCGTGTTCTGGTTCATTGCTGTCTGCCCCCTGCTGCCCCCCAATGACTGGCTTTTCGTCTTCGTCAGGGAAACTTCAAACTTTTGACTATCATGCCTTTCGTGTCGGCAGGAAGCGCTTCTTGACCGCGTCCGCGCTATCGGCAAAGCACATGCCCATGAAGGTTGATGACGACATTGCCCTGGCCCACCGCCTGGCCGACGCCGCCGGTGCGGCGATTCGCCCCTATTTCCGCAGCGTGACGGCCGAACGCAAGGGCGATGCAACGCCCGTCACGCTGGCCGATCGCGCGGCCGAGGAAGCGATGCGGGTAATCCTGCTGGCCGAACGCGCCCAGGATACGGTGATCGGCGAGGAATTCGGTACGCGCCAAGGCACCTCGGGCCGCAGCTGGGTGCTCGATCCGATCGACGGCACCGCCGGTTTCCTGGCGGGGCGCGCGCTGTTCGGCACGCTGATCGCGCTGCTGGTCGACGGCTTTCCCGTCCTGGGGGTGATCGACCAGCCGATTGCCGGCGAACGCTGGGTGGGCGCATCGGGCCGGGCCACCACGCTCAACGGCCAGCCGGTCAAAACCCGGGCCTGCCGCGCGCTGGCCGGAGCCACGATCGCCACCACCGGCCCGCATTATTTCAGCCAGCACGAGGGCGATCATTTCATGGCCCTGGCGGGCAAGACCGATTACCGCCGCATGGTGATGGGTGGCGATTGCTACAACTATGCGATGCTGGCGACCGGCCAGCTCGACATCGTGTGCGAGGCCGGGCTCAAGCTGCACGACTGGGCCGCGCTGGTGCCGGTCGTGGAAGGCGCGGGTGGCACGATGGCCGACTGGAACGGCGAGCCGCTGCACGCGGGATCCCAGGGGGACGTCATCGCGCTGGGCGATCCGGCAAGGCTTGACGACGTGATCGAAGCGCTCGCCTGCCATCATTGAGGCGCGGGGTTTGGCCTCTTGCTCAGCCTCGTTGCACATGCAACTTTGCCTCGTTCTGAACCAAGAGGATAATGCATGAAAGCGATGAGAAGCGCGGTGCTGGGTGCGGTTGCGTTAATGGCGCTGACGGCGGGTGCGGCCCACGCCAGGACGGTGGTGGTGCGCGCGGCGCACATGATCGACGTTCTGGCGGGCAAGCGCGTCGACAATGTGCAGGTGGTGATCACCGATGGGCGCATCGCCGCGCTGGGCAAAGCGGGCGATGCCGTGCCGGCCGGGGCCGAGGTGATCGATCTGGGGCCGCGGACGTTGCTGCCCGGGCTGATCGACATGCATGTGCACCTTACCGCCGATCCGCGGTTCAGCGGCTATCGCAATCTGGAATTCACCGACAACCTTTCCACCGTGATCGGCGTGGCCAGCGCGAAAAAGACTATCGAGGCCGGGTTCACCACCGTGCGCAACGTGGGATCCAGCAACTTTGACGACGTTGCTCTCAAGCAGGGGATCGAACTGGGCTATGTGCCCGGCCCGCGCATCGTGCCTGCTACCTATGCCCTGGGCGCGACGGGCGGGCATTGCGATGCCACCGAATTCCCGCCCTCGATCACCGCGCCGTCACCGCAGATCGCCAATACGCCCGACCAGTTCCGCGCGCTGGTGCGCAGGATGCGCAAGTATGGCGCCGAAGTGATCAAGATATGCGCCACGGGCGGCGTCTTTTCAAAAACCGATTCGGTGGGCGCCCAGCAGATGAGCTTCGAGGAACTGAAAGCCGTTGCCGACGAGGCCCATATGCTGGGCATGCGGGTGGCCGCTCATGCCCACGGCACGGCAGGCATCAACGATGCGCTGCGCGCGGGGATCGATACGATCGAGCACGCCAGTCTGGCCGACGCGGAAAGCTTCCGCCTGGCCAAGGCCAAGGGCGCCTGGCTCGACATGGATATCTATAACGACGATTACATTCTTGCCGAAGGGGAGCGGAACGGCGTCTTTCCCGAAAGCCTGGCCAAGGAAAAGTTGATCGGGCGCAAGCAGCGCGAAACCTTTCGCGCCGCGCATGCCGCCGGGGTCAAGCTGCTGTTCGGCACCGACGGCGGTGTCTATCCCAATGGCGATAACGCGCGCCAGTTCGCCAAGATGGTCGAATGGGGGATGACCCCGATCGAAGCGATCCAGGCGGCAACCAGCAGCGCCGCGCAGGCGCTCGACCGGACTGCCGACGTGGGCGCCATCGCCACCGGCCGCTATGGCGATCTGATCGCTGTGGACGGTGATCCCCTGGCCGATGTGCGTGTGCTGGAGAGCGTGGTTTTCGTGATGAAAGGCGGGGACGTGGTCAAGCCTGCGGGCTGAGCGTCCTGCACTTTCGCGCGCGGTGTGGCGGGATGCCTGCGAAGATGGCGGGGCAGGAGTGTTGCAGGCACCCGCCCCAGCCGGATCGCGTCATTCCTCGGGGGGCTGGCTGTTGAGCTGGATGTAGTTCTGAATGCCGATCTGCTTGATCAGGTCGAGCTGGGTTTCCAGCGTATCGATGTGCTCTTCCTCGCTTTCGAGGATTTTCTGCAGCAGGTCGCGGCTCACATAATCGCGCACGGTTTCGCAAAGGGCGATGCCATCCTTCAGAACGGGCAGCGCTTCGTATTCCAGCTCGAGATCGGCCTTGAGCACTTCTTCCACCGATTCGCCCACTTTCAGGCGGCCAAGCGCCTGGAAATTGGGCAACCCGTCAAGAAACAGGATGCGATCGGCCAGCATGTCGGCATGCTTCATCTCGTCAATCGACTCATGCCGTTCGAATTCCGCCAGCTTTTTGACGCCCCAGTGGGCAAGCAGGCGATAGTGCAGCCAGTACTGGTTGATCGCGGTCAGTTCGTTGAACAGGGCCTTGTTCAGGAACTCGATGACCTTGGCATCGCCCTTCATTGCCACACTTTCCTATGCCGTTGCATTCGCGGCGCAGGCTAGGCCAGTGGCGACGGCGGAGCAATGCGAAGTTTTTTGCAGAACGCGGGTTTCGCCGCGCCCGGGCAAGGCCGGGCTGGCCTGCCTAGGCAAAAGCGCAGGCGCGTTCTTCGGCCACGATTTCGTCTGCTTCGTCAAGGCACTGGCGGCACTGCGGCTGGCAACCCAGCGCTGCATAAAGCGCCTCGGCATCGCCGCGCGCATGGCGGCGAGCCGCCTGGCGCAGGTCCTTTTCGCGGATGGCATTGCAAATGCAGATGTACATGGCACCCCTGGCTCTTGCCTACGGTCAGCTCTCGCTCATGGCAGCTTTCGCTCATGAGAATGAATCGCAAGGTAATGCGATTCATTCTCATGAGCAAGGGATAAAACCATTTTCGCGCCACGACGATGGTTGCCGTGGCTGACTTGCATTCGGCGCGGTGCGCGCCTACATGCCGCGCCAGCATCGAGAGTTGGGGATGACGCCCCAACGCCAACCTGCCGGTTTCCGGGCAAGGTGGCGCTTTCCCGCCCGGGAAAGGATGTGGCCGATCCGGCAACCAAGCGGAGCAAGCCTCAGGCGTCTTTCCCCGATCGCGATGCGGATGATCGTTTGTCAGGAAAGACCCGCCCGTGCCCATACGCATTGCCGATAGCCTCCCCGCCCGTCGCACGCTCGAAGCCGAAGGCGTGATCGTGATGGGCGAGACCGAGGCCGCCCGGCAGGACATCCGTCCGTTGCGCATCGCGCTGCTCAACCTGATGCCCGACAAGATCACCACCGAAACCCAGATCGCGCGGCTGCTGGGCGCGACGCCCCTGCAGATCGAGCTGCAACTCGTGCGCCTGTCGGGGCATGTCAGCAAAACCACGTCGGCCGGGCACATTGCCGAATTCTATCGCCCATTCGCCGATGTGCGCGCGGAACGCTTCGACGGTCTGATCGTGACCGGCGCGCCGGTGGAAACGATGGCATACGGCGAAGTCACCTATTGGGACGAACTGCGCCAGATCTTCGACTGGAGCCAGACTCATTGCCACCGCCTGTTCACCATCTGCTGGGGCGCGATGGCGGCGCTGGCCCATTTTCACGGCGTGCCCAAGCATGTGCTGGGCGCCAAGGCCCATGGCGTGTTTCCCCATGTCAACCGCGTACCGGCCAGCCCGTGGCTGCGCGGCATGTCCGATGTGGTGCCCGTGCCGGTCTCGCGCTGGAGCGAGGTTCGCCGCGAAGACCTGCCAGCCGGCCTTGCCGTTCTGCTCGACAGCGACGAGGTTGGCCCCTGCCTGATCGACGATCCGGCCATGCGCGCCATCCACATGTTCAACCACCTGGAATACGATACGCTTACGCTCGACACCGAATTCCGCCGCGACGGCGAGCGCATTGTGCCGCGGCACTATTATCCCGGCGACGATCCGGCGCGGCTACCGCGCAATACCTGGCGTACCCATGGACACCAGCTGTTCGGGAACTGGATCAACGAGGTCTATCAGACGACGCCGTTCGATCTGGCAGCGATCGGCGCGGGGTGACCGGGCACCCCGCGGCATTGCCGGGAAGACCGCCGATACAGGTGCCAATGGATTGGCCAATGGAGTGGCAAGTGGATTGGTACCGGGGCCGGCCCCTGGATCGACCGATGAATCAAGTTGCCAAGCCGGCCCGGCCCCGGTAAGGGCCGCGCCTTCAATCCACGCGGATTCATGCGTTCCGGCCTGGCCACGAAGGGCTGCCACGGCGGGAACATCCGCGTCGAACAAGGAGACGAAAATGCCCAAGCTCAAGACCAAGAGCGGTGTGAAGAAGCGCTTCAAGCTTACCGCGACGGGCAAGGTGAAGCACGGCGTGGCCGGCAAGCGCCACCGCCTGATCAGCCACAACGCCAAGTACATCCGCCAGAACCGCGGCACCGACGTGATTTCCGACGCTGACGCGAAGGTGATCAAGAAGTGGGCGCCCTACGGGCTGAACTGAGGAGGCTGATCCATGTCCCGTATCAAGCGCGGCACCACCACGCGTGCCAAGCACAAGCGCATTCTCGACCAGGCCAAGGGTTATCGCGGCCGTCGCAAGAATACGATTCGCGTCGCCCGCCAGGCCGTCGAAAAGGCCGGCCAGTATGCCTATCGCGACCGCAAGGTTAAGAAGCGCACGTTCCGTGCCCTGTGGATCCAGCGCATCAACGCGGCGGTCCGCGCCGAAGGCCTGACCTATTCGCAGTTCATCCATGGCACCAAGCTTGCCGGCATCGAACTCGACCGCAAGGCCATGGCCGACCTTGCCATGAACGAAGGCGGCGTGTTCGCGGCCGTCATCGCCCAGGCCAAGGCGGCCCTGCCGGCCGCCTGATCGCTCTGGCGAAAGAACAGCGAAAGGCGCTCGCTCCCGTTGCGGAGCGGGCGCTTCTCGTTTGTGCGCACGCCTGTCGCCGCCGTTCCGGCCGGCGGTGGGGATGGACGGACAACGCGGCGCCGCAAAGGCCCGGTCCCCATCAACCCGTCTTCCCTTCCGCGGCGCAACGCGCTAGCGGCGGGGCACGATGGAACAGCTAGACCGACAGCAGGCCGAAACGCTTGGCGCCATTGCCGCCGCCTCCTCGCTCGATGCGCTGGAGGGCATCCGCATTGCCGCGCTGGGCAAGCAAGGGTGGGTTTCGGCCCTGCTCAAGACCATGGGCCAGATGAGCCCCGACGAGCGCCAGGCCAGGGGCCCGCAGATCCACGGCACCCGTGAAGCGGTGAACGCGGCGCTTGCCGCGCGCAAGGCCGAACTGGAAAGCGCCGCGCTCGAAGCGCGCCTTGCGGCCGAGGCGGTCGACCTCTCGCTGCCCGCGCCCGAAAGCCCGCGCGGCAGCGTGCACCCGGTCAGCCAGGTGATGGACGAACTGGCCGAGATATTTGCCGACCTGGGCTTTGCCGTGGCCAGCGGCCCCGAGATCGAAGACGACTGGCATAATTTCACGGCGCTCAACATGCCGGAAACGCATCCCGCGCGGGCCATGCACGACACGTTCTATTTCGCCGAACGCAACGGCGAAGGGCGTGACATGCTGCTGCGCACCCACACCTCGCCGGTGCAGATCCGCACCATGCTCGAGGCGGGCGCCCCCTTGCGCATCATCGCGCCCGGCCGCGTCTACCGGTCTGACAGCGATGCCACGCATACCCCTATGTTCCACCAGATCGAAGGCCTGGTGATCGACAAGGGCATTCACCTGGGGCACCTCAAGTGGACGCTGGAAACCTTCCTCAAGGCCTTTTTCGAACGCGATGACATCGTGCTGCGGCTGCGCCCCAGCTATTTTCCGTTCACCGAACCTTCGGTGGAAGTGGACGTGGGCTATACCGTGGTCGGCGGCAAGCGCGTGGTCGGCGGCAGCGGCGATGCGCCCGGCGGTGGCTGGATGGAAGTGCTGGGTTCGGGCATGGTCAACCGCAAGGTCATCGAATTCGGCGGGCTCGATCCCGACCAGTGGCAGGGCTATGCTTTCGGCACCGGTGTCGATCGCCTGGCCATGTTGAAATACGGCATGGACGATCTGCGTGCGTTCTTCGATGGCGATGCGCGCTGGCTGGCCCACTATGGTTTCGGGGCGCTGGACGTGCCCACCCTTTCGGGCGGCGTGGGAGTGCGGCCGTGAAGTTTTCGCTTTCGTGGCTCAAGGCCCTGCTCGATACGCAGGCAAGCGCAGCCGAAATCGCCGAAAAGCTCACCAGTCTGGGCCTGGAAATCGAAAGCGTGACCGATGCTTCGGCCGCGCTCGCCGATTTTCGCGTGGCGCGCGTGCTGACCGCGGAAAAGCACCCCCAGGCCGACAAGCTGCAGGTGCTGCGCGTCGATCTTGGCGATGGCCAGCCGTTGCAGGTGGTCTGCGGCGCGCCCAATGCTCGGGCCGGGCTGGTCGGCGTGCTCGGCCTGCCTGGCGCGGTCGTGCCCGTCAACGGCATGGAACTGCGCAAAAGTGCCATTCGCGGCGTCGAATCCAACGGCATGATGTGCTCCACGCGCGAGCTGGGCCTGGGCGACGAACACGACGGGATCATCGAACTGCCCGCCGATGCGCCGCTCGGCCAGTCGTTTGCCGCTTATGTGGGGTCCGATCCGGTGTTCGACGTGGCGATCACCCCCAACCGGCCCGATTGCATGGGTGTCTATGGCATTGCCCGCGATCTGGCCGCGGCCGGCATCGGCACGCTGCGGCCGATCGACGTGGCGCCGGTTGCGGGTGACGGTCCCTGCCCGGTGGACATCCGTATCGAGGATGCCGACGGCTGCCCCGCGTTCCATGGCCGGGTGATCCGGGGCGTGCGCAATGGCCCGTCGCCGCAATGGCTGCAGGATCGGCTCAAGGCCGCCGGCCAGCGTCCGATCTCGGCCCTGGTGGACATTACCAACTATGTCATGCTGGGCTATGGCCGGCCGGCCCATGTCTATGACCTGGCCAAGCTGACCGGCGCGGTTACCGCCCGCAAGGCGCGCGCGGGCGAGACCGTGCTGGCGCTCAACGGCAAGGAATATGTCCTTGCGCCGTTCATGACGGTGATTGCCGACGATGCCGGCGTGCACGACATCGGCGGCATCATGGGCGGCGAACATTCCGGCTGTTCCGACGCGACGACCGACGTGCTGCTCGAAGTCGCCTATTTCGATCCGGCCCATATCGCCCGCACCGGCCAGGCCCTGGCCCTGTCGAGCGATGCGCGTACCCGCTTCGAACGCGGCGTCGATCCTGCGTTCCTCGATACCGGGATGGACCTGTTGACTGCGCTGGTCCTGGAAATCTGCGGTGGCACGGCCAGCGAGGTGGTGCGGGTGGGCACCCCGCCCCTGGCGCAGCGCACGCTTGCCTACGATCCCGCGCTTGCCGGCGCGCTGGGCGGCATTGCCGTGGCGCACAGCGAGCAGAAGCGCATTCTGACGGCGCTGGGTTTCGATGTGGGCGAGGACTGGACCGTTACCGTGCCGACCTGGCGGCCCGACATTGCCGGCGCCCCCGATCTGGTCGAGGAAGTGATCCGCGTCCACGGCCTTGATGCGGTGCCGTCCACCCCGCTGCCGCGCGCCGACGGCGTGGCGCTGCCCACGGCAACGCCGGTGCAGATGCTGGAACGCCGGCTGCGCCGTGCCGCTGCGGCACGGGGGCTGCACGAGGCGGTGACCTGGTCGTTCCTGCCACCCGCCCAGGCCGATCATTTTGCCGACGGGCAGTTCGTCTGGACCCTGGCCAATCCGATTTCGGAAGACCTGAAAGCCATGCGCCCGTCGCTGCTGCCGGGCCTGCTGGCAGCCGCGCGGCGCAATCTCGATCGCGGCGCGGCCAGCCTGCGCCTGTTCGAGATCGGCCGCCGCTATCTGCGCAGCGACGACAGCGGCAGCGACGAACGGTTGAGCCTGGCCGTGGTGCTGGCAGGAGACCGCACCCCGCGCGGCTGGGCGACGGGCAAGGCGCAGCCGTTCGATGCCTTTGACGCCAAGGCCGAGGCACTGGCCCTGCTGGCGCAAGCCGGCGCGCCGGTGGAAAACCTGGCCGTGATGGGCGAGGCCGGACCGCAGTTCCACCCGGGCCAGTCGGCGACGCTGCGCCTGGGGCCAAAGCAGGTGCTGGCCCGTTTCGGCATGCTTCATCCCGCCACGGCCACCGCGTTCGGCCTGGAAAGCGCGGTGGCGGCGGTCGAGCTGTTCCTTGACCGGCTTCCCGCCCGGAAGACGGCGTCGGGCTTTGCCCGGCCGCACTTCGCCCCGCCTGCGCTTCAGGCGGTGACCCGCGATTTCGCGTTCCTGGTCGATGCCGGGGTGCCGGCCGCCGATCTGCTGCGGACGGTGCGCGGGGCCGACAAGGCGCATATCGTCGCTGCCCGGGTGTTCGACGATTTCCGCGGGGCAGGCGTGCCGGAAGGGCACAAGAGCCTCGGCATCGAAGTGACATTGCAGCCGGTCGAGAAAAGCTTCGACGAAGCCGCGCTGAAAGCCATCGCCGACAGGATCGTTGCTGCCGCGGCCAAGCAGGGCGGCACTCTGCGCGGTTGATCCGGCTGACCGGCGCTTGCCCGCCCCGGGCGATACTGCACTTGCGAAGAGCGTGCGCGCTGGCCATACCCTGCGGGCATGAGCCAGCCGCTTTCCGATTTCGTCACCATCGCATCAGACGCGCTGACCGCCACGATCAATCCGCTGGGGGCGGAACTGTGGTCCCTGACCGATCGTGCCGGGCAGCAATGGATGACCGATGCCGATCCCGCGTTCTGGGGCGGGCATGCGCCGCTGCTGTTCCCCATCGTCGGCTCGCTGGCCGGTGACACGCTGCGCCACGATGGCAAGAGCTATCCGCTGCCGCGCCACGGCTTTGCCCGTCGTTCGCCGTTCGAACTGGTGGCGCACGACGGGGCCACCGCGCATTTTCGCCTGACCGACAGTGCCGTCACCCGCGCGGTCTATCCGTTCGCTTTCGTGCTGGACATGGCCTTTGCCGTGGAGGGTGCGACACTGGCCATGACAGCGACGATCGGCAACCCCGGCAATGGAACGCTGCCGTTCAGTTTCGGTTACCACCCCGCCTTTGCCTGGCCCCTGCCGGGCAGTGCGGCCAGGCATGCGCACCGCCTGGTCTTTACCAAGGACGAACCGGCCCCGATCCGCCGCGTGCGCAAGGACAATGGCCTGATGCTGGAGCAGCGCGAGGCCAGCCCGGTGCAAGGCCGCGTGCTGCCGCTGCACGAAGGCCTGTTTGCCGCCGATGCGGTGATCTGGACGGATCTGGCCAGCCGCGCCCTTACCTATGGCGTCGAAGGGGGGCCGGCACTGGACCTGGCGTTCCCCGATACGGCGATGCTCGGCCTCTGGCAGGTGCCGGGCGCGCGCTATATCTGCATCGAGCCCTGGGCCGGCCATGCCGATCCCGAAGGGTTTTCCCGCGACATCACCGAAAAGCCCGGTATCGTGCTGCTGCCTCCGGGCGAGAGCCGCAGCTTCCGCATGGACGTGACTGTCAGGGGCGGCTAGGGGCGGCGGCATCATGTCGAACCGCCGTACCTTCGCGATCATTTCCCACCCCGATGCGGGCAAGACCACGCTGACCGAAAAGCTGCTGCTGCAAGGCGGGGCGATTCATCTGGCCGGCGAAGTCAAGGCGCGTGGCCAGGCGCGGCGCGCACGGTCGGACTGGATGAAGATCGAGCAGCAGCGCGGCATTTCGGTGACGTCCTCGGTCATGACGTTCCAGAAGGACGGCACCGTTTTCAACCTGCTCGATACGCCGGGCCACGAAGACTTTTCCGAAGATACCTATCGCACGCTGACCGCGGTGGATTCGGCAATCATGGTGATCGATGCCGCCAAGGGCATCGAACCGCAGACCCGCAAGCTGTTCGAAGTGTGCCGCATGCGTTCGGTGCCGATCATCACGTTCGTCAACAAGGTCGATCGCGAAGGGCGCCCCGTGTTCGAAACGCTGGACGAAGTCGCCGATGCCCTGGCGCTCGATGTCGCGCCGATGAGCTGGCCGATCGGCATGGGCGGCGTGTTCGAAGGCGTCTATGACTTCGCCAGCGAAACGATTGCCCGCCCCGAGGGCGACAGCCGTGAATTTCTGGGCAGGCGCGATCCGGCGGCGGGCGCGATTCCCGATGCCTTTGCCGAAGAGGTCGAGCTGGGCCGCGAAGGCTATCCCCGGTTCGATCTGGCGGCTTATCGCCATGGCGATCTGACGCCGGTCTATTTCGGATCTGCGCTCAAGAATTTCGGCGTGGCCGAACTGATCGCCGCGATCGATCGCTATGCCCCGCCCCCCCGCCCCCAGGCCAGCGACCAGGGCACGATCGATCCCGCCCGCCCCGACGTGACCGGTTTCGTGTTCAAAGTGCAGGCCAACATGGACCCGCAGCACCGCGACCGCATCGCATTCATGCGCATGGTTTCGGGCACGTTCCGGCGCGGCATGAAATTGACGCCGTCGGGCCTGGGCAAGCCGATTGCGGTGCATTCGCCGATCCTGTTCTTTGCGCAAGACCGCGAGATCGCCGATAGCGCGGAAGCCGGGGACATCATCGGCATTCCCAACCACGGCACGCTGCGGGTGGGCGATACCCTGTCGGAACGCAACGACGTGCGCTTTACCGGGCTGCCCAATTTCGCGCCCGAAATCCTGCGCCGCGTGGTGCTGAAAGACCCTACCAAGACCAAGCAGCTGCGCAAGGCGCTGGACGATCTTTCCGAGGAAGGCGTGATCCAGGTCTTCTATCCCGAAATCGGTTCGCAGTGGATCGTGGGGGTCGTAGGCCAGCTGCAGCTCGACGTGCTGATCAGCCGGCTGGAAGCGGAATACAAAGTCGAAGCCGTGCTCGAGCCTTCCCCGTTCGATACCGCGCGCTGGCTCAAAGGCACGGCCGAGGCGCTGCGTGCCTTTGCCGATTTCAACCTTTCGAACCTTGCCAAGGATCGTGACGGCGATCCCGTGTTCATGGCGCGCTCCGCCTGGGACGTTAGCTATCAGCAGGAACGCAATCCGGCGCTGACGTTCAGTGCCACCAAGGAGCGGTAAGGCCCGCCGCAATGCGTGGGCAACCGGCCGTGTTTTCGGGGCCGGCTGGTGACAGAACGTTTCCCGCACTTGCCAGCACGGCGTGGCAGGGGCAGGGTGAAACCATGAATCTGCTGGGACCCACTTCGAACACGTTCATTTCGCAGCGTCTGCGGCTCCACTATGTGGACTGGGGCAATGCGGAAAAACCGCCGCTCCTGCTGATCCATGGCGGGCGCGACCATTGCCGCAGCTGGGACTGGACGGCCGAAGCCTTGCGCGAGGACTGGCACGTGATCGCACTCGATCACCGTGGCCACGGCGATAGCGAATGGGTATCGGACGGCAATTATCGCATCATGGACATGGTCTATGACGTGGCACAGCTGGTCCACCAGTTGCGCCTGGCACCGGTGACCATCGTCTCCCATTCGCTGGGTGCAGCCGTGGCCCTGCGTTATGCCGGGCTGTTTCCCGAAGACGTGCGCAAGCTGGTGGCGGTCGAGGGGATCTTCCCGACCCCGGATTGGGAAGCGCGCATGCGCGGCGTGCCCTTTGCCCGCCGCATCCGCGACTACATCGCCGAAAAGCGCAAGGCGGCCGGGCGCCTGCCGCGCCGCTATCCCACCATCGATGCCGCCGTGGCGCGCATGAAAGCGCAGAACCCCTATATCAATGATGCCCAGGCCCGCCATTTGACGATCCATGGCATCAACCGCAACGAAGACGGCACGTTCACCTGGAAATTCGATCCCTATCTCCATATCGAACACCCCTATGACATCTCGCAGGCGCGCAAGCAGGAGCTGTGGGAAGCGATCACCAGCCCCACCCTGCTGCTGAACGGGGCGGATTCCTGGGCGGGCAATCCGGTGCGCGACGGGCGCATCGTGCATTTTCGCAATGCCGAGGCGGTGGAATTCGAAAACGCCGGGCACTGGCTGCATCACGACCAGTTCGACCGTTTCATCGCCACTTTGCGCGATTTCCTGTAAGACCGGACGGGGCCGGACGCGGTGCGCGCAACACCGGCCCAGGCGGCCCCGGGCGAACGCTCTGGCGTGGACGGCCGCCCGGATGCCAGCCTGATCTTTGCCAGCTACAACATCCACAAGGGCGTGGGCGCCGACGGGCGCTGCGATCCCGAACGCATTATGCTGGTGCTGCACGAAATCGGCGCCGACGTGATCGCCCTGCAGGAGGCGGACCGCCGGTTCGGCCTGCGCGATGCGGTCATCCCCCCGGCGCTGCTGTCCCATGGCAGCCCCTGGCGCGCCGTGGCGCCGGGGGTGATCGACCGCGCGCGGCGGGCCGGAAGCCTGGGCTGGCACGGCAACGTCATCCTGGTGCGCCGCGATCTGACCGTCACGGCCTGCCATGCCGTGCCGCTGCCCACGCTGGAGCCGCGCGGGGCTGTGGCGGTGGATATTGCCTGGGCGGGCCAGCCGGTGCGCGTGATCGGCATGCACCTGGACCTGTCCGGCCTGCGTCGGCGGCAGCAGGTGCAGGCAGCCTGTACCGCGGCCGGACAGGGTGCCCGCGTGCTGATGGGCGATTTCAACGAATGGGCGCCGCGCGGCGGTGCGTTGCAGGCTTTCTCCAGCGATCTGGCGGTATTGGCACCCGGCCGCAGCTTTCCGGCGCGCCGCCCGCTGGGCCAGCTCGATCGCATCGTGATCAGCCACGATTGGGCGGTCGAGGCAACCGGCGTCCATCACAGCGCGCTGGCAAGGCAGGCATCGGACCATCTGCCGGTCTGGGCACGCCTGCGGCTCGTGACGCAGAAGGGCCGCGGTTCCTGACAGCTTTGACGCTGCCCCGGCAGGAGTGCCTAAAAATTGGGCAATTGTATACTTGACAAAGCAGTCCTGTTGGGGCACTAAGGGGCATGGACATTTTCAGCCCCCGCTTTCAGTCAGAAGACGCCGCCCGCGAGCATTTTGAAGCGCTTCATTGGCCGGATGGCCCCTTCTGCCCGCACTGTGGCTCGTTCTCGGCCAAGCGCCTGCCGCCCCAGCATGGACGCAAGACCAAGGCGCACCCTGAAGGGATGGTCCGCAAGGGCGTGGTTCAGTGCAACGACTGCCGCCAGCAGTACACCGTCACGGTCGGCACTGTGCTCGAGTCCTCCAAGGTTCCGCTCAACAAGTGGCTGCTCGCTATGCACCTTCTGTGTGCCTCCAAGCAGGGCATCAGCGGTCACCAGATGGCCCGTATGCTCGGCGTGACCTACAAGACCGCATGGTTCATGATGCACCGCATCCGCGAGGCCATGAAACCTGACAGCAATGAACCCCTTGGCGGGCTTGGCGAGACCATCGAAGCCGACGAAACCTACGTTGGCGGTAAGCTAGGCAACCGCCATGCCAAGCAGCGCCAGTATGGCCGCGCTTCAGATCAGAGTCGCAATCCCTTTCGCGACAAGCAGGCCGTTGTGTCGCTCGTGGAGCGCGGTGGCCGCGTCCGTTCGTTCCATGTCGCCAAGGTGACCGGCGAGACGCTGCGTCATGTCCTCGTGGCCAACGCTAGCCATGATAGCTGGCTGATGACCGATGAACATCAGGGCTACAAGCATGTCGGCAAGGAGTTCGTCGGCCACGGCGTGGCTGCACACTCACGCGGCAAGTATGTCCACTCCAGTATCCGCCGCAGAACCTCGCCCTCTCTCTCTTGATCGGTTTCAGGCATGGACGAAAATCTCTTGATTCAAGCCTTCTTCCAAGCTCGACTAAAGATCTATAGGGCCGACCATCACATTGACCAAGCGCAGCAGTGGTTCGACGCCTACACCAACTCGGACTTCTACAGCATTATCGACGAGCGAGACAGTGAGACCGGAAAGCAGGTTCTGCGCCTCACCGTCAATCCAATTCCAGCTCACCTCGTGCTGGCGATTGGCGACTGCTTCCATTGCCTCAGTTCTGCACTCGACTACATCATGTCGGGGATGATGGCTGCGAGGACCGGCAACGCGAAGCGGATCACGTTTCCCACCAACGAAAGCAGGAAGGCGCTTCGTCAATCTTTCCGAGCGCCCAAAGCGGACGCATGTGGCCGCGTCAAAAAGACCCCATCTGCACGTCGCATAGTGGAAGCTTTCCCCTTGATCGCACTCGAATTCTTGCGTGCCATAAAGCCCTATCGCGGAGGCAGTTTTCTCCTTTGGGAAATCCGCAAGGCCGATAACCTCGACAAACACAACCTCATTATCCCGAGCATCACGGTAACCGAACTTCGCGGTTTCCTCGCGATTGACGAGGTGAACCAAAACGTGTTCGCACCCCCCAGCGTGGTGCTTGGGGCTGGCGGAACCCTCCCGATGGTTTCCTACGGTGGGGGGATGCTCAAAATCGAGGACCAGGGACAGGCGACCGCTCGCATAACTTTTGGCGACAGCCTCGACTTCTTCGCCGGTCAGCCGGTTTTCCCAACGCTCGTGCAGTGCAGCCGGCTCACAGCGCAGGCAATCGACCGCATCGAGGTCGTTGCAAAGCGCTACCTCTGATTTCATCGGCCCGTCACGCCCGCTTGATGTGATTCGCGATGTCTGCTTTGTCAAGTATGCAATGCCCAAAAATTGGGCAGGCCTTTCGCGCTGCACAAGAATCGAGCGCAATGAACGCTCCATGATTTGTATGGTTTCCCGAAAAAGCATGAATCCGTAAGAAAACGGATTTGGCATGCCCTTTGCTTTAACGAATCCGCCGGCGGGGCGCCGGCTGGTTGAGGCCGTGAAAAGGGGGCATGAATGAAATTCATCATCGCCATCATCAAGCCGTTCAAGCTCGACGAAGTGCGTGAAGCGCTGTCGGGCCTGGGCGTTGCCGGGATGACGGTGTCGGAAGTGAAGGGCTTTGGCCGGCAAAAAGGCCAGACCGAGATCTACCGCGGCGCCGAATACTCCACGAACATGCTGCCCAAAGTGAAGATCGAGATTGCTGCCAGCGACGACCTGGCGGCGCAGATCGTCGAGACCATCCAGCAAACCGCCAGCACCGAGGCGATCGGCGACGGCAAGATTTTCGTGCTCGATCTCGCTTCGGCGGTGCGCATCCGCACCGGCGAAAGCGGCGACATGGCGCTGTGACTTCCGAACAGAGGGGAAACCGAATGATCCGCAAGACGATCAGTGGCATGACGGCAGCCGGGCTCAGCCTTGGCATGGCCTCTGCCGCCTTTGCGCAAGCCGGGCCGATCAAGGCCCCCACGGCCGAACAGATGGCCACCATGGTCAACAAGGGTGACGTTGCCTGGATGCTCGTCTCGTCGGCACTGGTGCTGATGATGAGCATTCCCGCCCTGGCGCTGTTCTATGGCGGCCTGGTGCGCACCAAGAACATGCTTTCGGTGCTGATGCAGGTGCTGATGATCGTTTCGGTCGCGGCGCTGTGCTGGGTCTGCTGGGGCTATTCGATGGCCTTCACCGGCGGAACGACGCCCTATGTCGGCGGCTTTTCCAAGATGTTCCTGGCGGGCGTTTCGATTTCCACTTACGCGGCGACGTTCTCCAACAACGTCTATCTGCCCGAATACGTCTACGTCATCTTCCAGATGACGTTCGCCTGCATCACGCCGGCGCTGATCGTGGGCGCCTTTGCCGAACGCGTGAAGTTCACCCCGCTGATAATCTTCACCGTGCTGTGGCTGACTCTGGTCTATTTCCCCATGGCCCACATGGTGTGGTATTTCGCCGGTCCCGATTTCCTGTCGGACAATACGGCTGACGCCGGCCTGATCTATGGCTGGGGCGGTCTGGACTTTGCCGGCGGCACCGTAGTGCACATCAATGCCGGGATCGCCGGCCTGGTCGGCTGCCTCGTGATCGGCAAGCGCCTGGGATTCGGCAAGGAAGCCACCCCGCCGCACTCGCTGACCATGACCATGATCGGCGCTTCGCTGCTGTGGGTGGGCTGGTTCGGCTTCAATGCCGGGTCGGGCCTGGAAGCCAATGCCGCCACCAGCCTTGCCTTCATCAACACCTTCGTCGCCACCGCCGCGGCCGCTGTGTCGTGGGCGATCGTCGAACAGATCAAGCATGGCAAGCCCTCGATGCTGGGCGCTGCCTCGGGTGCCGTCGCGGGCCTGGTGGCCATCACCCCAGCCGCTGGATATGCCGCCCCGATGGGCGCCATCATCCTTGGCCTGGTCGTTTCGCCGATCTGCTTCTTCTTCGTTTCGACCGTGAAGAACGCGCTGAAGTATGACGACACGCTCGACGTGTTCGGCGTGCACTGCATTGGCGGGATCGTCGGCGCCATCGGCACCGCGATCGTGGCCGATCCGCGGCTGGGTGGCCAGGGCTGGATCGATTACACCGTATTCCCGGCCCAGGCCGGAACCTATGACCTCGTCGGCCAGATCATTACCCAGATCAAGGCCGTGCTGGTCACCCTGCTGCTCTCGGGCGGCGTCTCGGCGATCCTGTTCATCGCTCTCGACAAGACGATCGGCCTGCGTCCGACCGAGGAAGCCGAGCGCGAGGGGCTCGACATCAGCGAGCACGGTGAACGCGCCTACAACATCTGAGTTTCTACCAGCTTGGCGGGGTTGGGGGGCTGATCCTCTCCCTCTCTCTCCCTCCCCCGCCAGACCTTGTTCCTCCTGCGAACGACCTGGGCCGGAAGCGCAACCCGCTTCCGGCCCTCTTTTTTTGCAGCATTTTCCATGGCCGATGCATGCCTCTGCCGCAGAGCTGGCGGTTAACGTTCGGGAAATCGTCCCGTTCTAATACGTTGCGAGAAAACGCGCTCTGGCGGAGATTCGAATGGCGATCCGGCGCATGGCCTGGGGAAGAGCCGATAATACGGAAGAGGAACCTGTCCGCGGCGCGAGCGGCAATGCCGGCATGTTGGCCCCCGATCATGCTGCCGCGCTTTGCCATGCCTATGAAGCGCTGGGACTGGGTGCGTTCTGGTCGAGCGATGCCGAAGGCCGGTTGACCTATCTTTCGCCAGCGATGCGGGCGGCACTGACCAGTGAGCGCGATTCGGCCGGTGCAAGCGATCCTGCCGGCGAAAGCGATCCGATGGGCCGCACGCTGCTCGATCTGTTTCAGCAGGACGAGGCCGACGGCGAGCGCTCGCTGCGCTTCGTTCTTGCGCGTCGCACGCGGTTCGAACGGGTGACCGTGCGCAGCGGCACCGGCGGCCGGCAACGCTGGTGGTCGCTTTCGGGTGAAGCGGTATTCCGGCGTGGCGCGTTCGCGGGCTTTCACGGCCATTGCGCCGATATCAGCGAGCAGCGCCGCCATGCCGCGGAAAGCGCCCGCGTGGCATTGCACGATCCGCTGACCGGCTTGGGCAACCGCTGCCAGATGAACCAGGCCCTGACGCGCCACCTTGCCTCGCTGGCGACGGCCAAGCGCCCCTGCGCCACGATGCTGATCGATCTCGACCGCTTCAAGCAGGTGAACGACACGATGGGTCACGCGGCCGGCGACGCGCTGCTCAAGCAGGTGGCCGAACGCCTGGTGCGGCTGGTGGGCGACGCGACCCGGGTATGCCGCCTGGGCGGCGATGAATTCCAGATTATCCTGCCAGCCATGGAAGATCGCGGCCATCTGGGCCAAATGGCCGAGGCGCTGATCGAGACCATTTCGCAGCCCTATCTGATCGACGGCAACCGCTGCCTGATCGGCGCGTCGATCGGCGTGGCGATCGCCCCGTTCGATGGCACCGCGGCCGAGGATCTGGTGCGCAGCGCCGACCTGGCGCTCTATGCCGCCAAAGGCAGTGGCCGGGGGCGTTTCCGCTTTTTCTCGGGCGATATGCTCAAGGCGGCCGAAGACCGCAAGACCCTGGAGGAAGACCTGCACGATGCTCTCGCGCAGGGCCAGATGGACGTTCATTACCAGCCCGTCGTCAAGGCGCAGAACAATCAGGTGATCGGCGTGGAGGCCCTGCTGCGCTGGAATCACCCCGAACGCGGACGGATCCCGCCAAAGCGGTTCGTGGCCCTTGCCGAAGAGTCGAACCTTATCCGCGTGCTGGGCGAATGGGTCTTGCGCCGGGCGTGCAGCGACGCGGCTGCGTGGCCGGTGCCGCTGCGCGTGGCCGTCAACGTTTCGCCGGTGCAGTTTGCCGACGAGAACTTTCCCGCACTCGTTGCCTCGGCCCTGGCGCAATCGGGGCTGGACCCGGCGCGGCTGGAACTGGAAATCACCGAAGGCGTGTTTCTGGAAGAAGGGGGCCTCACCGACGCGCGCTTCAAGGCATTGAAAAACCTGGGCGTGCGCCTGGCACTCGACGATTTCGGCACCGGCTATTCCTCGCTCGGCTATCTGAAAAGCGCCCCGTTCGACAAGATCAAGATCGACCAGTCGTTTGTTCAGGGCGCCACTCAGCCCGGCAACCGCAACCGCGCGATCATCACCGCGATCGTTGCTCTTGCCCAGGCGCTGGATATGGAAACGACGGCCGAAGGGGTGGAAAGCTTCGACCAGTTCGACCTGATGAAAACCTTGTCCGTCAGCCATGTGCAGGGCTTCATCTACAGCCAGCCGCTTGACGGCGAAGCGCTTGCCGCGGCGCTGGATGAGGGCGGCTGGACGATCGAGCCGGCGGGGCCGGCGCGGCAGAGACATCACCGCCAGGCCATGTTCCGCCGCGTGGGCGTGGTGCATGAGGATCACTATTACCCGGTGGTGCTGCGCAACCTGTCGAAATCGGGCGCGCTGATCGAAGGGCTGCTGGAAGTGCCGCCGGGAACGTCGTTCGTGCTCGATCTGGGCGACGGGCAACTGGTGGTGGCCAAAGTCCGGCGCAGCCAGGGGCATCAGCAGGGCCTGGAGTTCGAACAGGAACTGGTCAGCGACGGCAATGGCGGGCTATGCACGCGCTATCGCGTCTCGCCCTATCAGCTTTCTGCGGCGGGGCTCGTACTCGGCGCCGGGCCGAACGGGCCTATGCAGATCAATCGCGGGCCGAACGCGAAGGCGACAATGCCCGCCTTTGCCATGGCGACCGACTGGAGCGGCCCGGGCCTTGCCTGGAACGAGGCGGCCTGACCGCTGCCTGCCGGTCCCTGCGGCGGCACAGTTTCCTTGAAATGCGCCGGCCATGGCGTAAAGCCGGCGCATCATGACCGACCAGACCACGCCTGCTTCGATGCCTGCCTCCGTGCCCGCCGTCGCCCCCCGGCCCAAGGATTGGATCACCGCGATCCACGCTTATGTCCCGGGCAAAGCGGCCGGGCCTGACGGCAGGCCGCTGATCAAGCTTTCGGCCAACGAAAACCCGCTGGGCACCAGCGCGGCAGCGGTTGCGGCGCGGGGCGCCGTGCCCAGCGCGGCGCTTTATCCCGATCCCGAGAGCGGGGACCTGCGCGCCGCGCTGGCGGCGCTGCACGGGCTCGATCCGGCGCGCATCGTCATGGGCACGGGCTCTGACGAACTGCTGCACATCGCCGCACAGGCCTATGCCGGGGTGGGCGACGAAGTATTGTTCGTGCGCTATGGCTTTTCGGTCTATCCGATCGCGGCCCGGCGGTGCGGCGCCACGCCGGTGGAAGCGCCCGACACGGATTACGGCACCGATGTCGATGCGCTGCTGGCGGCGGTGACCGCGCGCACGCGCGTGGTCTTTCTGGCCAATCCCAACAATCCCACGGGCAGCTATATCGGCCGCGCGGAACTGGCGCGCCTGCATGCCGGACTCGGCACCCAGGTGCTCCTGGTGGTGGACCAGGCCTATGCCGAATATGTCGCGCCCGAAGACGATGACGGTGCGCTGGACCTGGCGCGCAGCGCGCCCAACGTTCTGGTGACCCGCACTTTTTCCAAGATCTATGGCCTGGCGGGCGAACGCATCGGCTGGGCCACCGGACCTGCCGAGGTAATCGACATGCTCAACCGCATCCGCGGGCCGTTCAACGTGTCGCAGACCGGCCAGGCGATGGGGCTGGCAGCGGTGCAGGATCAGGCCTTCGTAAAGGCTTCGGCGGCGCACAACCGGGCCGAGCGCGCGCGTTTCGTGGCCGCGCTCGACGGACTGGGCAACCACGGCCTGCGCCCCCTGCCCAGCGAAGCGAACTTCGTGCTGATCGAATTTTCTGGCGCGCTGACCGCCGAGGCGGCTTATCTGGGGCTGATGGAGGCGGGGTATATCACCCGCTGGCTGCCGGGGCAGGGGCTGCCGCAGTGCCTGCGCGTCACCATCGGCACGGCCGTGCAGATGGATGCGATCGCCGCAGCGCTGCGCCGCATGGCACTGGCCGCGCGCGACACCGGGCAATGACTCCGCCGTTTTCGCAAGTTGCCGTGATCGGGCTTGGCCTGCTGGGCGGGTCGGTCGCCCTGGCGGTGCGGGCGCGCATGCCCGGCGTGCGGGTGACGGGCTATGATGCCGATCCGGCGGTGCGTCGTCGTGCTGCCGAAATCGGCCTCGCCACGGGTATCGCCGGCACCCCGGCCCAAGCGGTCGAGGGTGCGGACCTTGTCGTGCTGTGCGTGCCGGTGGGAGCCATGGCCGACGCAGCCGCGGCAATCGCGCCCCATCTGCCGCCCGCCTGCGTGGTGAGCGACGTGGGATCCAGCAAGGCAAGCGTGCTCAAGGCGCTGACGGCCGCGCTGCCCGGCGTAACGATCGTGCCCGCCCATCCGGTGGCCGGAACCGAGCAGAGCGGCCCGGATGCCGGTTTTGCCACGCTGTTCGCCGGCCGCTGGTGTATCCTTACCCCGCCCGCCGGCGTCGACGCGAAAGCCGTGGCCCGCGTTGCGGCTTTCTGGGAAGCGCTGGGCGCCCGCATCGAGACAATGGATGCCACGCACCACGATCTTGTTCTGGCGGTCACCAGCCATCTGCCCCATCTGATCGCCTATACCATCGTGGGCACCGCGTCAGATCTGGAAAACGTGACGCAAAGCGAAGTGATCAAGTATTCTGCCGGGGGCTTTCGCGATTTCACCCGCATCGCGGCATCGGATCCGACCATGTGGCGCGACGTGTTCCTGCACAATCGCGAGGCGGTTCTGGCCATGCTGCAGGTTTTCACGGAAGATCTGACGGCGCTGCAGAAAGCCATCCGCAACGGCGACGGTGCCGCGCTATTCGATCATTTCACCCGGACGCGGGCGATCCGTCGCTCGATTATCGCCATGGGCCAGGACGACGCGCGCCCTGATTTCGGCCGCGATCATGGCGATCCAGGCAATCGCTCCGCCGCGGCGGGGGCCTGACGTCGGGCGTCACGCGCCGTTCGCCACACCCGTTTGCTGTTCATGCTGCGTGACCTGCGCGTGCCACAGATTGCGGCCTACGAAAATGACTAGGATGATCGCGGCGACGATGATCGCCACGGCGATGCCGGCGCGGCCGAAACGGCGTTCGCGGCGTTGCGGCGACAGTTTGCGGGGGTCTTGCATCGTGGTTCTTTCGTTGGTGCCAGCCCAGGGAACGCTTCGCGCGCGCGATCGGGTCCCGCCGCCAACCTGTGCGAGCAAGGCCCATGCAAAAGGGGCGGCAACCGCGTGGTTGCCGCCCCTTTGCATGGGCCGTGGCCGGCGGTCAGAGCGCGATGCTGAGCGAGGCGCGCGCGTTGATCGCAACGCCGCCGTTCTCGGGCTTTTCCGCCCCGGCCGAAAGTCTCCAGGTATAATCGAGGCCGCCTTGGAGGATGCCGACCGTGCCGACCCAGGCCGACTTCATGTTTTCCGGGTTCAGCGTGAACGCATCGCCCGAACCGAATGTTGCCGTGGTGGAGCCCAGGTTGCCCGAGAGATGGCTGCGGCGGCCGAGGTCCGCCTCAATCGTGAAAGGCCGCCCCTCGTAGCTGCTGGGGCCGCGGCTCCACGAGAAGCCCAGCGTGGTGGTGGCATTGATGGCGGTGCTGGTGCGGCTGTCCACCAGCAGGATGATCGCGTCGGTGCCGCTTTCCTGATAGCCGTTTTCCTTGAGGCGGAAATATTCGATGCTGGCCTTGGGCTTGATCTTGAACGTGTCGCTCAGATCATAATCGAAGGTGAAGCCACCGGTTGCGGAGATCGACTGGCCTTTCCACCCGCCGCGGGCGGTATAGGTGATATCCGCCGCGTCCACGTTGCCGGTGAACGTGCGATCCAGCTTGAACGACGAGCGGCCATAGCCGACGCGGGCATAGGTATAGAGATTGCCGAATGCCCTGCGCCAGAACGCATTGAATTCGATGTTGTTGACGCTCAGCGACTGGTCGTTGTGGTTCTTCACCGAGCCGCTGGTCCACGCGAGATAGCCACCGACATTGCCGATGCCCACTTCGCGCTCCAGCCCGACCGAGATGCCGCCGCCGCTCAGGCTGTAGCCGATCGAATCGGTATCGCGCTTGCTGGCGCGGAAATAAAGCGGTTCCAGCCACATGCCGGTGTTGCTGATCGTGAACAGCGAGCTGTCATCGGCAATGTGCAGTGCCGCCTGGCGCGAACCGCGGGTGATGAAGTCGAACCCGCCGCCGGCGTAATCGGGCAGCAGCCCGTTGAACTGGGTGTTCAATTCGCTGCTGGTGGTCATCTGCAGCAGGCTGGATTGCAGATCGCTGTAATTGACCGCGTTGGCGATGATCGCGTCATAGGCCGCGGCCTGGGGCGAAGTGAGATTGAGCTCGGTGGCGGTCTTGCGGGCGATCGTGAGCGTGAGATCGTTGCCGGTCTGGGTGATCGAGCCCTTGAACAGGATCGGCAGCGCCAGCGATTCCGTGGTGACGTTGCTGGCCCCGTTCAGCGTGCCGGCCGAAAGGATGTCATACTGTCCCGCCGCCCTGTCGAACGATGAAATGGTGACGCCGATCTTGGAGCCGCTGTTGAACGTGACGGTATTGGCCACGAGCTTGGACGCGGTGCCGGTGTCGCCATCGACGTAGACGCCCAGCGTACCGCCCGAATTCACGGTCAGGCTGCGGATCGTGGTCACGTCGGTGCTGTCGGCAGTGAACGTGCCACTGTTGACCGTAACGCCGAACTGCGAGCCGCCGGAGATAGTGCCCCGCCAGATCGCGCTGTCGTTCAGCGTCAGCGTGCCGAGCTGATCGTGCAGTTCCAGCTCGCCCTTGAAGCGCGAATTGCCGCCCATCGTCATCGTGGCGGTGCCGCTGGTGCCGAAATCGATATTGCCTTCCCACTTGGAATCATCGGCCAGGGTAACGGTGTTGTTGCCGGTACCGAGGAAAGCGTCGCCAGTCACTCTGCCCGATTCGATATCCACCACATCGTTGCCGCTGCCGGTGTAGATGTTCCCGGTGATCGAGGTGTAGACCGTCGCCGTATCGACATTGTAGTCGGAGCTTTCCTTGTCGGTTTTCTGGTCGTCGGCGTCGTCGCTGTTGAGATACTGCTTGATCGTCACGCCGCTGGTATTCGCCGACAGGTCGATCGCGGCGTTGCGGCCGGTGGTGGCACCGCTGATAGTGATGAAGCCGGTGTTGTTGACGGTTCTGAGCGTGCCCGAGAGATCGCGGATGCCATAGAGGTCGCCGGTCGAAACCTCGTTGGTGGTGGCCCTGATCGTGCCCTCGTTGTAAAGCGAAGTGGCGGTAACGCCCGAATTGATCAAGAGCGCCGTTGCGCTGCTGTTGACGGTGGTGGCCGCGATCGTGCCATAGACGCCGATGCCGTTCGTCAGGGTGACCGTGCCGCCCTGGCCGCCCAGCACCACGCCGTAAGAGCTCAGCCCGCTGTAATAGGCAGAGGCGCCCACGCTGCCGTCGATCGCCACCGAATAGGTACCGGTCTCCGCCACGACCGAGCCGATCGTGGTATTGCCGCTGCCGCCCACCAGCAGGGCGGGGCTCGTGCCATAGGACTGGATCGAGCCGGTGGTTTCGGACTCGTTGTTGTTACTCGATGCAACCGTCACGATGACACCGCCGGTGACGCTGCCGGACACCTGCACCGCCGCCTTGCCCGAACTGATCGCGCTGGCCGAAAGATACTGCGTGGTGCCGTTGTCGGCGGTGTAGCTCACCGCCTGGCTCATCGCGCCGTTGATCTTGAACGCGCCATTGACGTCACCGTTGATCAGCACGGCCTGCGCGCCGGAACCGATGACGGTGACCGAGCCGCCGATCGCGAGGTTACCCGTGACGGCCGCGGTGCGCACGCCCACCGAATTGTCGCCCTTTACCGAAATGGTGCCGGTATTCTCGAGCGAACCTGACAAGGCCGAATCGACGGCGATGCCGGCCGAATTGTTGCCTTCAACGGTGATCGTGCCTTCCGTGTCGATCGTAGCGTTGGTCGTGCCGCCGGGCAGAATGCGAAGGCCATAGCGGCCGGTCACTTCCGAGACCGACCCATCGACGACCGAACTGCTGCCGAGCACATCGGGCGTATAGTCTTCGCTGATGGTGATCGTGCCGTCGTTGGTGATCGTGGTCGTCACGCCCGCATTGACGACGATCCCGGCATTGCCGCTGGTCCCGCCGAGCGAGAGCGAGCCGCCCGAGTTGATATTGACATTGTTGGATGAATTGACGGTGATAGCCGTCGCTGCCGTCGAACCCGTAAGCCTGATCGAACCGCCGCTGCTGACCGTGACATTGCCTGCCGTGGACGTGACCACCGGCTGGAGCGTGCTGGAGCCGATATTGGTATCGGCCAAAGCGGGTGTGGCGCCGGCGATCAGAGCGGCGGGGATCGCCAGCGGAGCGACAGTGGAAAGGAAACGGATCTTGGGGAGGCGCTGCATGGGCTCTCGTCTCGTTGGGCAGAAGGGCCAGCAGAGCAGGCCGGTGTCGGAATTGCGGCTTCATATCCGGGGCGGCGTGGCTTTACCAGTGCCTGAAATATGCAGAAACCACTATCCGCCGCATACAAAGAACACGAAACGTTCGGATAATTTTGGTGATCGTAAATTCAGCGTTCAGATGCTACGATGCAGCAGGCCGACAGGACAAGGGAATGGACGGAGCAACCATCTTGCGCGACGGGTGGACCGCATGACCTTCCGTGGCGACGTGCAAGGCGAAGCATTTACGTCTGGCGCCCGCACGTCTGGTGCCCGCTCATCTGGCGAGCATGACACCGGGCATGATCCGGCTGGACCGGCCGGGCCAGTTGTCGACGAACTGCCGGCTGCCGATCATGCATGCCAAGAGGGCGCTTTTCCCCCGGCGACCACGCCCGTGGATCGGCAGGCACTGTCCCGGTGCGACGATGTCGCCCTGATGCAGCGCGTCGGGCAAGCCTGCCAGGCATCGTTCTCCCTGCTGGTGGATCGCCATGCCGCGGCGCTCTATCGCGTGGCCGCGCGCATGCTGGGCGACGGGCACGAAGCTGAAGACGTGGTGCAGGAATGCTTTGCCAGGCTGTGGCAGAGCGCGCCGCGCTGGCAGCCAGCCGGCGCCGGCCTCGTCGGCTGGCTGCATCGCGTGGCGATGAACCTGTGCTTTGATCGCAAGCGCCGCTTTCGCGTGGTGGTGACCGACGCCATGCCCGAAGCGGCCGACGAGGCCCCGCTGGCCGACCGCATGATCGAGCAGCGCCAGGCGCGGGCGGAAGTGGCCGCGGCCCTCGCCGATTTGCCGGAACGCTATCGCGCGGCATTGGTCTTGTGTTATTATGAGAATTTCTCCAATGTTCTTGCGGCCCAGGTTCTTGATCTCAACATCAAGGCCATGGAGTCGCTGTTGTTCAGGGCGAGGCGGCATATGCGTGAACTGCTTGAGGCGCGCGACATAACCTGTCGCGATGTGACGTTCGTGGGTGCCACGGCTGATGCCGTTTCGGGCCGCGACGCGGGCACGCCAGCGTGAACGACAAACAACCTCGACTTGCCGATCCGTCCCGGGATCAGGCGAAAGGTCGCGACTCCGCCCGCAGGCGGATGTCAGAGCCTGCGCTCGACCGGATTCTGGCCCTGCACGATGCGCCGACGTTGCCTGCAGGGCTGGCCGCGCGAATCATGCGCGACGTTCCGCTCCGCCCGCAGATAGCCGCCTTTGGCGCCGAACGGCTGGATGGCGCATCGGGCCGTCTGCGCGGGCAGGTCGTACCGCTGCGCGTGGTGGCCGGAACCGATCTTGCCGGGAATTGTCCGGTCGCGGCCCGGCTTTCGGCCTGGCGCGGCGCGCTGTTGATGCTGGGGGGAACCGGCATCGGTGCAGTTGCGGCCGGCGTGGCGGCAATCGCATTGATGGGATCGCCACTGCAGACGATATCCGAGACGGCTGTTCCAGCGTTGCCGGGCGCAGCGGCTGGCAACGCGCTGGTGGCCAGTGCAGCCCCGGTGACGCGCGCCGGCGATGCAACGCCATCTGCCCCCGCTGCTGTAGCGAGCAATCGCGCGGGCGCCACCGAACTGGCGGCCGCTGTTCCGCCGGCGGCCAGCACGGCATCCGGCACGCTGCAGCCCAATATCAACGATCCCGATCCGGTTCTTCCGCCCGCCGTGCCCGATCCGGCAAAGCTTGCCGCCCAATCGCCCGATCCGGGCCCACAGCCATCCGGACAGATGGGGCCGACTCTGGGTACGACGCGCGGGGCGATGGGCCCGTTCGTGCCGCAGGGCTACGGCTACAGCGGGGCCATCGGCGGGCTGCCTGGCGCGGCGGGGCCAGGCGGCGCCGGGATACCCGGCACCATGCAGCCGATGCCCGGCCCGATCTCGTCCGGACCTTCGCTGCCCTGAGGCTCTCGCCGCCGCAATGTATCGCGGGGGCGTGGATGCGCCGCCTGGCAAGGCCATGGCGGCCCGCGATCGCATAGGCTCTCTCAAGTCGTCTTTCAAAGGTCATGCCTGCGATCCGTTCAGTGCATCGGGACGGGGGCGTTGAGCGCCGCCTCGGCGCTTGCCAGCACCAGGCGGGTGTCACGCTGGCTTGCCGATTGCCCGTTGCCCATGGCGATCTGCCGGGCGCCGGCCAGTTGCGGGGTGCGACACAAGCTTGGCGCGGTGCCTTGCCAATAGATGCAGGTGATCGGCAGGCCATGCAGCAGACGTGCGGTGCGGCGTGGGTCGCTGTCGGGCGCGGGTGGGTGGAACAGGCCGCCGGGGCTGACCCGGAAAAAGACGCGGGTGGCCGGCGCCACCAGCACGACCGACGCGATCCGCGCGCGCAGGTCTGCCGGCACGGCCCCCAGCCCGGTATCGATCACGCCGGCGCCGAAGGCGTTGCCGATCAGGGCGACGCGCACGGCATGGCTGCGTAACAGCGCCTGGCGCATGGTATCGGCCACCAGCGCATCCACGAAAGCGCGGTCGCGCGCCTGCCGGAACAGCGCCGGGGAATTGACCGTCAGCACGGCAAGCCCCCGCTGGCGCAGCGCGTCGATCGTGGCGCGTGCGGCGCCGAGCGAAAACCCCATGTCGCCGGAAAAATAGACGATCACCAGATCGTGCCGGGCCGGACCGATCGCGGGGCGATAGACCGTGGCCTGCCGATCGAAGTACCCGGCCGCGACAGAAGCCGCAACAATCATGCCGCATCCCAGCGCCAGCGGCGCGGCGGCAAGGGCAAACAGCTTGCGACCGGGATAGTCAGTAGCCATGATGGACCGGCATGATCTTTGCGGCCTGTCCGTGCGGTGAGGGCAAGATTAACTCGTTGTCATGGAAAGTGGTTGTGGCCGGACGCATTCTGCTGGTTGAAGACGATCCCCGGATCGGTGACTATATCGCGCGCGGCTTTGCCGAAGAGGGTTTCACCGTGGATCGTGCCGACAACGGGCGCGACGGGCTGTTCCTGGCCACCGACAGCCAGTTCGACGTGGTCGTGCTCGATCGCATGCTGCCGGGCATGGATGGCCTGGCCGTGCTCAAGGCCTTGCGCGCGGCCGATGTCGAAACGCCGGTCATCGTGCTCTCGGCGCTGGGCAGCACAGACGATCGCGTGGCCGGCCTCACTGCCGGGGCCGACGATTACCTGGGCAAGCCGTTTTCCTTTGCCGAACTGATGGCGCGGGTGCAGGCGTTGACCCGGCGCGGCAACGGGCGGCAGAAGGCCAAGGACACCGTGCTGCGCTGTGCCGAGCTGGAGCTTGACCGCCTGACCCGCCAGGTCAGGCGCGGGCCGCGCAAGATCACCTTGCAACCGCGCGAGTTCCGCCTGCTGGAATACATGCTGTTGCACCAGGGCGAAGTGGTGACCCGCACGATGCTGCTCGAAGCGGTGTGGGACTATCACTTCGACCCCGGCACCAACGTGATCGACGTGCACATCAGCCGCCTGCGCCGCAAGATCGACGATGGCGAGGAGCGCCCGTTGTTCCACACCGTGCGCGGCGCGGGCTATCGCCTGGCGGCCGACTGAGCGTGCTGGCCCGCGCGATGCGCCAGCGCCGGCTTTCGCCAACGATGCTACGGCTGGTTCTGGCGGTTTTCGTGCTGCAGTTGCTGTCGAGCGCGGCGGCGATCTTTTTTCTGCGCACGCAGATGCTGGACGTGGTGCGCGCCGATCGCGAGGAGCAGGTGATCGACGTGCGCGACGATCTGCTGGCCGCATTCTATAGCGGCGGGCGCGAGGCGCTGGAGGATTTCATCCGCAACCAGCGCGGCAGCGCGGCCGATCCGGGGGTGTTCGTCACGCTGTCGGGCGGGGGCGGCCCGACGGTTACCAGCAATATCGATGTGGTGCCCGCGATTGCCGCCAGCCCCCGCCCGCAACCGATGCTGGTGCGGCGCGGCGACAGCGTTAGCGATCAGGAAGCGCTGGTCCTGGCGAGCACGCTGCCCGACGGTGCGCGGCTGACCCTGGGGCTGATGGGCGCGAGCGAGCGTCGCTTCAATCTGGCGTTTGCCGCGGCGATCGGGCTGACGATCGCGGTGGCGGTGGCCCTGGCACTGGTCAGCGCCGTGGTGCTGGGTCTGGCGGTCAGCAGCCGTACGCACGAGATCGCCAAGGCCGCGGAGGAACTGGCGGCGGGCAACTTCGGCATGCGCCTGGTCGAGGGGGAAAGCGGCGACGGGTTCGACCACTTGCGCCTGCAGATGAACCGCATGGCCGAACGCATTGCCAGCCTGGTGGCGGAACTGGGCGCGGTCTCGGGCGCGCTCGCGCACGACCTGCGCTCGCCCGTCACGCGGCTTTCGGCGGCGATCGACACGGCCCTGGCGCGGGTGGACGAGCCAGGCGCGATCGAAGCTTTGACAGCGGCCCGCGCCGATGCCGACGGCTTGCGGGCAATGCTGGAAAACGCCTTGGAGATCAGTCGTCTGGAGGGAGGTGCAGTGCAAGACCGGCGCGCCGCGCTGGATCTCGCGGCGGTGGCGGCGGATATGGCAGAACTCTATGAGCCGCTGGCCGAACAATCGGGCGTGACCTTGGCCCTTGACCTTGCCCCCGCGCGGGTCATGGCCGACCGCGAGCTGATCTCGCGCGCGCTGGCCAATGCCATCGACAACGCCCTGAAATACGGTGGCGATGCGGTGACGCTGCGCACCCGTGTTGTCGATGGCGAAGCGGTGTTGGACGTTGCGGACAACGGGCCGGGCATTGCGCCGGAAGATCGCTCCCGCGTGGTGGAACGCTTCGTGCGGCTGGACAATGCGCGCACCAAGCCGGGCGGGGGGCTGGGCCTGTCGATGGTCAATGCCGTCGCGCGCCTGCACCGGGGCCGGCTGGAACTGGACGAGGCACCCGGCGGCGGGCTGGTGACGAGGCTCTACCTGCCGGCCTAGCGCCCGATGCCCTGTGCGGCTCGCGTCAGTGAGCCGGCTGCGTGGCCGGCGTGCTGACGCGCCCGGTGCGTTCCAGCTTGCCCCAGCCGATACCCAGCCCGGCCAGTGCCGCGCCGACCGCGCGAATGACGACGCCGTACATTAGCTGCCGATAGACGAAGCGCTGGCTGAGCAGAAGCAGCGGCGGCAAGCGCTTTTCCCGCACGTCGAGCCGGAAGGCGACGAGTCCGCAAACCAGATCGATCAGGGTAAAGCCCAGCCAGTAGGCGCCCATCCGCAGTACGTCGGTTTCGGTCTGCGCCCAGCCATGCTGGATCACCCGCAGGGCCGTGCCGGCGATCGAGATGGCGAGCGCCAGATCGATCAGCGGCGAGGCGATGGCGAAAGCGATCTGGAACAGCCAGGCCTGCGGAATGCCCACGAAAGCCAGGCCCGACGGACGCTGTTGCACCACGACCGCGCGATGCTTCCACAGGCATTGCAGCGTGCCGAATGCCCAGCGGAAGCGCTGCTTGCCCAGCGCGCGCAACGTTTCGGGCGCTTCCGTCCAGGCCACGGCGTCTTCGTCATAGGCCACTTTCCATCCGTGCCGCTGGATGGCGATGGTCAGGTCCTGGTCCTCGGCCAAAGTATCCTCGGGATAGCCGCCCACGTCGTTAAGGGCCTGGCGGCGCCAGGCACCCACTGCGCCGGGCACGACCATGATCGCGTCGAAACGGGTCAGCGCGCGGCGTTCGATGTTCTGGGCCGTGACATATTCGACGGCCTGCCAGCGCGTGACGAGGTTGACGCGATTGCCTACCTTGGCATTGCCGGCGACGGCGCCGATCTCGGGCTTCTCGAACCAGCGCACCAGCTTGTCGATAGTCTGCGGCTCGAACTGGGTATCGGCATCGAGAGCCACGATGATCTCGCCATCGGCGGCGGCCAGGGCACGGTTGAGCGCGCTGGCCTTGCCGCCATTGGTCAGCGTCATCAGCCGCACGCGGGGCTCGCTGCCAAAAGCCGCGGCCACGATCCGGCTGGTCGCATCCTTCGATCCGTCGTCCGCCACGATCACGTCGAGCGCGGGATAAGTGCTGGCGAGGATGCGGTGGACCGAGGCCTCGATCACCCGCTCTTCGTTGTAGGCCGGGATGATCACCGTGACGCGGGGCGTGTAGGGCGGCAGGCCGGCCGCCCGGTCGCGCCACGGCAGGCCCACCCGCCGCTGCGGAAACAGCGCCAGCCCGGTAAGGCCCACCGCGCGCAGCGTGCCGAGCGCGATGGCAAAGAAAAATGTCCAGTTGAGTGTGGCGAGCGCTGCCGCCAGCACCGCGAAGATGCCGATGTCGAGCCGCACCGCGACCAGATCCCAACCCTTGACCGCGGGCATGACGTCATCCCGCCTGAGGCCGGCAAGCGTGGATACCGGCACGAAGCGATAGCCCTGGGCCTGCAGCTGTTCGATGATCCGGGGGAGAGCGGCCACGGTCTGCAGGCGGTTGCCCCCGCCGTCATGGAGCAGGATGACATTGGCCGACCGGTCGGCCGTGCCGGCATTCACGGCGCCGACCGTCAATTGCACCACTTCGTCGGCCGGCCGGCGCATCCAGTCCCCCGGATCGGCATGGAGGCCGACGATGGTATAGCCCTGGTTCTGCGCGACGAGCGCGGGATTGAGTTCATCGGCCGTGGTCGGTTCGGCGTCACCGAAATAAGGCGCGCGGAACAGGCGGGTGGAACGCCCGGTATAAGCCTCGATCAGACGCTGCGTGGCATTGAGTTCGAGCTTGATTCCGGCCGGCGTGCTGTTGGCCATGTTGGGATGGGTATAGCTGTGATTGCCGATCTCGTCCCCGTCGGCCACCATGCGTTGCAGCAGGCCGCGGTGGGCGACGCCATTCTCGCCGATGACGAAGAACGTACCAGGCACATGGTATCTTTCCAGGATCGAAAGGATCTGCGGCGTCCAGGTGGGATCGGGGCCATCGTCGAAAGTCAGCGCCACCAGCTTGGGCCGGTCGCCGGTGCGCTGCACGACGTAGGGGGTGGGCAGCGAGACATACTTCTCGCCGGTCACCAGCCCAAGCCTGGGATCGGTTGTCAGCGTGCGCGTGCCGGGCGTGGGCGTGGCATCGATGCGCAGGATTTCGCCATTGCCTTCGACGTCGACATTGCTGCTTTGCGTGATGCGCGCGATATCGGGCAGGGTCCGCGCCCCGCCGTGCCAGGCGTGCAGCACGTTCCAGAAGCCCGGATCTTCCGAGCCCAAACGCCACAGCGCCACCGAGCCGACGCCCAGCTGGCGCAGCATCAGCAATTGGTTCCAGCTGGTAGCCGCATCGAGCAGCCAGACGTCGTGGCGCACGGCGGGCTTGCCATCGCCGGTAGCGGCATCATCGTCAAAGGCAAAGCCGGCATTGCCGCTGGCCTTGTCCCAGCCCGGGGCCGTGCCGCTGTCGTGCGCAGCCAGCCAGGCTTCCTCGACGGTCAGCGCATCGGCATGGCCATCGTGCCAGTCATAGCCATAACTACCCAGCGCCACGACGACTTTGCCCGGCGCAACGCCTTTGAGCGTATCGGCGAGGTGGCCGACGAACCAGGAATTCGAAGCGATCGGACCCGGCGTTCCGCCGTCCCAGTGCTCGTCATAGGCCATCAGCACGATCTTGTCGGCAACGCCGGCAAAGGCGCGCGGGTGCCAGGCGGGATCGTCCACCGGCATGGTGACGGCCAGCAGGCGATGCTTGGGCGCCAGCCGCGCGTGCAGGTCTGCGGCAAACTGGTGCAAGGCACCCAGCCCGGCGGCCGGCAGGTTTTCGAAATCGATCATCACGCCCGCATCGCCCGACTTGTCGAGCGCGGCGTCGATCGCGCCCGCCAGGGCCAGGCGGCGGGCGGGGTTGGCCAGAATGGAGGCTGTGCCGGTGCCGTCCCATCCGGCTGCTTCGCTGACGTTCTGCACCACCGGAACGACCAGCGGACGGCGCAGCGAACCGGCGATGATCCGCCGCATCGGCATATCGTCGACCGCGTTCAGATTACCGGCGTGGTCGATCGTCATCAGCGTGGGGGCCACCCAGTCGAGCTGGCCGATATGGCGTTGCAGGTCACCCGCGCTTTCGTCGCTTTGCGCCTGATAGAAACCGATGGTGATCGGCGTGCCCTGCTGCCGCGCGACGGCGGCGGGGTGCCGGCCGAACAGGGCAGCGAAGCCGTGCGACAGGCGGCTGACCTGAGTCTTGAGCGGCAGCGGCGCCAAGTGTTCCTGCGCAAAGGCCAACGGCTCGCGCGGCGAAACCGTGGCCAGGGTCGTGGCGAAAATCGCGCACATGCCCACCAGCAGGGCCAGCAAGGCAAAGACCAGCCGCCGCGTCCAACGGCGTCGCCGACCTGTGGGATCAAAGAAGATGGGGCGTGACACGGCCGGTTTTTCCGAACTGCGAGGGGGGCGAAACGCCGGAAAGGGCGCGGGCCTTCGGCGCATGATCGACCGGGAAAGCGAGGCCGGCATCGGTCCGGCGGGTGACAGCGAGCAGCCCAAGGGGGGAACCGGAACAGGGGACCGTCACGTCACGGATCCGGGGCCGCTCGCTGTCGAAAGACGGTATAGGCGGCCGCACCCCCCTGCGGCGTGATCAAAACATTACGGTTTGGCCATGGTGACGTTTCCGGCCGGCCCGCCGCCGACGGCGTATAAAGCGCGGCGCGCCTCAGCGTTGGCGGCGCAGCACGATATAGACCGCGCCCGCGCCGCCATGACGCGGCTGGGCAGGGCGGACAGCGGCAATCCGGTCGGCATAAGGGCTCGCGGCCAGCCAATCGAGCAGTTTGGCCCGGATCGCCCCGCGTCGTTCACCGCGCAGATCGTGATCGCCGTGCGGGCGCGGCTTGCCCGTCACCAGCAGGATCACCCGGGCGCCCATCGCCAGGGCCTGGCCCAGGCTTGCCAGCAGCCGGCCATGCGCCATGTCGAGATTGAGGCCGTGCAGATCGATTGCGATGTCGGGTGAAACCGTGCCGCGCGCCAGCTTGCGGTCCCAGCTCGAGTCGAGGCCGCGGCCATCGGCCTGAAGCGGCCGGGGTGGCGGTGGCGGCGGGGCAGGCGCCGCGCGGAGCGGGGGCACTCTGCCTTTCACCTTGTGGCCAGGCGTACCCTGCGCTTCGGCGGCAAGGCCGGGGGTGGCCGCCGCATCTGGCACGGCTGCTGCCGCTGCCGCTGTCTTGGCCTTGGCAGCGCGCCGGGTGGCGGAATGGAGTGGTGTGACCGTTTCGGCCACCTTGCGCCACAGCGCCAGTTCCTCGGCGCTCAGGCCGCGCGGTGCGCGTTTCATAGCCCGAGCCGGGCCAGCGCGCCTTTTGGCAGAAGCACCAGCGCCTGTCCGCGCGCGCTCATCCCGCCGGCGATCAGCCGCGCATCGGCGCCGGTGCCCCAGAAGCTGTCAAACCGGTTCGGCCCCTTGATCGCGCCGCCCGTATCCTGCGCCACCCACAGCCCGCTCACCGGCGTGCGGTCCACCTGAAGCCAGACCGGCGCGCCCAGCGGCACGAACGCGGGATCGGCCGCCACCGTGGTTCGCGCGCTGACCGGAACGCCCATGGCGCCCACCGCGCTGGCCTGCGGATTTTCGCGAAAGAACACATAGCTGCGGTTCTGCCGCATCAAGGCTTCGCCCTGCGCGGGATGATCGTGGATATAGCGCAGAATGCCCTGCATCGACCCGGGATACTGGCCCGGCCCGGTGCCGATCAGGCCCTGCTGGGCCATGATCGTGCCGATCCCGGTATAGTCCCAACCGTTGACGGCACCGTAGCCCAGCCGGATCACGCTGCCATCGGGCGCGCGCAGCCGGCCCGAGCCCTGCACCTGCAGAAAGAACAATTCCGCCGGATCAGCGGCCCAGGCGATTTCCAGCCCCTTGCCGGCCAGTGCGCCGTCGGCAATCTGGCCCCGATCGAAATAGGGCACGAAACGCCCGGTCTCGTCATAACGGCCAAGCGGCTGGCGCCCATCGGGCAAAGGCGGCGCATCGCCGGGCTGCGCCCGGACCAGATCGGGCGGAATGCCATAGACCGGCACGTCGAAACCCGGCTGCCGCAGGCGTACGCCGGCAATTTCGGGCTCGAAATAGCCGGTCACGAACGTGGCGCCATCGCCCACCCGGGCGGTTTCGAAATAGCCGTCGAAAAAGGCGGCGGCCTTGTCGCGGGGCCAGTTGCGCGCGGCCGCGCAGGCCAAGGCCCAATCCTGCGGCTGGGTCAGCCCGCTGCCGTCGTTGCGGCGCATCAGGCCGGGGCAGGACAGGGCAAAGGCATCGAGTGCGGCGCTGGCATTGGCCGGCGTCATGCCAAGAGCCGCAGGCACCGGCCCCCGGGCCAGGCCGGCCGCGCGGGCATTGACGGCAACGGGGGGCCGCACGACCCGGGCACCTGGCGGCCTGCCCGGCGGCGCGACCGTGGGGACGCAACCCGCCAGCAGCGAAAGGACCAGTACGAGACCGGCCCACGATGAATGAAAGATCGGAAAGCGCTGGATGGGAGCGCGGACCGCGGAACGTCTGGCCAAGCCGCTCAGCCCCTGGCAGCGACCGCGACCGTAATCGCCCGCGACCGGAACTCAGGCATCACCGGCCCCCAGCTCCATCGGTTTCAGGCCCATCGGTCTCAGGCCTCATCGGTTTCGTCAAGCAGCCAATCGGGATCGCGCGAGGTAAGGTCGCGCGAAAACGTCCACAGATCGCGGCTTTCGATGGCATCGTGCAGCGAGCCCGCCACCACCTGGCCCTGTGCATTGCGGGTTATCGTGGCGATATCGGCAACGAACCGCACGCTCACGCGGGCAACCGTGCCAGTCAATTCCGCCGCGACGATCCGGGCCTCTTCGATCCGGATCAGGCGGGCATCGAGCGTTTCGCCAGCCGCTTCGCGTGCATCGATCGCCGCTGCAAAACCGGCAAACACGTCGGTATCGCACAGCGCTTCCAGTTCCTGGCGGTTGCCACGCCAGAATGCGTCGAGCACCATGCCATAGGCGCTTTTCGCCCCGACCATGAACAGGCTCACGTCGAACCGGCGATCGGCAGCGATGATCGCCCGGATGCCGGCTTCGGCCGCCGGCTCGAAATCGCGTGTCTCGGGAATGGGCGGGGAAAGCCGATTGGCTGGCGCGGCTGCCGCCTCTGGCAGGCGGGGCGCCAGGGGGCGCGGCGCGCCCTGCGGATCGGGTTGCTCGATGCGGCGGCGGACCGGCTCTTCGTTCTGTTCAGGCCGGCGGCCGAGAACGGAATAGAGCCTCAGGCCCAGAAAGGCCGCGATCATGGCCAGGATGACGATCTCAACAATCACACGCACATGTCCCGCAAAGGAAGCCTGCCAAACCGATCCGCTTGCGCCGCTCGGCCGGCTGACAGCGGATCGTGCCTCAAATAGGTACGAATTACAAATGAACAACGCGTGGACGACATGATGGCGGATTTCCGCGCCATGCCGCTGCGAGCGACAGCATTGTATAATTTGCGCAATACCGCCGCCCTGCCTGCGGTTCCCGTCCTTTGGGGCAAACCCGGCAACGGCGCTGGCCGGTGCAACGGCCGGTGTCGACACCGCTGGCATGCCGCTGCCGCTGCAGTCGGTTGCCCGTCGATGCGCACAATGCTAGGCGCCGGGGCCTAGGCGCCGGGCACGTCGATACGGCGCCCGCGCGCCCCACCCGAACGAAAGCATGCGACCATGGCCGACGAAGGCAACATCATCAGCAACCTTTCCCTCGACAGCGGTGAAGGCACGCCGGCCAACGGCGAAGACAATTCGCCCGCGATCGGCTTGATTTCGCAATATATCAAGGACCTCTCGGTCGAGAACCCCAACGCCCCGGAAAGCTATCAATGGACCGAGGCGCCCGAAATCCACGTCGATTTCAATATCGCCGCGCGCAATCTGGCGCCCGAGGTTCACGAGATCGAACTGAAAATCAACGTGACGTCCAAGGGCGCGCAAGGCACCGCGTTCATCGTCGAACTGGCCTATGGCGCGCTGATCGGCATGCGCAACGTGACCGACGAGCAGGCCCATCCATTCCTCTTCGCCGAAGGCCCGCGCCTGGTCTTCCCCTTTGCCCGGCGCATCGTGGCCGACGCCGTGCGCGATGCCGGCTATCCGCCGCTGCTGCTCGATCCGATCGATTTCAACGGGCTCTATCTGGCCCAACTGGAGCAGGCGCAGCAGACGGCCACGGCCGAACCGGCGGGTCACGCCTGATTCGTCGATTCGCCCGGTCGCCCAGGGAGAGCGCATGAACCTTTTCAAGGCGACCGGCACTATCGGTGGCCTGACTTTGGCCAGCCGCGTGCTCGGCCTGGTCCGTGACAGCCTGTTTGCCCGCTATGTGGGCGCAGGCTTCGCGTCGGACGCGTTCCTGATCGCGTTCCGTCTGCCCAACATGTTCCGCGCGCTGTTTGCCGAAGGGGCTTTTTCCTCGGCTTTCATTCCGATGTTCAACAGGAAGGTGGCCGATCCGCAGGGGCGCGGCCTGCCCGATGGCCTGCGCTTTGCCGAAGAAGCTCTCGCGGTTCTGCTCCCGGTGCTGATCGTGATGACGGTGGTGCTGGAAGTGCTGGCCTGGCCGGTCACTCTGCTGCTGTCCGGCGGGTTCAACGGCATTTCGGCGCAACAGTTCGCCTTTGCCGTCTCGCTTTCGCGAATGACCATCCCCTATCTGATGCTGATCAGCCTGGTTTCGCTGTTCGGCGGGATACTCAATTCGCTGAACAAGTTCTGGGTCAACGCCGCGGCGCCGATCCTTCTGAATCTTACGCTGATCGCCGCGCTGCTGGGCTTTCACAGTGCCGATCCGCTGGTGACGGCCCGCAACCAGGCGATCGCGGTCTCGGTTTCGGGCGCGCTGCAACTGGCCTGGCTGGCCTGGGCCTGCCGCCGCAACGGGGTGAGCCTGAAACTCCGGCGGCCGCGCCTCGATCCCGAGGTCAGGACGCTGATCGGGCTGATCTGGCCGGCGGCCGCCGGCGCCGGCGCGGTGCAGATCAACCTGGTGATATCCACCGCCCTTGCCGCAAAGCTGCTGACCCATGGCAGCGTGACCTATATCTACATGGCGGATCGCCTCAACCAGTTGCCGCTGGGGCTGATCGGCATCGGCCTTGGCACCGTGCTGCTGCCGACGATCTCGCGCCAGCTGGGTGCGGGTGAAGACGCGGCAGCGCAGGAAACACAGAACCGCGGCATGGAACTGGCCCTGCTGCTGACTCTCCCGGCCACCATGGCGCTGGTGCTGTGCGGCGAACCGATTGCCGCGGCATTGTTCGGCTATGGCCGCTATACCGCCACCGATACTCATTTCACCGCGCAGGCACTGGCGGCCTTTTCGATCGGCCTGCCCAGCTATATCCTGGTCAAAGTGCTGACGCCGGGTTTTTATGCGCGGCACGATACCAAGACCCCGGTACGCTATGCCATGATTTCTATGGCGGTGAACCTGGCGGGCAACCTGCTGCTGATCGTGCCGTTGCAGCATATGGGCCCGCCGCTCGCCACCGCGATCGCCTCTACCGTCAATGTCGTCATGCTCTATCACACGCTGCGCAAGCGTGGCCATTTCACGCCCGATGCCCGGTTGAAGCGGCGTGCACCGCGCCTGGCGCTGGCGGCGCTGGCCATGGGGCTGGTCTTGTGGGCCGGGCAGGGCCTGCTCATGCCCTATGTGCACGGTGCCTGGGCGATGCGGATCGCGGCGCTAGCCGTGCTGGTCATCGCCGGCGTCGTCGTTTATGGCCTCGCCACCCTCGTCATGGGGGCATTCACGCGCGCGGATCTGGCATTGCTGACCCGCCGCCGCAAACCGGCATCGGCCAACGACTCTTAAGGCAAGGCGTTTCATGCGTATCGTTTCCGGCATTCAGCCCACCGGCAATCTTCATCTCGGCAATTATCTGGGGGCGATTCGCAACTGGGTGACGATGCAGGACGAATGGACCGGCAAAGGCGCCACCTGCCTTTACTTCCTGGCCGATCTCCATGCCATTTCGATGCCGCACGATCCCGCGCAACTTTCGGCCAACACGCGCGAGATGGTTGCCGCGCTGGTTTCCTGCGGGATCGATCCCGACCGTTCGATCCTGTTCAACCAGGCGCAGATCCCGGCCCATGCCGAATTGCAGTGGCTGCTCAACGGCACGGCGCGGATGGGCTGGCTTAACCGGATGACGCAGTGGAAGGACAAGGCCGGCAAGAATCGCGAGGGCGCCTCGGTGGCCCTGTTCGGCTACCCGGTTCTGCAGGCCGCCGACGTGCTGCTGTACCAGGCCACCCATGTGCCCGTGGGCGAGGATCAGAAACAGCACCTGGAACTGGCGCGCGACATCGCGCAGAAATTCAACAACGATTTCGCCAGCGCGGATGCGCCGGTCTTCACGTTGCCCGATCCGATTGTCCCGCCCGAAGCGGCGCGCATCATGAGCCTGCGCGACGGCACCGCCAAGATGAGCAAGTCCGATCCTTCCGACATGAGCCGGATCAACCTGGTCGACGATGCCGATACCATCATGCAGAAGGTGAAGAAGGCGCGGACCGATCCCGAGCCGCTGCCGGGCGAGCCGCAGGGGCTTGAAGGCCGGCCCGAGGCGCGCAATCTGGTCGGCATCTATGCCACCATGTCCGGCACCGATGCCGGCAGCGTTCTGGCCCAGTTCGGCGGACAGGGCTTTGGTCAGTTCAAATCTGCCCTGGGCGATCTGCTGGTCGACAAACTGGCGCCGATGGCCGCACGCTATCGCGAACTGCGCGATGACCGCGAGTCGCTCGACGCGATCCTGGCGCGCGGCGCCGACAAGGCCCGTGCCCTGGCGGCGCCGACTCTGAATGCGGCCTATGCCGCGCTTGGCCTGGTGCGCTGAACACGCCTTGCCGGGCACGCGCGGCAAACGCCCCGTGCGCACTTTGGTGCAGAGGTCAGGATTGCGGAGCATTTCATGGCGCCGGGCGTTGGTCATTCAATCTCCGTTCAGCCCCTCGCAGCCATCGTTTCGTCGTGCTAAATGCATGTCCGGCGCCGGCGAGTGGGGACCACCGGTGCGCATAAGGAGTCGAAATAAATGACCAAGATGCTTCGGGCTGGCCGACTTGCCCTGCTGGCTGCTCCCCTCGTTCTGGCGCTGTCGGGTTGCGCCACGAACTTTCGAGCCGACGTATCCCGTTTCCAGCGCGAATTGCCGGCGCCCGCGGGACAGACATTCGCCGTCGTGGCGGAAGACCCGCGCGACAACGGTGGTCTGGAATTCGCGCAGTATGCCGGCGTGGTGGCCGCGCGGATGGCCAAGCTGGGCTATGTCCAGGGCGATCCGCAGACTTCGGACCTTGTCGTGAAATTCAGCTTTGGCGTCGACCGCGGACGCCAGCACCTGCGTTCGGTCGGTGGCTTTGGCCCCGGATGGGGCGGCGGCTGGGGCGGCTGGGGCGGCTGGGGCGCCGGCGGATTTGGTCATCCAGGCTTCTGGGGCGGCCGCGGCTGGGGCTTTGGCTGGTATGATCCGTTCTGGGGCCCGGGCTTCGGCGGGGTCGATACGATCACGATGTACACCAGCGGCATCGATCTGAAGATCGAACGACGCAGCGACGGCAAGCGCGTGTTCGAAGGACGGGCCGAAGCCGCTTCGACCTCGAACCGCCTCCCATACCTCGTGCCCAACCTGGTCGATGCGATGTTTACCGATTTCCCCGGCCACAATGGGGAAACGGTGCGCATTTCGGTGGCACCCGAAAAGAAGAAGTGACTGCGCCCCTGATTGCCACCGCGTGGCATGTCATCTGACGAAGCCCCCGCCTGGCAGCAGGCGGGGGTTTTCGTAGGAACGCGCCGTTGCATCGCGCCGGGCGGCCACCGGCGTGCTTGCCGAAGCGGCGCCGGCACCGATGCCGGATGTTATGCCAGCAAAGTTTCGGCATTTTCGCGGATGCGGGCCGAGAGCGCGCGATAGTCGGCCGCGTTGGCCGATCTTGCGCGCCAGGCGGCGACGATCGCGCGGCTGCATTGCCAGTTCCGCACTGGCAGGCGCACAACCAGCGCATCACCGCCGACTTCCGAACGCAGATAGATTTCGGGCAGGATGGCAAGGCCCACGCCGCTGCCCACCATCTGGTGAATGCTGTCCAGACTGGTGCCTTCGTAATCGCGCAGCAGTTCCGCCCCCAGCTCGGCGCAGGTGCGCTGGACGAGCTGGTGATAATGATGACGATGATCGAGCGTGAGAAAGCGCTCTCCGGCCAGATCGCGGCGATCGAGAGGCGGCGCCCCGGCCAGCCGGTGGTTACGCGAGGCGACGATGCTCATCGGCTCCTCGAACAGCGGCATGACTTCCAGATCCTCGCCGATCACCGGCGCGGGACCGACCATCAGATCGAGCCGGCCCGACGACAGGTCGCGCGCCTGATCGGCGGGAATGCCCTCGCGGATATAAAAGCGCAGGTTGGGCAGATCGGCCGTGAGTGCGCCGATGAGAGCCGGCATCAGATAGGGGCCGAGCGTGGGCGTGATGCCGAAGCGGATAATGCCCGAAAGCTGCTTGGAGGAACGGGCGGCCACGGTGCGGATATCGCGGATTTCGATCATCACCCGCTTGGCCCGCTCGACGATCTCGCGCCCGATCGGGGTCAGTTCCACATTGGATGCCGTGCGATCGATCAGCACAGCGCCAAGGCGGTCTTCCAGCGCGCGCAACTGATGGCTGAGCGTGGGTTGCGAGATGTTGCAGATCTGGGCGGCGCGGCCGAAGTGTCGATGCTCGGCAACGGCGAGGAAATATTCGAGCTGGCGAACGGTGGGCATGCGGTTCTCGATAGAAAATTTCTATTGGTTTTTGTCCCTTCTTTCGATTGGACGCAAGCGGGTTCCTTTGGCACCAAGGCTGGGCAAGAAACGAGAGGATGCCCCACCGATGGCCGATCCCCGACAGTTTGCCAGAGGATGTCCCCCCTCTTGCGCAGAACGGCGGCCATCGTCTCTCGCCTTGCCGGGGCGGCGCGCTTCGGTTTGCGCCGCCCCCACCAGTTTCGAACGCGCTGCGCGCCATCTTGTCGCGTTTTCCGGGCGCGCAGCACGCCACGGCCTGATACGGCCCGCTTCCGGAAGCGGTGTGCCGAGGGACGTGGAGCACTGGCGGTACGAGGTGGCTTGCCTGCCGCGACGTGCCGCCAGACCAATTCGGACCATCGTGTCCAGATCGCCGCCGCACGGCGCCCGCGACACCGCTTTGCCCACCGTTGCTTCCACTGTTGCTTCCACCGAGGCAGCGGTGTCGGCGCGGTCGGGCGCGTTCGCCAGACGCGCGCTTTCGCGGCCTTAATGAACCGGCGGATCGACCGGTGGAACAGCGGCAACCGGGGCGACCGGTTCGCCGGGCTGGCGCGGGGGCAAGGCGTTTTCGGGCACGTCCGCGATCAGCATTGCGGGGGTGGGAACGGCTTCCAGATTGCGCACGGTGAGAGCGATGTCGCCATCCTGCAGCAGGAGATCGTTGAAGCTGGGCGGGGTGGACCGGGTGCGCAGCGACAGCGTGCCGGCGCCGATCATGCGCACCGGGCCGTTCGGCGTCGGGTAAACGAGATCGAACGCATCGTGCACGTGGCCCGACAGCACGGCAAGCACGCCGCGGCGGGCGAGTTCGGCCAGAGCGCGGCCGCCGTGGCGGGTCATCGCATTGCCGCGCGTGCCGGCTTCGACCAAGGGATGATGGCAGGTCACCAGCGCGCGCTTGCCGGGGTGCAGCGCGTCTATCCGCGCCAGACAATCAGCCAGCGCCTTGCGGCCGACATGGCCCTTGGACCAGTTGAAACGCCACTGCGCACGGGCCGTGGTCTTGAGCGGCACGATCGCGACGTCGGGCAGATCGAGCGGGCGCTCCAGCAGGTTCTCGATCGCGCGAAAGCGGCGATAGGGCGTGAAAAACCGCTCGGCCAGATTGAAGTAGGGCAGGTCGTGATTGCCTACCTCCACTGTCACCGGCACATCGAGCGCGCTGATCCAGCGGCAGGCGGCGGCAAATTCATGATGCCGGGCGCGCATCGTCAGATCGCCGGTGATCGCCACGGCATCGGGCCGTTCGCGCGCCACGCAATCGACCAGCCATGCAAGAGCGCCGGGATCTTCAAGGCCGAAGTGAATGTCGCTGATATGAAAGATACGCGTCATGCCGGGCGGATCCCTTGGGGGCGGTCGTATGGCCTTTCCCGCGCATCCGCGCGTGGTCAAGAGGGCGCGGGCATGCTGGCCAGAAATTCGACCGGAAGCGTGATGCAGCGAAACGTTTCGCGCAGGGTTCCGTCGCGGCGCTCGCCGTCGATCATCAGGGCGATCGGCTTGGCGCTGGTGCAGACGACGACGTCGGCCTGGCCAAGTTCGTCATGCGGACCCTGGCGGAAATCGCGCTTGACCAGCATCGAGATGCCATGTGCGACGAAATCCGCCCATTCCTGCGCATCGTATCCATCAAGCGTAAGCGTGCCATCGTGCGCGTCGATGCGCACGGCGCGATAACCCTCCCGCTTGCCCAGCGGCGGCTCGCACACGCGGACGGCGGCGCCTTCGGTCGTCGTGCTGCGGACCGCTTCGCCCAGAGCGCTGACAATGGTGGCAAGGTCCATGTCGCGCACGCCTTCGCGCACGTCGGCCCAGGTTGCCCCCGGGCCGGCCAGAACTTCGACCAGGGCATTGCCCGCCGAGGTTTCCACCGCACGGCGGCGGGTGCGGCGCAGGTCACCCGCGGCAAGGCGCCTGACGATGGTTGCCGCATCGACATCGCCGTGCAACGCCTTGGCCAGAAGATTCTGCGTGCCGCCGGGCAGAACCAGCACTGCGCCGGCCCAGTCATGCAGCAGAGCGACCTGGGCATTGACCGTGCCATCGCCGGTAAAGATCGCCAGAGCGCCGACACCGGCCGCTTCGAGTGCGGCGCGGGTGGGCAGGGAATCGGTCGGCAGGCGCAGAACTCGCGAGGGCGCATGGCCGCCTTCGGTCAGCGCGGTGACGAGCGCGGCCACGGCAGCGTCTGAATTGCTGCCGCTGGCCGGGTTGACGACGAGCCAGAGGGGAACGGTGGTCATGGGCAAGGAATCCTCCCTAGGCGCCAATGCGCAGCCCCTAGCGACAGTTCCCGCCGTTCCCGCGGGTCAGACCCGGCCGGTGAGGATCAGCCAGGCGGAAAAGCCGTTCATCATGCTGTAGAGGCCATAGCCGATCGCGCCCCAGGCCCAGCCTTGCGCGGCCAGCAGCAGGCCGGCCAGCAGCATCATGTATTCGATCAACAGCGAAAAACGCTGGTTCATCATCTTGAGCACCGGCGGCAACTGGCGCAGCAGCGGATGGTTGCACGCCATCACCGCGCGGTTGAGCGCGAAATTGACGATGCCCAGCACGAAGATGATCGCCACGACCATGGCGGGTCACTGCACCGGCGCAGCGCCCAGGGCAAAGGTTTTGCTGCGCAACGAGGCACCCTTGCCGACGAAACGACAGCATGCCGGCGCGGGGTGCCGTGCCGGCTTTGCCGAGCCCTCTCGTTTGCCCCTCTCGTCTGACTCTGTCGTCTGCCGATGGCATTTGACCGTTCGTCGGGGACAGGCGGCCCTTGTCGGTGGAACGCGGTGCCTTGTCGAGCTGGCCGTGCGCAAGGGCCAAGCGCGTCATACACCATCGGCATATCCCAGGGTCGGAATGGTCCGGCGGCGCTGCCGCCACCAGGCTCTGCTCTTTTGATCCCGTGTTCTTGTTCCACCACGCAAAAGGATTAGACCGATGTTCGCACCCGCCCCCGTCCCCACCCTTGCCTTGCGCCCGATGCTCATCTCACTCGCGGCCACTGCCATGCTTGCCGCCAGCGGCACGGCGGCTTCGGCCAAGGCCGCGCCCGATCGGTCATCGGGCAGGGCTACCGAAATCGGCATGACGGTTACCCGCGTGCCGGTGGCCATTGGCGATCTGGATCTCTCCTCGGTTTCCGGCCGGTCCGCGGCGGACCGCCGCCTGCGCACCGCTGCGCGCCAGGCCTGTGCCATCGGCGCCGGCCGCGTGACGACCGAAGAAGCCCAGGATCAACGCCTCTGCTTCGACGCCGCCTTGCGCCAGGCCAGAATGCAACTCGCGCTGGCGCATCAGCAGGTCCTTGCCAGCCGTTGATTGCCAGACTGCGTAATGATCGCTGGACGCATTGAGCCGAGCGAAACCGTTCTGCCTGCATTCATCCAGCAGGGTTCAACAAGAGACTTGCCGCACGCGCAGTCCCCCGTGCGGTTAGCGGGGCAGGGTCGCCGTTTCCACCGGCGACCCTGCCCCGAAAACGTTCAGACCGTCTCTGTCTCCGTGACCGGGACGTGCGCGGCGATCTCTTCCCGCCGGCGCCAGATCAGGTCGGACGGGCCGAGCAGCCGGCCATCGTGCGCGCGCAGGGCGATCGGGGCAATGGGCTGGCCATCGCGGGCATCGCACAGCACCGGATTGCACGACACGCCCTTGCCCCATTTTTCGCCCCATTGGCGCAGCGCCAACATCGCCGGCAGCAGATCGAAGCCCCGCGGGGTGAGCCGGTATTCGACGCGTCGACGATCGTCGCAACAGGGAATGCGGGCCAGAATGTCGTGATCCACCAGCCGCGACAGGCGGTTGGACAGGATGTTGCGGGCAATGCCCAGTTCGCTCAGGAACGCCTCGAAATGCGACGTGCCGTTGAATGCGGCGCGCAGGATCATGAACGACCAGCGTTCGCCCATCACCTCCAACGCTGCGGGAAGGGTGCACTGGGCAACATCGGCCGGGGGATTTTGCAGGTTTTCCATCACAAAGCCGTCATAGCGCATTTTTCAAACGATGTGGGAAGGAAAGAACGAACCGGGCACGCGCAATGTTCCGCGGCAGGCCCATTGCTAGGCCACGGCGTCGCATCCATATTGGCGCGACGGCGTGGCGGTTTTGCGCAGCGCAACGTCTGCGCCGCAAGGAGATCCCATCGATGACCGACAAGCTGACCCTGACCGAAGCGGAATGGCGCGAGCGGCTGACCCCTGAACAGTATCACGTCCTGCGCCAGGCCGGGACCGAGCGGGCCTTCACCGGCAAGTACGACAAGAACAAGGCGCGCGGCGACTATACCTGCGCCGGCTGCGGCCAACCGCTGTTCACCTCGGCCGCCAAGTTCGACAGTGGATGCGGCTGGCCCAGCTTCACTCGCCCGGTGGAGGAAACCGCGGTGGAGGAACTGCGCGACACCTCGCACGGGATGATCCGTACCGAAGTGCGCTGCGCCCGCTGCGAGGGGCACTTGGGCCACGTTTTCCCCGACGGACCGGCGCCGACGGGCCTGCGCTATTGCATGAACTCTGCCGCGCTCGACTTCACGCCGGAGGAATGATCGGTTAGGGAGCGGGTCCTGAAAGCCGCGCGCGGGGTTGCCGTCTTCATTAACCCTGCGTTACGGATCGCCCGTGCAAGGGCGGCCAAAGGCTCGCAATAACGCGCATTTCGGCGCTTTCGAGGAAACCGGTAACCACTGATGGCCAGACGGGACGTGCCCCGCCGCGGAAAAGACGGCGAAGACCCCGCGCGGCGTAGCCGCGCCCCTTCCACGCTGGGGCGCTGGTTGCGCCGGCTGGTGATATGGGGGGCCGGCCTGGTGCTGCTGATGGGCCTGGGCCTGGCCGGCGCGGTGCTGGTGACGGCGCGTTCGCTGCCGAGCTATGACCGGCTTAAATCCAGCCAGGCCGGCCAGATGATCGTCGTGCGCGCCAACGACGGTTCGGAAATCGTCACGCTCGGGCCCAGTTACGGCAGGTGGATTCCTTACAACCGCATACCACAGCCGATGAAGGATGCACTGGTATCGGTGGAAGACCGCCGCTTTCGCGAACATTGGGGCATCGATCCGGTGGGCATCGTCCGCTCGCTGATGGTGCGGGCGCAAAGCGGCCACTGGCGGCAGGGCGGTTCGACCATCACCCAGCAACTGGCCCGCAACATCTTTCTCAACAACAGCCGCACGTTCGATCGCAAGATCCGCGAGGCGATCCTGTCGATGGCCCTGGAAAGCAAGTTTTCCAAGAACGAGATTCTCGAGCTTTATCTCAACAAGGTCTATTTCGGCGGCGGCGCCTATGGCGTGGATTCGGCCGCGCGCAAGTTCTTCGGCCATTCGGGCGAAGAGCTTTCGCTGGGCGAGGCGGCGATCATCGCCGGTCTGGTCAAGGCGCCGTCGCACTATTCCCCCACAGCCGATGCGCAGGCCGCGGTGGACCGCGCCAAGGTGGTGCTGGAAACCATGGTCGATGCGGGAACCCTGACCCCGTCGGAGGCGGCGGCGGTGGACCTCAAGGCCATTCATCTGGCGGCCGAGCAGGGGCAGAATTCGGCTCGCTACTTTACCGACTGGGTGCTGCCGCAGCTTGACGTCCTGGTGCCCGACAACGATCAGCCGATCGAGGTCTGGACCACGCTCGATCCGGCGGCCCAGCGCGCTGCCACCGATGCCATCGCCAGCCAGGTGCCCAAGGGCGCCCAGGGCGCGCTGGTCAGCCTGGATCGTGACGGGGCGGTGCTGGCCATGGTGGGCGGCACGGATTACGTGACATCCAACTATAACCGCGCGACCAATGCGGTGCGCCAGCCCGGCTCGGCGTGGAAGCTGTTTGTCTATCTCGCTGCGCTGGAGCGCGGCTATCGCCCGGAAGACCGGGTGGTTGACGAGCCGGTGACGATCGACGGGTGGAGCCCGCGCAATTCCGGCGGCACTTATGCCGGGCAGATCGACGTGCGCACGGCTTTCGCCTATTCCAAGAACACCGTGGCGGCCCAGCTGGGCAACGAAGTGGGCTTTGGCGCCGTGGCCAACATGGCCCGCCGCTTTGGCATAACCACGCCGATCAACACCATGCCGTCGATGGTGCTGGGCACCAGCGACGTGCGGGTGATCGACATGGTACGCGCCTTTGCCTCGGTGGAAGCCAAGGGCCGGCTGGTGACGCCCTATGGCATTCGCAAAGTGACCACGACCGACGGCGAAGTGCTGTACAGCCATCGCCCCGAAGCGCAGGCGCAGCTGGTACCCGATTACGTCGCCGCCCAGATCACCGATCTGTTGCAGACCGCCGTGAACATCGGCACTGGCCGCGCCGCGCAGATCGGCCGCCCGGTGGCCGGCAAGACCGGCACCACCAGTTCCAACAAGGATGGCTGGTTCCTGGGCTTTTCCAGCGGCGTCACCACCGGCGTGTGGATGGGGCGCGACGATGCCCGTCCGGTGCCCGGGCTTCAGGGGGGCACGGCACCGGCGCGGGCCTTTGCCCAATACATGCGCGTGGCCACGGCCAAGCGGCCGGTCGAACAGTTCGACAATCAGCTCAAGCTGCCCGAATGGCAGCTCGAACCCGATGACGAGGCGCTGCTCAACAATCCCAACGATTATTACTATACCGACGAGAACGGGAATACCGTGAACCGCCAGCAGGGCGATGGTCTGGAAGACGCCCGCGGCGCACCCGGAGCTCCGCAGGGCCGTGCACCCGACGATGCCGTTCCCGTCGACCAGGATGGCCTGGGCAACGGCCCCGCTGCCCCGGCACGGCAGGCCCCCCGCAACGCTCAGCCGGCCGTCAGCGACGACTTGCTCGACCGGGCCACGGGCCGCGCCCGCACCGCGCCGCGCCCGGTGCAGCCGGGGGCAAAGCCTTCGCCCCGGCCGCCGGCAGACCGCCGTGCGCAGGATCTGCAGGAATATTGAAAGCAGCCCCGCCGATGAAAATGGCGCGGGCGCGAACCATTTGCACGCTTGCTCGTTTCCAGCAGGTGACCGGCGGCCGTTCCGGCTGCCGGGCTTGAAGAACGAGGAACTGGAAAAATGGGCATTTTGCGCTTGGCCGCCGCGACGGCGGCCGGATACGTGATCTACCGCGCCGTGCAGAAAAAGAACGAGCGGGACGAGCCCGCCGCCTTTGCCACGGGCGATGCACCGGGCGAGAATTTCTCTAAAGTCCGTTCGGCCGGCGAAGACGGCATGCGTTCGAAGTCTCCCAAGTGGGACAAGCAGGACGACGTGGTGGACGAAAGCTTTCCCGCGAGCGACCCGGCTGCCACGTATTGACGCCGTGCCCGCACAACGGAAAAGGCCGGCGCCCGATGGGCACCGGCCTTTTTTCCATGGATCCGCGCGTGTTTTACGCGGCGCCGGAAATCAGCGCAGGCGGACGGGCAGATAGATCGGCGGCTGGCCCGCGCGCTGTACCAGCAACAGCAGCGCTTCGCGGTTGCTCTGCTTGAACTGGCGCACGATGGCTTCCAGCTCGGCCAGAGTCGTGATGGCGCGATAGTCTGCCGACAAAATGATGTCGCGGCGCTGCAGTCCCTTGACCCCGGCATCAGACGAACTGTCGACACCCGTGATCACCAGGCCGCGGGTCGTTTCGCTGACGCCCAGCTGCCGCGCGATCTGCGGAGTCAACGGCACGGCCGCCAGCCCAAGCGATTTCTGGATCAGGCCGCCGGCCGGCGCCTGGCGCTGCGGCGGTTGGTTGTCGTTGCCGTCGCCAAACCCGTTGTCGTCCTGCTGATCGGGGTCGAACGCCTGGCTGGCCAGCTCCTCGTCGCTCGGACGCTTGCCCACCAGTGCATTGACCGTCATCGGCCGGCCATTGCGCACCAGGTCGATCGCCACGCTTTTGCCCGGCGGAGTGTTGGCCACGATGAACGACAGCGTCTGGTCAGGCTTGACTTCCTTGCCGTCAACGCGAACGACCACGTCGCCCGCCTGAAGACCGGCCTTGGCCGCACCACCACCCGGTTCGACCGACTGGACGAATTCGCCGCGGTTCTTGGGCAGGCCGAGCGAAGCGGCAAGATCGTCGGTGACCGGCTGGATGCGCACGCCCAGATAGCCCCGTTCGATCGCCTGACCGTTCTTGAGCTTCTCGACGATCGGCGCCGCGATTTCGGCCGGAATGGCAAAGCCGATGCCGACGCTGCCGCCAGTGGGCGAGAAAATCGCGTTGTTGATGCCGATCACGTTGCCGGCCATGTCGAACATCGGGCCGCCCGAGTTGCCCCGGTTGATCGAGGCATCGGTCTGCAGATAGCGGTCATAGGCGCTGCCCGACCCGGTGGCGCGATAGACGGCCGAAATGATGCCCTGGGTCACCGTGCCGCCCAGACCGAAGGGATTGCCGATGGCAATCACCCAGTCGCCCACCCGCGCGCGCCGCGAATCGCCGAACTTGACAAAGGGGAAGGGCCGAGGCGCCGAAATCTTGAGCACGGCCAGATCGGAGGCGGCATCCTTGCCGATCAGCTTGGCAGGGTATTCGGTGCCATCCGGCGTGGTGACCGAAATCGATTCCACTTCACCCTGGCCATCGGCGGTGATCACGTGGTTGTTGGTGACGACATAGCCATCGGCCGAAATGATGAAGCCCGAACCCAGCGACTGCGCCTCGCGCGTGCCGCCGCCGCCGCCTTGGCCGCCACCGAACAGATCGCCGAACGGGGTCCCGGCAAAAGGATTGTTGTTCTGGACCTTGACGCGTTGCCGCGTGGAAATGTTGACCACGGCCGGCTGCAACTGGGCCGTCAGATCGGCAAAGCTGGCGGGCGCGCCCTGACGCGGGGTGATGGCCTGGATCTGCGAACTGTCGTTCTGCGCTACCTGGGCGCCGGCGGGAAATCCCGTTGCCAGCGTGAGCGCGCTGCCGGCGAGAAGCAGCGCCGAAGTCACTCCATAAGCGTATCGCACGAGGGTTGGTCCTTTATTCGCTTGTTGCTTGACGCAGATGTGGGGAAATTGTGCCCGTTCCGAGAGTGCCGTTTCACGCTTCGTCGCATGAACGGACTTTGAATGGAACAGTTTCCCGCTATTCGCCCTTGAACCGCTTCAGATAGCGATTGTCTGGCGAAAGGATGACGCTGGTATTGCTGTCTTTTCGGGTAAACGTGTAATCATAGCTCTGCATGGCGCGGTAAAAATCATAGAAGTCCGGGTCCTTGCCGAAGCTTGCGGCATAGATGCGTGCCGCTTCCGCCTCGGCCTGGGCGCGGATGATCTGCGCGTTCTTCTGGCCCTGGGCCTGGATGGTGGCCGCCTCCTGCGCGCGGGCGGTGGCCATGCGGGCGAAGGCCGATTCCAGCGGCGTGCCGTCGGGCAGATCGGCGCGCTTGATCCGCACGTCGATCACCTGCGCGCCATATTCGCGCGCCTGGCGGTCGAGCCCCTCGCGGATGCGGGCCATCGCCTGGCCGCGCTCGGGCGTGAGCAGCGAGGCGAACGTGCGCTTGCCCAGTTCCTGGCGCAGCACCGAATTGAGAATGGGCTGAAGCTGCTGCGCCACGCGGTCCACCGATCCGGCGGTTTCGTACATGCGGATCGGGTCGATCACCCGGAAGCGGGCATAGGCATCGACCTCCAGCCGCCGCTGATCGAGCGAAGTGACCTGCTGGCTTTCCATGTCCACGTCGAGCACGCGACGATCGATGCGCACGGCCTGTTCGACGAACGGCAGCCGCCAGACCAGCCCCGCGCCCGAATGGCCGAAATCGGCATTGGGGGCAAAGCGGTTGACCACGCGCATCGGCTGGCCCAGCCGCACGATCACCACCTGCTGCGTTTCGGGCACCACGATCACGCAGGAAAGCAGCGCAACGATCGCCACGACCAGGGCGATCAGCAGGCGCTTGTCATGAAGGAAGCGCTCGGGCATCAGCGTTGCTCCCCCTGGCGGGTGCTATCGGGCAGGCTGCTGCGCAGCGCCGGCAGCGGCAGATAGGGCACGGTGCCCGGTGCCTCGACGATCACCTTGTCGGTCTGCGCCAGGACGCGCTCCATCGTTTCGTAATACATCCGCCGCTTGGTCACGTCCGGGGCCAGCTTGTACTGCTCGTACACCTTATCGAAGGCGGCGGCCTCGCCCTGGGCAGTGGCCAGTTTCTTCTGGGCCCAGCCCTGCGCCTCGTTCACGTCACCCTGCGCTTTCTGCTGGGCGGCGAGAACGGCCTTGAACGCATCGACCACTTTTGCCGGGGGATCGATCTTGGTGATCTCGACCCCCTGAATCTTGACGCCCGAACGATAGGCATCGAGCACGCGCTGCATGCGTTCGCGCACGCTCTGTTCCACCATGGCGCGACCCGTGCCCATTGCCTCGTTGAAATTCACTTCGGCAACGGTGGCGCGCATCGCGGCTTCGGCCACTTCGCGCACGGTCTGGTCGGGATCGGCGAGCTGAAAAGTATAGAGCTTGAGATCCTTGATGTTCCAGCGCACCAGGTAATTGAGATTGACCAGGTTCTGGTCGCTGGTCAGCATCAGGCGCTCGCCATCGCCCTCGGGTATGGTTTCGCGCTGGATCGACGTGACATCGCGCGTCTGCACCGACTGGATCGGCCAGGGCAGGGTAAAGGAAACGCCCGGGCCGAGCGTGCGGGAATAGGCGCCGAACGTGGTGACGACGCCTTGTTCCTGCGGCGCCAGGCGATGCATGGACGATCCGCCCAGCCATAGCAGGGCAACGGCGGCGACGCCCAGCGGCCACCATGACTTGCCGTCCGGGCGGGGCGGAAGGCGCCAGTTTGGGGCGCGACCACCGAGCAAGGGACTGCCGCCCCTGCCGCCGCCCAGACCGCCGCTGCCATTGCCGCCTCCGCCGGGCCTGCCGGCGCGGGCGCGAAAGATGTCTTCGATGCTGGGCGGGCGGCGCCCGTCGCTTCCGGGTGGCAACCAGGGGTTGCGCGGACCGTCGGATCTGGGCCGGTTGCCGGGGGTCGGCGGCTTTGCTCCATCGCTGCCGGACGCGTCTGCTCCCGAAGAATCGGACCCGGGCGCATCCGCCGAAGAGTCGCCCGGCGCCGCGCCGTCGCCGCTTTCCGCCGGTGTAGCGCCATCCTCGTGGCCAGCGCGGCCGTCCCCGTCGTTCCGGCCCCAAGGGCTCTTGCGGTCGGTCATGACCGGGTTTCCGAAAAAGGCGCCAGAGCGCGCAGGGCCAATCCACCAAAAGCAATCATGTTCGATGTTATAGGAAGCGATTGCGCGAAAAACAGTGTCTCGTTCCCAAAATTCGTCTGCCAGGCGGCGTGGACCAATTGCGCAGCCTCGCAAGGGCAACCGTGGCGTTGCGGAATCCGTCCGCGCCGCCTAGGGCATTCGGGCGGCGCCCGCCGGGCCTGGCGGCGGCGCAAGGGACTGGACAAAAGCAGTGACGATCGACGAAGCGGCCGTGCGCCGGGCCATTGCCGATGCCGTGGGCACCGCGCGGCTCCACGCGCTGCGCATAACCGGCACCAGCGGGACGGCGGTGATCGATGCCGGCGGGCTTGACGCCGATGCGCGCGGCGCGCTGGAACGGGCCGCCCGCGATGCCGCCGCCGCCGCCGGCCTTGCCGAACTGCGCGTGGCGCTGACGGCGGAAAAGCGGATGCGCCGGATCCTGGCGGTGGGATCGGGCAAAGGGGGCGTGGGCAAATCCACGCTGTCGGCCAATCTGGCCGTGGCCATGGCCCGGCAGGGGCGCAAGGTGGGCCTGGTCGATGCCGATATCTATGGTCCGTCGCAGCCGCGCCTGCTGGCAACCGAAGGGCGCAAGCCCGAATCCCGCGACAAGACCATGATTCCCGTGCCCAGCCCCTGGGGCGTCCCGATGCTGTCGATGGGGCACCTGGTGCAGCCCGGCCAGGCCATTGCCTGGCGCGGCCCGATGGCCGGCAGCGCGCTGGGCCAGCTGATCGATGCCGATTGGGGCGACGCGGAAATCCTGGTGGTGGATCTGCCGCCCGGCACGGGCGACGTGCAGCTGACCATGCTGCAAAAGCACAAGCCGACAGGCGCGGTGATCGTTTCGACGCCGCAGGATCTCGCCTTGATCGATGCCACCCGCGCGATCAGCCTGTTCGATCAGGGCAAAGTGCCGGTGCTGGGCCTTGTGGAGAACATGGCGGGCTATCTCTGCCCCCATTGCGGCCAGGTGAGCGACCCGTTCGGCCACGGCGGGGCGGAACGGACGGCCCGGGAAATGGGCATTCCGTTTCTGGGCCGGGTGCCGCTCGACATCGCGATCCGCCGGCAAAGCGACGCCGGCGAGCCGCCGGCGGCCGGCGAAGGCCCGCAGGCCCAGGCCTTTGCCGCCATCGCGCGCGCCGTGCTGGCGGCGCTGGACCAGACCGCCTGATTCGCGCGCCATGGCCCTGCCGCCCGCTTTGCACGGATTGAAGCCGACCCGGCGCGGCGTGCTGATCGGGGCGGGGGCGGGCGGCGCGCTGATCGCGGCCTTTGCCTTGGTGCCGCGTCACTATGCGCCGCCGCTGGCCGCGGGCAAGGACGGCCGGGTGGTCAACGCCTTTCTCAAGCTGGCGCGCGACGGCACACTGACCGTGGCCGTGCCCGCATGCGAAATGGGCCAGGGGGTGACGACGCTGCTGGCCCAGATCGTGGCGGTGGAACTCGGCGCCGATTGGGCGCAGGTGGCAGTGGAACCCGCGCCGCTGAGCCCGGCCTATGCCGATGCCGTGCTGGCCGCGCATTGGGCGCCGTTGTGGCTGCCGACCTGGCTGCCCGTCCTGCCCGATGTGCTGGCCGATCCGGCCAATGGTCTTACTCGCCTGAAAGCCGAACGGGGGCCGATGATGCTGACCGTCGCGGGGACCGGCCTTGCGGCGTTCGAACAGCCGCTGCGCGAAGCGGCGGCAGCCTTGCGCGCACAGCTGGTGGCCGCCGCCGCCCGGCAGTGGGGCATGGCGGCCGAAGATCTCGACACGCGAGGCCATGCCGTGACGGCGCGCCGCGGCAACCGGCGCCTGCCGTTCGGCCGGCTGGTGGAAGCCGCGCTCGAAAGCGATCCGCCGGCCGATGCGCCATTGCGCGCCGATCCTGCGCGCGAAGCGCCCGGTCGCTTTCCTGCGGGCAGCAGGCCGGCCTATCCCCGGCTGGACGTGCCGGCCAAGGTGGATGGCAGCTTTGTCTTTGCTGCCGACGTGCGCCTGCCGGGCATGGTTCATGCCGCCATTGCCCACGGACCGCAGGGCGATTGCGTGCTGTCGAGCTGGGACGCGCAGGCGGCGGCGCGGGTGCCCGGCTGCCTGGGCGTGGTCCATGCCCGGGGCTGGCTGGCGGCGATCGGCGTGACCTGGCATGCGGCCGACCGCGCGGTGGCCGCGATGGAGCCGCGCTTTCGCCCGCGCGGTGCCGTGGCCGACAGCACGGCCATCGAGACGGCGCTGGACGACGCGCTACGCAAAGGCAAGCCTGGCAGGCGCCTGTGGGCACGGGGCGATCCCACGGCTTTGCTCGAAACGCCGAGCCTTGCGGCCCGATACGATATAGAGCCGGCATTGCACGCGCCGCTCGAACCGGCCAGTTGCACCGCCCGGATCGAGCATGGGCGGCTGGAGCTTTGGCTGGCGACGCAGGCGCCCCAGGCGGCCCGGCGCGAGGCGGCCCGCGCGGCCGGCCTCGCCCAGGCCGATGTCGTTGTCTATCCCCTCGCGGCCGGCGGCAGTTTCGATGCGCGGCTCGACGCGCGGATCGCGGCCGAGGCGGCGGCGCTGGCGCGCGCGACGGGCAAGCCGGTGCAACTCACCTGGTCACGCTGGCAGGAGTCGCTGGCCGGTCTGCCGCGTGCGCCTGTCTCCGCCCTGCTCGAAGCGGGCATGAGCCCCGACAGGCAGATGCTGCTCGGCTGGCGCAGCCGCATCGCCACGCCCGCCAGTTTGCGCGAAACCGCCGCGCGCGCGCTGGACGGTGAAAGCGCGGCCAGCGCGCGCCGCTGGCAGGGCAACGCCGATCCGCTCGCGCTGGAGGGGGCCATGCCGCCCTATGCCATTCCCGAATGCGCTGTGGATCACGTGCCGGTAGCCTTGCCGCTGGCCACGGCGCGGATGCGGGGCGGCGGCGCCGCGATGATGGCGTTCCTCAACGAATGCTTCATCGACGAGTGCGCCCATTTCGGCGGCAACGAGCCGCTTTCGTTCCGCATGGCGATGCTGGGCAGGCAGCCGCGCCTGGCCGCTTGCCTGCAAGGGGTGGCCCGCCTGGCGATGTGGGGGGGCGGGGCCGACGCTTCGGGCCAGGGGATCGCCTGCCACGCCATGACGATCGAGGGGGCGGAGGGGCCGCGCCAGGGCCATATCGCGGTGGTGGCCACGGCGCGCCAGGCCGACGGCGCGATCCGCGTCGACAGGCTGAGCGCCTGCGTCGATATCGGCCGCGTGATCAACATGGATCTGGCGCGGCAACAGATCGAAGGTGGGCTGATTTTCGGCCTGGGCCTGGCGGTGGGCGGCAGCACCGGCTATGCCACCGGGCGGCCGCAGTCCGGGCATTTCAGCCAGCTGGGCCTGCCGGTGCTGGCCGATTGCCCCAAGGTCGATGTTGTCTTTGTCGATAGCAGCGCGCAGCCCTTCGATCCCGGCGATCTGGGGGTTGTCGCGGTGGCCCCGGCCATTGCCAATGCGCTGTTTTCGGCCACCGGGCTGCGCTTGCGCCGCCTGCCGCTCTTGTCTGAAGGCCTGTGATGCCCGCTGTGATAGTCGCTGCCGCCCCGCCCCATGCCTGTCCCGCCCACCTGCCGGCCGATCATCCGCCGGTGGCGACCGGGCGGATCGGCGTGCTGCTGGTGAACCTTGGCACCCCCGATGCGCCGGAACCGGGCGCCGTACGCCGCTATCTGGCGCAGTTCCTGTCAGACCGGCGCGTGGTGGAGCTGCCCGCCGTGCTGTGGCAGCCCATCCTGCGCGGCATCATCCTGCGCGTGCGGCCGCGCAAATCGGCCCACGCCTATGCCCAGGTGTGGGGTCCGGATGGATCGCCTCTGGCGGCGATCACCGCCGGCCAGGCGCGCGCGTTGCAGGCCAGGCTGGGCGATGCGGCGATCGTGCGCCATGCCATGCGCTATCAGAACCCGGCCATGGCCCCCGCGCTCGACGCGCTGCTGGCCGCGGGGTGCGAACGCATCCTGGTGGCGCCGCTCTATCCGCAATATTGTGCCGCCACCACGGCAAGCGCGCTCGATGCCTTGGCCGACTGGGTGAAAGCGCGCCGCCGCCTGCCGGCCTTGCGCACGCTGCCACCCTATCACGACGACGCCATGACGATCGCCGCGCTCCATGCCGATCTGACCCGGCAGATCGCGGATCTGGCCTTCGTGCCCGAGGTGCTCCTGCTGAGCTATCACGGCATGCCCGTGCGCACGCTGCACCGGGGGGATCCCTATCACTGCCACTGCCGCAAGATGTCGCGCCTGCTGGAGGCGGCGCTGGCGCAAAGCCATCCGGGAATGAAAGTGATGACCAGCTTTCAATCGCGTTTCGGCAGCGCCAAGTGGCTTGAGCCGGCAACCGACGCCACGCTGGTGAACCTTGCCCGCGACGGCGTGCGCAAAGTGGCGGTCGCGGCGCCCGGCTTTTCGGCCGATTGCCTGGAAACGCTGGAAGAGCTGGCCTTGCGCGGGCGGGACGATTTCCTGGCGTCCGGCGGCAGCGACTTTGCCGTCCTCTCGTGCCTCAACGTTTCGCCAGCGGGTATCGATCTGCTCGAAGCGCTGATCCGGCGCGAGCTGGCTGGCTGGATAAGGCCATGAGGCACAAACCAGCCGGCATTTGACACGCCGGCCCGACGTGGCATCGTTCGCCGGTGGAGGAGGACCGGGAACAGGTCTGGCCGATGGAGAGAGCATGCTGACACCGGCCATTCCCTTGCAGAACCTCGATGCCGCCGCGGCGCCGGTGATGCCGCAGGCCCATGCGACCGCGATGTCCTGGCGCGCGGTACCCGCCAGCCGGCCCTGGCCTGGGGCGACGAGGCCGCGCTGCTGCTGCGCGAGCGGGCGCGGCTGGGGCCGGTGTTCCGCCGCGGCGGGCGGGTGATCCTGCTCGATCCGGTGCTCAATCGCCTGATGCTGGATGATGCGGGCCTGCTGTTCGCTGCGCCGGCGGCCGAAACCGATCTGCCCTTCGACAACGATCTGCTGGCTGGGGCAATGCATGCCGAGCTGGCGCGATGGCGCCCTGGCACGGTGCGTTTTCAGCCCGCTATGGCCATGGCGCTCGCGCGGGCCCTGGTGACGGCGGCAACGGGTCTGCCGCATGAAGCCGGTGCGGCCGAACGGCTGGCGGCGGCGCTTGCCACGCTGAACGACAGCGGCAGCCTGCTGCGCCGGGCCATGCCGCGCGGATTGCCCTCTTCGCCCGAAGGCGCGCGCCAGGCGCTGGCCCATGGGCTGGCCCAGGCCGGGCAGGGCGATCCCGGCGTCGTGGCCGTGCTGCAGGCCAGCCATGCCACCTGCCTGCGCGTGCTGGGTACGCTGGCCCGCCATCTGGCAGCCGTGCCCGATTGGCAGGATACTCTGCGCGCCGAACTGCGCAGCCCCTGCACGGCCTCTGCCGGCCCGGCCGGCGCCGTGGCACGGCCGCTGGAGCTTGTCGACATGGCCACGTGCGAAGCCATGCGCCTGATGCCCGCGCCACTGCTGGTGGAACGCTGTCTGGCAGTGCCGCTCGCCTTTCACGATCACTGGCTGGAAGCAGGCACGCGCGTGGCGATCAGCCCGGCGGCGACCCATGCCGATCCGGCACTCTGGCACGATCCGCAGCGTTTCGATCCCCTGCGCTTCGTGCACACGCGTGCCGCTGCGCGCCCGGCCGGCGCCTGGATCGCGTTCGAGGTGCTGCCAGCAGCCGTGGGCAGGGTCGTTACCGGCGCGGTGCGCCTGGCCATCGCCGACCTGATAAACCGCTTTGCGCTAACCGCGGCGGGCGAAACGGGCAAGCTGCTGCTGCGGCCGAGCGCCTGAGTTCGGAGGGCAGTGCAAGGCGCCCCATGCCTGCGCGGCGCAAGCATCGCCTTGACGATTCGCCCAGGGCCCGGTAAGGGCGCCGCTTTCCGGCGGGCTTGCCTGCCTTGTCGAAACGACCAAGTCGAACACACCATCGGAATTTTCCGGTCCGCCACCGGGCGGCCCGCCAGAGGACAGAAACAGGACAGACATGGCCAATACGCCGCAAGCCCGCAAGCGCATCCGTCGCAACGAACGCCGCGCCGAAATCAACGGCAATCGTCTTTCGCGCATTCGTACGTTCGTGAAGAAGGTGGAAACCGCCATTGCCGGTGGCGACAAGGCCATTGCGGTCGAAGCGCTCAAGGCCGCCCAGCCGGAGCTGGCACGCGGCGTGGCCCGGGGCGTGGTCCACAAGAACACCGCCGCGCGCAAGTTCTCGCGCCTGAGCAAGCGAGTCGCCGCACTCTGATTCGGCATTGGCTGTCCTTTTCGGACAGCGACCGGGCCGTAGAACAGCATGGCATGGCCGGCGTGGTGAACGCCGGCCATTTTTTATGGCAATTTGTGCTACGTTTCGATGACACGTGCTGAAAGGTAAGTGACGGATTTGTGGCGATTCGCGCGATACTGATTTTATTAATCCATTTCCGATCAATAGCTTATGCGAATATCGCGCAGTTGACGTGTCAAGGCTAATTATTTCAGAAATTTTGCTGCCAGTGGGGTTGCGCGGCCCATGCCGTGCCTCATAGACAGGGAACGCGCGGTGCGTTGGCCGGTTTGCTGTGATGCAGATCGACCGGCGCACGGTATCACGAAACATCGCTCGAGACGGCATCCGCCGTGTCTGTCATGGCACGGGGCGGGCGGGGAGCCGTGTCTGCGGAATGGCGGTGGCTGGCCTTGGTGCTTTGTACGCCGCACCGGGGCACGGCAGGTTTTTTGGGGGGCTTCCGGCGACAAGCCGGGCAAGGACGTGGGGCGGCGAAACGTGAAGATGGATCAGTTTGGCGGTACGAGCGGCGGCACGAACGGGATGGCCGCAGTCGGTTCCCGCGGTGGAGCAGGCCCTGACGACGGGACCGCTTCCCCTGCAACAGGCGGTGGGCGCGCGGCCGGCCAGGCCACGGCACCACGGAAAGGACGTGACGGGGGGATGGAAGACCAGGAAGCACTCGACCTGGCGGCCGATTGGGCCGATATCAGCCAAGGCCTGAAGAAAGATCTGGGGCCGCAGCTGCATGCGCAGTGGATCAAGCCGATCCAGCTGGGCAGCTTCTGCAAGGAAACGGGCACGCTCGACCTGTTCCTGCCCACCGAATTTTCCGCCAACTGGGTTGCCGACCGTTTTGCCGACCGGCTTTCGCTGGCATGGAAGATCGCCCGGGCCGAAGTGCGCCAGGTGCGTATCACCGTGCATCCGCGCCGGCGGACCATGCCCGAACTGCGCGTGGGCGGCCGTACCGCGGCCGATCTGCGCGTGCCCGCTGCCAACGAAGGCGCGCCGACGCTGCCCCCGATGAGCAGGGCAGCGGCACCGGCCCTGGCCGGCTTCGATCTGGCCGCATCGGGCATCGATCCCTCGCTGACTTTTGCCGAATTCGTCGCCGGCAGCGCCAACGTTCTGGCGCTCAATGCCGCGCAGCGCATGGCCGCCGCCGAAACGCCGCAGTTTTCGCCGCTGTACCTCAAGGGCTCCACCGGCCAGGGCAAGACCCATCTGCTGCATGCCATCGCCAACGGCTTTCTGGCGGCGCGGCCGGGCGCGCGGGTTTTCTATTGTTCGGCCGAGCGGTTCATGATCGAATTCGTCCAGGCCATGCGCCAGAACGAGATGATCGAGTTCAAGTCCCGCCTGCGCAGCTTCGACATGCTGCTGGTGGACGATATCCAGTTCATCATCGGCAAGGCCAGCACCCAGGAGGAATTCCTGCACACGATCGATGCCCTGCTCAGCGCCGGCAAGCGCCTGGTGGTGGCCGCCGACCGCGCGCCCCAGGCGCTCGACGGGGTGGAACAGCGCCTGCTCTCGCGCCTTTCGATGGGTCTCGTGGCCGATATCCTGCCCGCGGACATCGAACTGCGACGTCAGATCCTGGAGCACCGCTTGTCGCGCTTCACCAGCGCCCAGGTGCCGCAGGATGTGGTCGAATTCCTTGCCCGCACGATCAACCGCAACGTGCGCGAACTGGTCGGCGGCCTCAACAAGCTGATCGCCTTTGCCCAGTTGACCGGCCAGCAGGTGAGCCTGCAATTGGCCGAAGAGCAGCTGACCGACATTCTCTCGGCCAATCGCCGCCGCATCACCATCGATGAAATCCAGCGGACGGTGTGCCAGTTCTATCGCGTCGATCGTTCGGAAATGGCCTCAAAGCGCCGGGCCCGCGCCGTGGTGCGGCCGCGCCAGGTGGCGATGTACCTGGCCAAAGTGCTGACGCCCCGGTCCTATCCCGAAATCGGCCGCAAGTTCGGCGGGCGGGACCATTCGACGGTGATTCACGCGGTGCGCCTGATCGAGGATCTGCGCAGCCGCGACGCCGACATGGACGGTGACGTACGCACGCTGCTGCGCCAGCTGGAAGACTGATCGCGCCATTGGGCCAGCGCTGGGCGCGGCGCGGGTTGTCCCGTCGCCGTGCACCGGTTGCCCTCAGGGTTTTACACTGGTTTTTCCACAGGCGCTGGCCGTTTCGAACCACGTACCGCCCCGGCGCGTGCATTCTCCCTGCGCCCAGCGCCCCTTGCCCCACCAGCCGATCGCCAGGCCCAGCAGCAGGCCCAGGATCAGCGCGATCCAGATGCGTTCCCTCATGCCGCCCTTGTGGCCCCGGGGCGGCCCCTTGGCAAACGGCCGTCTGGTCTTTTTGCCGGCTTGGCCTTACCGCCAACCCATGACGCCCGACCGCCTCGATCGTTTTGCCCGCCATATCGTTTTGCCCGAAGTGGGTGGGGCGGGGCAGGCGCGCCTCGTCCAAGCCCATGCAGTGCTGGTCGGCATCGGCGGCATCGGCGCCCCGGTGCTGCAATATCTGGCGGGCGCGGGCGTGGGGCGCCTGACATTGATCGATGATGACGTGGTTGAGCCATCCAATCTTCAGCGCCAGACGATTTTCACGCCCGCCGACGTGGGCCGGCCCAAGGCGGCGGCGGCCGGCGAATGGGTGGCGCGGTTCGATCCGGCCCTGGCCGTGACCGTGCATGCCGCGCGGATCGGGCGCGATAATGCCGCCGCCCTGCTGGCCGGGGCCGATGTCGTGCTCGACGGATCGGACAACTTCGCCACGCGTCTTGCCGTTTCGGACGCCTGCGTGGCGGCAGGCCTGCCGCTGACCAGCGCGGCGCTGGGGCGGTTTCAGGGCCAGGTGGGCAACTTTGCCGGGCACCGCAAGGATCAGGCCTGCTATCGCTGCCTGGTGGGCGATGCGTTCGATGCGCAGGATTGCGATAGCTGCGCCGATCAGGGCGTGCTGGGGGCCATGGTCGGCATGGTCGGCACGTTCGGAGCGATGGCGGCGCTGCGCGTGCTGCTGGACGGCGCGGCATCGTTGGGCGATCCCCAGTGGGGCCACTTGCACGTGATCGACGGGCTCAAGCCCGGGTTGCGCACGCTGCGAGTCACCAAGGATCCGGCCTGCGCCGCCTGTGCGGCAACCGGCGCCTGACAAGAACGAAGCATACCGCATTTGAGGGATGGCAGCGGGCCGGGAACAGGCTAGCCCTGCATTGCGATCCGAGGGGCGCAGCGCTCGCTGCAAACCTGAACCTGGCCCGGCCCGAGACTCCCTGGAAGCTCGGCCGGGCTTTTTCGCGCGCGAACGCGCCGCGGCAATCACGGCAGCTTGAGCAGTTCGTCCACCCAGTCTGGCACGACCTGCGTGGCCGGCCCCAGCCGCGTATCGTGAAACCAGGCGGAGCCCTGGCTGCGCTCGAGATTGAGTTCGAGCGTTTCGATCCCGATTTCGCGCGCAAGCCGCACAAAGCCCGCCGCCGGATAGACCGCGCCGGACGTACCGATCGAGACGAACAGATCGGCCCGTTCCATGGCGGCGTGAATATCGTCCATGCGATAAGGCACTTCGCCGAACCACACGATATCCGGGCGTAGCGCCCGCGTCTCGCACGAGGGGCAGGGCGGCCGGTCGATCAATGGCCCGGTCCAGGCGTGGCGCGCGTCGCAGGCGGTGCACCAGGCGGAAAGGTGCTGCCCGTGCATGGCGATGAGATTGCGCGAACCGGCGCGCAGGTGCAGGTCGTCGACGTTCTGGGTGACCAGCGTGACCGCGCCACCGGGCACTTTGCCGGGCCACTCGCGCTCCAGCCGGGCAAGCGCGCGATGGGCGGCGTTGGGCACCTTTTCCTGAATGGCGGCACGGCGCATGTCATAGAAACGCAGGACCAGATCGGGCGCGCGGACAAAGGCTTCGGGCGTGGCGACATCCTCGATGCGGTGCTGTTCCCACAGCCCGCCGCGCCCGTCGTTGGCACCGCGAAAGGTGTCGATCCCGCTTTCGGCCGAAACGCCCGCGCCGGTGAGGATCACGATATGCCGGGGCAAAGTCATGCCGGCGATCATGCCGGATCGGCGCGGCGGTGCCAACCGGCATGATCGCCGCCGCGCGCGGCCCGCGCATTGAGGCTCGACCCGGGACCGGGAAAGGCCGTAAAGGGGCGCGACGAGGCAAAGGACGCGACGGGACCATGGCACGCATCGGCATCATCGGCAGCGCAGGGCGCATGGGGCAGGCCTTGCAGGCGGCGGTGTCCGTGGCCGGGCACACGTTGGCGGGCGGAATCGATCGCGGTGGCGACGCAGCCGCGCTGGCGGCGCAGAGCGACGTGCTGATCGATTTTTCGGCGCCCGCAGCACTGGAGTTCAATCTCGACGCCGCCATCGGCGCGGCCACGCCGATCGTGGTGGGCACGACGGGCCTGGAAGAGCGGCACCACTGGCTGATCGATGCTGCGGCCGTATCGATTCCCGTGCTGCAGACTGGCAATACCTCGCTTGGCGTGACGCTGCTGGCGCACCTGGTGCAGGAAGCGGCGGCGCGGCTGGGCGAGGAGTGGGACATCGAGATCGTCGAAACCCATCACCGGATGAAAGTGGATGCGCCCTCGGGCACGGCCCTGCTGCTGGGCGAAGCGGCGGCGCGCGGCCGCCGCGTGGCGCTCAAGGACGTGGCCATCCGCGGGCGCGACGGCATGACCGGCGCGCGCGAGGGCGGCACGATCGGCTTTGCCGCGCTGCGCGGCGGCAGCGTCGCGGGCGATCACGCGGTCCATTTCCTGACCGACAGCGAACGATTGAGCCTGTCGCACCTGGCCGAGAACCGGGGCATTTTCGCCAAGGGGGCGATCCGCGCCGCACAATGGCTGATGGCGCAAGGCCCGGGCCGCTATGCCATGCCGCAAGTGCTGGGCCTGGGAGGCGAGCGCGCTTGAAAAAGGACCAGATCTTCGAATTCTTCCGCCGTCTTGCCGAAGCCAATCCCGCCCCGGAAACGGAACTGGCCTATGGCAACACGTTCCAGCTGCTGGTGGCGGTGACCATTTCGGCCCAGGCCACCGACGTGGGGGTGAACAAGGCCACCCGTCAGCTGTTCGAAACGGTCAAGACGCCGGCGCAGATGGTGGCGCTGGGCGAGGCGGGCCTCAAGGATCACATCAAGTCCATCGGCCTGTTCAACATGAAGGCCAGAAACGTGATCGCCCTTTCGAAAATCCTGCTGCGCGATCATGGCGGCGAGGTTCCAGCCGATCGCGACGCGTTGACCGCGCTGCCCGGTGTCGGGCGCAAGACGGCCAATGTCGTGCTCAACACCGCGTTCGGCCGCGAAACCTTTGCGGTGGATACGCATATCTTCCGCGTCGGCAACCGGACGGGCCTTGCCAGAGGCAAGACGCCCGAAGCGGTGGAGGCGGGCCTGGACAAGAAAGTACCGGCGCCCTTCCGCCTGGGGGCGCACCACTGGCTGATCCTGCACGGACGCTATGTCTGCAAGGCGCGGGCGCCCGAATGCTGGCGCTGTCCGGTGGTTGACCTGTGCGGCTTCAAGGGTAAGCTTCTGGAGCGGGGTGCCAGGTTGCCAGTTACCGGGAAAAGGGTGCCGCGCACGAAAAGCGCCTGAGCGCGCGGGATGCTGATGGAGTGGATGCCATGATCCGTGCAACCGCGATTGTCGCCGGCCTGCTAGCCCTGGGGGCCTGCGCGCCCGACAACGGCCCCAGAGCGATGAGCGCAGACGGGCATGCCATGCGTATTCCCGCCGCGTTGCCGGCAGGACCGCCGCAGAGCTGCATCCCGCTCGGCCAGATCAGAGAAAGCCGCGTGCGCGACGACTGGACTATCGATTTCCGCGTGGGGAGGCGCTGGTATCGCAATGTCCTGCCCAATCGCTGCAACGGCCTGGCCTTCAACCGCACTTTTACCTATGCCACCAGCCTGTCGCAGCTGTGCAACGTCGATATCATCACGGTGATCCAGGTGGGTCCCGGCGGCGGCTGGCGCGGATCGTGCGGGCTGGGCCAGTTCCAGCCGGTGACGCTGGTTCGCCCAGTCGGTACGAAATGAGCCGATAAGAAATGAGCCCGCAAGAAAGCCGGGCGAAACGGGCCGGCGGAAGAGGTTATTGCCCGGGGTCCAGGTTCAGCCCGCGGCGCCCGTGTTCGGGCGTATCGTGGGGCGGCACGGGCGCGGGAGCATCGGGATCGAGCGGCGGTTGCAACATCCCCTCCCAGCGGGTGATCACCGCCGTGGCAACGGCATTGCCGACCACGTTGGTAGCCGTGCGGCCCATGTCGAGAAACGTGTCCACGCCCAGAAGCAGGGCAATGCCTTCCACCGGCAGGCCGAACTGGGTGAGCGTGGCGGCGATCACCACCAGGCTGGCGCGCGGCACGCCGGCAATGCCCTTGGACGTGACCATCAAAGTAAGGAGCATGGCCACCTGCTGCTGCCAGGACAGCGGGATGTTATAGGCCTGCGCGATGAACAGTGTCGCAAAGCTGGTGTACATCATCGAGCCGTCGAGGTTGAACGAATAGCCGAGCGGCAGGACAAAGCCCGAGATGCGCCGGGGCACGCCGAACCGGTCAAGCTTTTCGAACAGGCGCGGCAGTGCGCTTTCCGAACTGGCGGTAGAGAACGCCAGAAGCACGGGTTCGCGGATGTAGCGCGCCAGAACGAGAACGCGCCGCCCCAGGAAAATCGCCCCCAATCCCAGCAGCAGGCCCCACAGCAGCGCCAGCGCGAAATAGAATTCGGACACGAACACGCCATAGGTCACGATGATGCCCAGCCCCCTGGTGGCGACGACCGCCGCAAGCGCGCCGAAAACGGCAAGCGGCGCGGCTTTCATCACATAGTCGGTCATCGTCAGCATCAGGCTGGCCAGAGCCTCGCTTCCCCGCACAAGCGGTGCGCCTTTTTCGCCGATCGCGGAAAGGGCAAGGCCGGCAAACAGGGAAAAAACCAGGATCTGCAGAACGTTGTTCTGTGCCATGGCATCGATCAGGCTGGTCGGCACGATCTGCAGCACGAAATGATGCACGGTGAAATCGGCCGTGGCGAGATCGCCTACCCGGGCCGGGGCACCGAACTGCAGGCCGTGGCCGGGGCGGAACAGATTGACCAGGACCAGCCCCAGGCTGATCGAGATCAGGCTGGCGGTGACGAACCAGGCCAGCGCCCGCCCGCCGATGCGACCGAGGGCCGCGCTGTCGCCCATGCCGGCAATGCCGGAAACCAGCGTCGCCAGGATCAGCGGGGCGATGATCATCTTGATCAGCCGCAGGAAAACGTCGGGCAGCAACTGAAGCGTCCGCGCGGCCGTGGCCAGTGCGGCGCTGTCTGCCGGGAACGCGCGGTTGAGTGCATAGCCCGTGGCGATGCCCAGAATCATGGCGATGACGATATAAAGCGTAAGGCGCCGGGCCAAGTGATGCTCCGCAGGTTGTTCCGATGGCTTTGGCGGCGAACCTAGGCAGGAAAGCAGGCAATTGCACTCTTTGATTGCGCGGGCTGTTTACCGCGTTCGGGCAGACACGGGCGCCATGGGCCAGCGCGCCGCGGGCCACCATTACGGGAATTTAACGTGCCCGCTAGGCACGCGGACAGGTGCGCTGGGCCAATGGGAGCCTCATCGGTCTGTCCCGCACCGGCAACGGTTCATGGACGGGCCGCCATTCTTCGGACCGAAAAGAAGACCGTGCCCCATGAACTTTGAACACGCCGTGCCGCAGATGTCCCGCACCAAGCAGATCAGGGTCCTTGCCCTTTCGGTTGCCGCTGCGGCCCTGGTCATAACCGGGGCCACCGTCGTGCATGCCTGGCTGCGCCAGCCCGATCCGGTGCCCACGCCTTTGCCGGCCGGCGAAGTGCAATTGACCGCAAGCCAGGTCGCCAGCCTCAAGATCGAAACGGCAGGTGCCGACGACGGCTTTGCCCGCACCGGCGCCAGTGGCCAGATCGCGGTGGACGAAACCCGCTCCACCCCGGTGTTCCTGCCCTATTCGGGCCAGGTGCAGCAGGTCTTCGTGCAGAACGGCGATCGCGTTCAGGCCGGCAGCCCGCTGCTTTCGGTGCATACGACCGACATCGCCGATGCCCGCAATGCGCTGGCCTCCGCCCTGGCCCAGCGCACCGCCGCCGCGGCGCAGGTGCGGGTGGCCACCGAAAACGCCCAGCGCGCCGAAGAGATCTATCGCACCGCCGGCGGCGCGCTCAAGGATCTGCAGCAGGCGCGCAGTGATCTGGTTGCCGCGCAGTCGCAAGTGGGAATCGCCAATGCCGCAGTGACAGCGGCGCAGGCCAAGTTGGGCGTGTTCGGCGCCGGATCCGGCGCCGGCAGCAACGCCGTGCTGCGCGCGCCCATCGCCGGCGTGGTGGTCACCCGCTCGATCTCGCAAGGGGAGTACGTGACCGGCGGCGCCGGTGCGGCCGGCAACCCGCCCGCGTTCCTGATCGCCGATCTTTCCCGGGTCTGGCTGGTTGCTCAGGTGGCCGAAAGCGATGCTTCGCGCGTGCATCTGGGTGACAAGGTGGTAGTAACGGCAACGGCATTCCCGGGCCGCACGTTCGACGCCACAATCGACAACATCGGCGCCCAGATCGATCCGGTTTCCCACCGCCTGCAGGTCCGCGCCACGATCCTCAATCCCGATGGCGCGCTCAAGCCGCAGATGTTCGCCAACTTCACGATCGAAACGCCGGAAAAGGACGTCAACCCGGCCCCGACGCCTACGCCGAACCCGACGCAGGCCCCGGCAACCCAGCAACTGTTGAGCCTGCCGGATGAAGGCGTCATCCACGAAGGTGACAGCGCCCGGGTTTGGGTGTGGCTGGGCAGGGGCCGCGTCAAAGCGCGTGACGTCGTGACCGGCGAAAGCCACGATGGCCGCGTGACGATCCTTTCCGGCCTCAAACCCGGCGAGAAAGTGGTGACCCAAGGCGCCATCTTCGTCAACGAAGCGGGGCTCGACTGATGGTCAAGCTGGTACGCTATGCGCTGGGACAGCGCCTCACGATCGTCGCCTTTTTCGTGCTGATGCTGGTGGCGGGCGGGATTGCCTTCTACAACCTCAACATCGAAGCCTATCCCGACCCGGTGCCACCGATGGTGGAAATCGTGACGCAGTCTTCGGGCCTTTCGGCCGAGGAGATGGAGCGCAGCATCACGATTCCGATCGAGGTGCAGATGTCGGGCCTGCCGCACATGACGGCGATCCGCGCGATCTCGCTGTTCGGCCTTTCCGACGTGAAGATCCAGTTCACCTATGATTTCAATTACGAGCAGGCCCAACAGCAGGTGATCAACCGCCTGGCGCAGCTGCCCCAACTGCCCGGGGGCGCCGTGCCGACGATTTCGCCGACCAGCCCGGTCGGCGAAATCTATCGCTATCGCATCGCAGCGCCCAAGGGCTATTCGGTCGAAGACCTCAAGACCTTGCAGGACTGGGTGCTGCAACGCCGGTTCCGCGCCATTCCCGGCGTGGTGGACGTGACGGGCTGGGGCGGCAAGCTGCGCAGCTATGACGTGGTGGTCGATAACAGCCGCCTTCAGGCCCACCATCTGACCGTGGGGCAGGTGATCTCCGCGCTCGGCAAGGCCAATGACAACGTCGGCGGCCAGACTATCAACTTTGGCGCGCAAAGCGCGATCGTGCGCGGCATCGGCCTCATCCAGTCGGTCGAGGCGCTGGAAACGACCCCGGTGGGCCGCGACGGCAACACGCCGGTGCTGGTGCGCGACGTCGCGACGGTGAAGATCGGCAACATGCCGCGCAACGGCATCGCCGGGCTGAATGCCGATGACGACATCGTGCAGGGCATCGTGCTGATGCGCCGCGGCGCGCAATCCATGCCCACGATCCAGGCGGTGAAAGCCGAGGTGGAAAAGATCAACAGCAGTGGCGTGCTGCCGCCCGGCGTCCACCTGGAACGCATCTACGACCGGTCGGACCTGATCGGCGTGACGACCCGCACCGTGATGGAAAACCTGGTTGCCGGGATCCTGCTGATCTTCTTCCTGCAATGGGCGTTCCTGGGCAATCTGCGCAGCGCGCTGATCGTGGCGGCGACGATCCCCTTTGCGCTGGCCTTCGCGGTGCTGATCCTGACGGTGCAGGGCGAAAGCGCCAACCTGCTGTCGGTGGGGGCGCTGGACTTCGGCCTGGTGGTGGATGCGACCGTGATCATGGTGGAAAACATTTTCCGCCACATGGCCGAACGATCCCATCACATCGAAACGCACGAAGAGGGCCGCTATACCTTTGCCAGCCGGATCGGCTCGGTTCTGGCGGCCAGCAACGAAGTGAGCCGCGGCATCTTCTTCGCCGCCGCGATCATCATCACCAGCTTCCTGCCGCTGTTCACGCTGACCGGGGTGGAAGGGCACATCTTCGGCCCCATGGCCAAGACCTATGCCTATGCCATCGTCGGCGGGCTGATCGCCACGTTCACCGTGGCGCCGGTGCTTTCGGCGATGATGCTGCCCGACAAGCTTGACGAGGCGGAAACCTGGCTGGTTTCGCGCATCCGCAAGATCTACGAGCCGGTCGCCGCTTTCTGCTTCCGCAACCAGATCTTGGCGATCGGCATGGGCGCGGCCATGGTGATCGGCGCGTTCGTCGGCGTGCGTTCGCTGGGGGTGGAGTTCCTGCCGCACCTGGAAGAGGGCAACATGTACATTCGCGCCACGCTGCCCGCGGCGATCTCGCTCGATGCGGGTGAGCCGGTGGCCCGGGCGATCCGCCGCGACATCATGGCCTATCCCGAAGTGACCGCGGTTCTGTCTGCCCACGGCCGCCCGGACGACGGCACCGATGCCACCGGCTTCTTCAACGTGGAATACTTCGTCCCGCTCAAGCCGTTCGACGAATGGCCCAAGGGGATGGACAAGGAAAAGCTGGTTGCCGATCTTTCGGCCAAGCTGCAGTCCCGCTATCCGGGAGTCGACTTCTCGTTTTCGCAGATCATCGAAGACAATGTCGAAGAGGCCGCATCGGGCGTGAAAGGCGCCAACTCGGTCAAGCTGTTCGGGCCTGACTTGGTCACGCTGGAACGCCTGGCGGGCCAGATGCGCGACCAGATGGCCAAAGTGCGCGGGATCACCGACCTGGGCATCTTCCAGTCGCTGGGCCAGCCGACGGTGCGGATCGACGTCGATCGCGAAAAGGCCGCCCGCTATGGCCTGAGCGTGGACGACGTCAACCAGACGGTGCAGGCCGCGATCGGCGGCACATCGCCGGGCGATCTCTACGAGCCGCATACTGACCGCCATTTCCCGATCATGGTGCGCCTCCAGGCGGACCAGCGCGACAGCCTCGAAGCGGTCAAGCGTATCACCGTGGGGGCCAATGCGCCCGACGGCACGGCGATCTCTGTGCCGCTGTCGGAACTGGCGGACATCCGCCTGACGACGGGCGCCAGCTTCATCTATCGCGAGCACCAGGAGCGCTACATCCCGATCAAGTTCTCGGTCCGCGACCGTGACCTGGGCAGTGCGGTGGAGGAAGCGCAGGCGCGCATCGCCAAGAACGTGATGCTGCCCGCCGGCTACAGCCTGGAGTGGGCAGGCGAGATGAGCAATCTCAAGAACGCGGTGGAACGACTGGAAATCGTCGTGCCGATCAGCCTCTTGCTGATGCTGGGCCTGCTCTATGCCAACTTCCGCTCGCTGCGCGACACGCTGCTGGCCTTTTCGGTGATCCCGATGGCCGTGGTCGGCGGGGTGCTGGGCCTGATGCTTACCGGCACGCCGTTCTCGATCTCGGCGGCGATCGGCTTCGTCGCGCTGTTCGGCATTGCCGTGATGGATGGCATTCTGGTGGTGACCAGCTTCAACCAGGCGATGGATGAAGGCATGGCGCGGCTCGATGCGCTGCGCCACGCCACGACCAATTCGCTGCGCCCGGTGCTGATGACCTGCCTTGTGGCGGCGATCGGCCTGGCCCCGGCGGCGGTGGCCACGGGCATCGGCAGCCAGGTGCAAAAGCCGCTGGCACTGGTGGTGGTGGGCGGCATGACGCTTGCCCCGGTCCTGATCCTGCTGGTGTTGCCGCTGCTTATCAACCGCTTCTCCAGCCGGGTCGCCGGGCCGCGCAAGCGCAAAGATGCCGATGCCGGAGATACCGCAATGCTGCCAGAAGGAGAGCCGGCATGATCCGTTTGCCGACCCGCCGACCCGCCAATATCTTGGCCGTCAACATCTTGGCTGTCAACGCCTTGGCCGGCGCGGCCCTGCTGGGCACCACCACGTTGGTCCCGGCGGCGATGGCCAAATCCCCGCCGATCACCGCCACGGTCAACGTGCCGATGCCGCCCAGCCCCACCGGCACCGCGCCGGGCGTTCTGCTCGACCAGCCGATCACGGCCGGCGACGCGCCGGCCCAGTCGATCCGCCCGGGGCAGGCGGTGGCGCCGGACTGGTGGCTGGCCTTCGGCAGCCCGGTCATCAATACGCTGGTCGCCCAGGCGCTGGCGGCCAATACCGATGTCGCCGTGGCCCAGGCCCGCATGGCCCAGGCCCAGGCGCTGGTCGGGGCCACGCGGGGGACTTTGCTGCCCCAGGTGGATGCAGGCCTTACCAGCGAGCGCCAGCGCCTTTCGCGCACGCTCTCGACCCCGCTTGCCGATCCGACGCAGCAGGTTTTCTCTCTCCATACCGCGCAGTTGAGTATCAGCTATGCACCCGATGTGTTCGGCGGGGCGGCACGGGTGCGGTCTGCCAAGGCCAGTGCTGCGGTCGCTGCGGCACAGGCCAATGGCGTGCGCATGATGGTGGCCGCCAACGTGGTGCTGGCGGTGATCCAGAACGCGGCGCTCGATGCGGAAATCGCGGCCAACAGCGATGCGATCGCCAATGGCCGCCAGATGCTGGATATCCTGCGGCAGCGCGAAAAGCTGGGCGGCGTGGGCCGGTCTGACGTTGTGGCGCAAGAAGCGGTTCTGGCCGCGCTGGAAGGGACGTTGCCGAGCCTGGTGCGCGCCAGCGGCATGAATCAGGCCGCGCTGAGCGTGCTCCTCGCCAAAGCGCCGGGCATGCCGTTGCTCGGTTCCGGCACGGCGCTGCCCGCGCTCGACGATTTGCGCCTGCCCGACAATCTGCCGCTGATTCTGCCGGCAGACCTGCTCAAGGCCCGGCCCGACGTGGCGGCCGCGGCCGCATCGCTGGAAGGGGCGGCGGCCGATGTGAAAGTGGCGATCGCGGCGCGCCTGCCGCAGATCAACCTGGCGGCTAGCGCGGGCGGCACGGCCGAGGATTTCGGCCGCATGTTCGTCGATGGCAATCCGTTCTGGCAGTTGCTGGGGGGCCTGACGGCACCGCTTTTCCGGGGCGGCACGCTCAAGCGCCAGCAACAGGCTGCCGAACGCGCACTCGACGCGGCCAAGGCCGGTTATCTTGGTACGGCGCTTCAGGCCTTTGCCGATGTCAGCAACGCGTTGACCACGCTTTCGGCCGATGCCACGGCGCTGGCCATCGCGCAGCGGGGCGATGCGGCGGCGGCGGCCAATCTCGGATTTACCAAGCGCCAGTTGCAACTGGGCAGCGTGGGCATCTTCCAGGTCCTCAATGCCGGCACCACGGCCCAGACCGCGCGGGCGCAATACGTCGTCGCGCGTGCGGCGCGGCTGTCGGATACGGTCGGCCTGTTCACCGCGCTCGGTGGCGGCGTCCAGGCGCCGGCCCAAGCCTTTGCCGGAGGACCCGCGCCGCGTCCCTGATCATGTCCCGCGCCGCCGATGCGGCGCGGGAGCGCATGCCGCTTTTGCCGGGCGCCCGCTTTCTGCTGCTTGTCTCAAACCCCGCGGGCACCATATAGGTGGCACGATGGTGTTTATGGCTGGTGCATGCTGAAGCTTTTCAAGTCGCTTGTCGCCGGCACCCGCGGCGAGCCGGCAGCGATGCCGACGCGAATCCCGGCGGGCGAGCGCGTCTATGCCGTGGGCGATATTCACGGGCGGCTCGATCTGTTCGAACGGATGATCGATCTGATCGAACGCGACGACGGCGCGCGCCAGAGCGCTACGCCCGCAAAGACCACGGTGATATTGCTGGGCGACCTGATCGATCGCGGCCCCGACAGCGCCGGCGTGGTTGCCGCAGCCCGGGCCTGGGCCCGACGGCGGCAGGTGCGCATTCTGGCTGGCAATCATGAGGAAATGTTCCTGGGGGCGTTTGAACGCGACGAAACGCTGCGCCACTTCCTGCGCCATGGCGGACGCGAAACGCTGCTCAGCTATCCCATCGATCCCGACGACTATGCGCGCATGACGCTGGAGGAACTGCGGGCGGCCATGCCGAACTTCGTGCCCCAGGCAGACCTGGCGTTCCTGCGCGGGCTGGAAGACCAGATCCGCATTGGCGATTATGTGTTCGTGCATGCCGGTATCCGGCCGGGCGTGCCTTTGGAAGAACAGACCCCAGGCGACATGCGCTGGATTCGCGGGGAGTTCATTGCGGACCGCGGCCCGCGCGATTTCGCCGTCGTCCATGGCCACACGATCGTGGACGAGCCCGAGCTTTCGCCCTGGCGCCTGGGGATCGACACCGGTGCTTATGCTTCGGGCCGCCTGACTGCGGTCGGCCTGGAAAGCACTGACCGCTGGCTGCTTGTGGCGCACGACGAGTCGATGCTCGCAGCGGCCGGTTGAGCCGACCGCGCGGACCAGCGCACCGCCGGTGGCAATGATTGCCCTTAAGGGCAATCTCGCCGGGTCAAGCAGCCAGCTGGCATTATGACATTATTGTTGTTTCGCAACTGCATAAATCTTTGCTGTTGTTGCGAGCAAGCCACATTGCGCAAGATAGTTACGTTTGAGGCCTAAAGAACCACATAAACATCAAATGACCAGCCGCGAATGCGATGCAACGTAACTTTGTTTCCAAATGTAAGTAAATGTTACAAAAATTTTGTCATTTCAGTGTCACATGAAACCGGTCAGGGGTGACTCACTGATCGCGCAACGGCGCGACGGACTTTCCCGGCATGCTGGATCGACCGGCAGTGGCGGGGGAGAACGCTTTTGAGTCGCTGCATTGCAGCAGAGATGAAAATACAAAACGGGGACATCAATGCACCGCTCGCACCTTCTCGCCAGCTCCACGCTGGCATTGGGCCTGGCTCTTGCCGCAACGCCCGCTTTTGCCCAATCCACCGGCGCGGTGGATTTCGAACAGCAATCCATCGTGGTCAGCGCCCGCACCGCCAAATCGGTGAATGGCATCCAGTTGCCGGATACGCCCAAGGCCAAGCAGGTTCTCGACCAGGCGATCATCGGGCGCCAGGCGCCGGGCCAGACGATCAACGAAATCATCAACCTGGTTCCGGGCGTCAGCTTCGTGAACAACGATCCCTACGGCTCCTCGGGTGGTACGCTCTATATCCGCGGCTTCGACAACAGCCGCATCTCGCAGACCTTTGACGGTATCCCCCTCAACGATACCGGCAACTATGCGCTCTATTCGAACCAGCAGCTCGATCCCGAAATCATCGACAACGTCAACGTCAACCTCGGCACCACCGATGTCGACGCGCCGACGGCGGCTGCCACGGGTTCGACCGTCAACTACCGCTCGCGCAATCCCACCGAGGATTTCCACGCCCGCATCATCGGCTCGGCCGGTGAATATGGCTATATGCGCATTTTCGGCGAAATCGACACCGGCAATCTGACCGCGGGCGGCCTCCGGGGTTATGTTACCGCATCGAGCGCGCGCAACGAGGCGGTCTATGGCGGGATCGGCCAGATCCAGAAGCAGCAGTACAACGCCAAGCTCTATCAGCCGCTGGGTGCCAACGGCGATTTCATCTCGATCGCCGGGCATTACAACCGCAACCGCAACAATCCCTCGGCCTCGGTGCCGCTGTGGACCGAAAACTACGGTTCGCGCACGGTCGGCACGGGTAACAACAACCGTTATCCGGTCGATGGCGACGAGCGCTTCTACCAGACCGCGCGCTGCACGATCGCGCCCGCGCGGTCGGGCGTTGCCGACACCGCCAGTTCGTGCGGTTCGGATTTCGACTATCGCATCAACCCGTCCGATACTGCCAACATCCGCATCGCCTCGCGCTTCACGCTGGCCGACGGCCTGGTGCTGACGGTCGATCCGTCGATCCAGTGGACCAGCGCCAACGGCGGCACGCTGGGCTATGTCTCGAACGAAGGGACCACGACGATCAACGGCGTGTCGGGCTTGACCGGCTATAACGGCAGCAACTACTTCTTCGGCAAGGACCTCAACGGCGATGGCGATACGCTGGACACCGTGCGCCTGATTGCGCCGAGCCAGACCAAGACGGTGCGCCTGGGCCTGATCGCTTCGCTGCGATACGATATCAATGCCAACAACACCGTCCGCCTGGCTTATTCGTATGACCGTGGCCGCCACCGGCAGACTGCCGAGTTCGGCTATTACAATTCCAACGGTACGGCGGGCACGTTCTTCCCGGTGAACGATCCGATCACCGATGCCAGCGGCAATGCGATGCAGCGCCGCAATCGTCTGTCCTATGCGGTCCTGCACCAGATTTCGGGTGAATACCGCGGCCAGTTCGGCCCTCTGACCGTGAACGCCGGGGTTCGCGCGCCGTTCTTCAAGCGCAATCTCAACCAGTACTGCTTCACCAACCGCACCGGCGGCTATGCCTGCTTTGGCAACCAGGCGGCCAACGACGCGTATGCGGCGGCCAATCCCTATGTCGTAAACAGCGCTACAGGCCTCCCGGCCAGCAACAGTGGCCCTGCAACGCCACAGCAGCGCATTTTTACTTATAGCAAGCCCCTGCCGCAAATTGGCGCAACGTTTGCGCTGAACCAGAGTGCCAGCCTGTTCTTCAACTACTCGAGAGGTTTGCAGGTTCCGGGTACGGACAACCTGTACAATTCGTTTTACTTCCCGACGTCGAGTGCCGATGCCCGCCCCAACCCGGAAACGACCGACAACTTCGATCTGGGCGTGCGCTATCGGTCGAGCCAGATCATGGCCCAGGTTTCGGGCTGGTACACGATCTATCAGAACCGCCTGGCGTCGTCGTACGATCGTGATCTTGACGTTAACATCTACCGGAACCTTGGCCGGGTGGACAAATACGGCATCGATGGCTCGATCTCGTACACCCCGGTGCGCAACCTGGCGATCTACCTCTACGGTTCGTACCTGCACTCCAAGATCCGCGACAATGTCGAGGCTGGCAATTGCACGGCCTTGAATGCCCAGCTCCAGATGCTTGGTTGCACGTCCAATTCGGGCGCTGCCTTCCTGCAAACGGCCGGCAAGCGCGAATCGGGCGCCCCGGTCTACACGTTCGGCGGCCGCATCGATGGCACCGTTGGCCCGGTTTCGCTGGGCGTTCAGGCCAAGCGCACCGGCCCGCGTTATGTGAACGACCAGAACCTGCCACTTTACATCAACGTCGGCACCAGCACAGCCGGCGTTCGTCAGGAAATCTTCCCTGCCAAGGCTCCGGCCTTTACCGTGGTCGATCTCGATGCGCGGTTGAGCCTCGACAAGGTCAGCTCTGCGTTCAACAACCGCACGTTCGTGCAGTTGAACGTGACCAACCTGTTCGACGAAACCTATGTCGGTGCGTTCGGCACCACATCGAACAGCCAGCAACTTACGTCATCGCCGGGCACCTTTGCCCAGATCAGCCCGCCGCGCACGATCATGGGTTCGATCAGCTTCGGCTTCTGATTTCAGCGATCGCGTGTGAAATGCCCGCTGCCACCATCCGGTGGCGGCGGGTTTTTCCTTGCGGCCTTTCTGCGCCGGGCCGGGCCAAGGCTGCGGTCAGCAGTGCTGCAATGCACTATGCACCGGTATCGTCATTGCGCCATGCTGCTGCCTGAACCGGGCGGCGGGAGCAAAAGCATTACCCGTTCGTTGTGCGATGCAACATGACAGTACGGTTCGTTGCATCGGGACGGGCATGAACGGGCAGATCCCGATTGTCCCGAGGCGATTTCCGGCGGCTCGGCTTACACGCTGGAGGGGGCTGCTTGCTGGCACTGGCAAGCAGCCCTTCGCCGTTTCATGGGCCGTCATGGCGTGCTATTGATAGACGCAGGTATCGTATTGCCCGCGTACCACGGTCGAACGGGCGGCGATGGCGTTGCCATGGCGCCGGACGAAACCGCTGACGCCGGTCACTTCGCGCACTTTGGGCTGGGGAAAGGCAGCGGCGATACGCGCCGCTTCGATCCGCGAAAGGTGCAGCGCCCCCTTGTTGTAATAGCGCTGCGCGCCGGCCTCCACGCCATAAGTGCCGATGCCGGTTTCCGCGACGTTGAGATAAACTTCCATGATCCGCCGCTTGCCCCAGATCTGCTCTATCAGCACGGTGAACCAGGCTTCCAGCGCCTTGCGGAAATAGCCGCCGCCCTGCCACAGGAACACGTTCTTTGCGGTCTGCTGGCTGATCGTCGAGCCGCCGCGGATGCGGCCGCCCCGCTGGTTGCGCTCGAACGCCTTGAGCATCGCTTCCTGGTCGAAACCGTGATGGCTGCAGAAACGGGAATCCTCGCCCGCGATGGCCGCGTCGACCATCGTGCGATCGATCCGCCTGAGCGGCGTCCAGTCTTTGGTGATGCCATTGCCGTCCATCAGCATGGTCGCCGTGACCGGCACCGGCACCCACTTGTAGATCAGCACCCACAACACGCTGCCGACCAGAAAGATGACGATCGCCTGGCCCAGCCACCAGGCCAGCCGCCATGGCAGGGCGCGTTTGGGCGTAAGGCGGCGGGCAGGCTTGGCGCGTTCGAGCATGGCCGCTATATGCCGCGGGGTGAAACGGCAATCAATCCGCGCCCGCGCGATCACCATGGCCGGCGCGCTTTTGAAAACGGAGCGCCAGCAGTGACCAGGTTTCTTCATACCATGATCCGCGTGACCGATCCGGATCGGACGATCGCCTTTTTCAAGCTGCTGGGCCTTGAGGAAACGCGCCGCTTTTCCAGCGAGCAGGGCCGTTTCACGCTTATCTATCTGGCCGCACCGGGGCAGGATTACGAAGTGGAACTGACGTACAACTGGCCCGGCGAAGACGGTGCCGCCGAACGTTATTCGGGCGGGCGCAGTTTCGGGCACCTGGCGTTCCAGGTGGACGATATCTATGCCACCTGCCAGGCGCTGACGGAGGCCGGCGTGACGATCAACCGCCCACCGCGCGACGGGCACATGGCTTTCGTCAAGACGCCGGATGGCATCTCTATCGAATTGCTGCAGAACGGGCGCCTCGATCCGGCAGAACCCTGGGTCAGCATGCCGAATACCGGCACCTGGTAAACGCACGAGGGATTCTGCTGCGGGCGCTATCGCACGACGGCAACGGCATCGGGCACGATCGCGCCGAGACGGGCCAGCGCGCGGCTGCGGCGCAGGCCGCGGCGCTGCCCATCGATGATCGGCAGCAAGATCCCGGTCAGCGCGGCGATCAATGTGGCGCTGTCGTTGGCCAGCCAGCCGCGTCCCACGGCAAAGGCCACCAGCGGGGGCAAGGCCTGGCGTGCGAGCAGGGCCAACTGGCCGGGCAGCGGGGAGGCGGCGATTTCAAGCGGAACCTCTTGTGTCACAGCAGCAATCCTTTGGCACGGGCAACCAGCCGGCGGCGGGCATCGATACCGTTGCTGCCGCCGTTGATGCGATGGGTGATGGCGTCTTCGCGGCCGGCGTCGGCCAGATCGGAAAGGCGGCGCGCGGCCCAGAACGCGCAGGCCGTGCGCACCGCCGTTTCGGGCGCGGCCGCAAGATCCGGCTGTTCTTCCAACGGCAGGCCCAGCGCTGTGCCCATCGCCCGATAGACGGCGCGCCCGGTGATCTGGAACAGGCCGCGTCCGCGATAGGCAAAGCCATCGCCCGGTGCGGTGTTGCCCAGATCGGCGCGGGTTTCATAGCGGGCCTGGGTCGGTGTCGGCCCCCAGATTTCCACCAGAGTGCGAAAACCGCCGCTTTCGTGGGCCGCCTGGCCCAGGAAATTGGCCAGGCGGCTCGCAGTATCGAGCAGGCCCGAAGGCGGCAGGTGAACAGCCGCTGCGGCGGCCAACGGGCGCAGGGCGGCCATCGGCCGTCCGGCCACGGCGGTCATCAGCGCCGCCATGGTGCGCGCCCCGATCTGGCCGTCTGCCGTGCCGATGTCATAGCCGGTCGCCAGCAGCCGGCGTTGCAGCCTGGTCACGTCGATCATGCAGGTCTGTCCTTTTCAGCGCGAAAACGTGCTCACCGCCCAGGCGATGAAGGCCGAAAGCCCGCCGGCAAGCGCCGTGAGCGCGGCAAAGGCACCGCGCCGCACGCTTTCGCGCGCCTCGATCTTGGCCAACCGGGCATCGATCCGTTCCAGTGCGGTGGCCATGCGATCAAGACTGTCTTCCATGGCATCGAGCCTTCCTTCCATGCGCCCGATATCGCGGTGCAGATCTTCCGCCCCGTTCATGCCGCACCGGCCGGCGCCGGGTTGACCAAGGTCCAGCTATTGCCGTCGGCGCATTCGCGGTACTGGATTGCGGGCAGATCATCCCAGCGCAGGACCGTGGCGCTGCGGGTGTCGAGCACATAGGTCAGCGGCGCGGCCAGCGTGGAAACGTCGGCCGTGAGCACGGGATGGTGGTTGCCGTCGGGCAGCGTGGCCAGCGCGATCAGCAGGCCGGCCGGGCCATAGCCGGCGGCAACCAGGCGGCGGCGCATCTCGTATACGGCCTGGTTGGTCCAGTCGATCTGGTCGGGGGGCAGCAGCTCGAAAAAGGTCAGCTCCTCGCCTCCCATCACCAGGCGCTTGGGCACATAGAAGCCCGCATTGTCATCTGAGAAAGCGGGATCGGCCCGCACCGCGGCATGGATCGCGGTGATGCAGGGCAGCAAGCCGGGGTTTTCTATGATCATGATCAAGGCTCCTGAATAGGGGCGGCGGCGAAAACCGGAGATGCCAAGGCTGGCTCAGCCGTCGGCCACGCTGGCGGTCCATCGAAACGTCTTGGATGCACCGGGATCGGCAAAATTGACGCGGAACGTGGTGGCGCTGACGTTGCTGATCCAGAAACCCGGGGTCCACCCCGAACTGGTCGGCACCACGGTGAAATCGGTTGGCGTCGCCGAAAGGTTGTGCGTGATGTCGAGATAGGTGGTGCCCGCCGTTGCCGTCGCGGTGCCCCGCGCTTCCAGGTAGACCCCGGGCACGGAACCTCCGGTCGCTTGCTTATGGGCGAAACGATGGCTGCTGAAGGACTGGACCGAGAGTGTCTGGATCGAGCTGCAACGGTTGTATCCGTTGAAAAAGCACTTGAATCCATCCACCAGTGTCGTGCACTGCAAGTAATAGTTCGCCTCCAGCGAGGCGGCGTTCTTGTTCACGCTGGTGCCATGCAGTACCACGTTGGCCGAAAGTACGGCGTTGCCCGAAAAATCGATCGAGCTGGTGTCAAAGCTGCCGGATAGGCCGCGCTTGAAATCGATCGGATAATTGACGTATTCGAAAAAGTTGTCGCGGATCGTTGCGATGTGGAAGGCGCGGAAATCGCCGCTGGTATCGGTGCCGACCAGCCGCAGGCCGCCGGTCATCGTGGTGGCCGCCGTGCTGCCCGACATGAACTTGCCGATGTGGTTGCCGCGCAACTCGAATTCGAACAGCGAATAACTGCAGGCCGGATCGCCCTCGATCACCAGGTTGGCCGGGGTGAAGCCGTTGGTGGGCGGCGTTTTGCCGTTGTACAGCTGGTTGCGGGTGATGTGATAATGGTCTTCGTTCTGGATCTGGGTGGTCGGGCGCCGGATCCAGATGCAGACGCCGTTCACGTTGATCTGGTTCTTGTCGATATAGACCCACTGCACCCAGTTGGTCTTTATGCCATGGGTCACCGTGCTGCCATCGTTGGTGTATGGCCCGATCGTGCACAATTCGATCAGTGTGTTGTCGGCATAGTCGAGCAGTATGCATTCGCCAGCGTGGTTGCCGGCAGGCTGGATGGCCACGGCCGAAAGTGTGCAATCCTGCACTTTCGTGCCCAGTTTCGAAATGACCCCGTTGCCGTCGGCCGCACCGGCGATCGCCTGGCCAACGATGATCCGCGCGTTGTTGGTCCCCATCAGGCGGCACAGACCGCCCTGGCCGCCGCCAAGCCCTTGAATGCGTGTGCTGGATTGCGTGATGCGCAAGTCGGCGTTAAATGCAAATGTGCCGACTGGCACTTGCAGCGTTCGTCCTTGCACCGCGTTAAGCCAGGCGAATGCAGCCTGAAGCGCGGCGGTATCGTCGGCGCCCGTGCCTTTGGCGCCGAACCAGGTGAGATTGGCCACCCCCGCCTGGGTGGCCGCCCGCACCCAGGCGCCGCCGGCGCCGGTGCCGTCGGTGCTGGAAGGAACATAAAAGGCCTGCGCCGTATCGGCCGCCACCGCCGAAGACAAGTTGCTGGAAGACCAGTAGAAATAGCCCTGGCGCCCGCTTTCCAGCAGATAGGCCATGGTCGCCCGGTTGGCGCGGGTGGCCAGCGCGCCGCGGGTGGCCACCGGCACGATCACGTCCTGCAGAGTGCCGCCGCCGGGCATGCCCACCAGCGTGGCGCCCTTGTTGGTCGCGGTGCTGCCGATATCGGCGCGCAACAGCGAATCCCCGCCGACCCCCTCGGCCAAGGTCGCGCTGCCGTCGATCGGCGAAAAAGCCATGAACTTGCCCTTGCGCGCCGCTGCTTCGGGCAGGGTTCCGGCATTTTCGCCCAGGGGAATGCGCATGCAGCGCTGCAGATCGCGCGATAGCGCCTGATCGCGCAACGCGGCGCGGTCATTGGCCAGATTGACCGGCGCCGCCAGCCAGGCAGAGCCGTTCTCAAATGCCGTGGTTTGGGTGAAATCGGGATCGAGCCATATCACCAGGCGTCCCGGGCCGGGCGCGGCGGCAAAGGTCACGGTGCCCCCGCCCCCTTCGTAAAGCTCGACCGTATAGCCGCTGGTGATCGGCTGGTCGTCAAGCAGCACGGCCACGTCGGCAATCGTCTGCGCGGTGAATGTGAAGGGAAAGGATTGCGTGACGCCATTGGCGCTGAATGGTCCGTCATAAGCGTTGGTAGTGGAAACGGCCATGGAATGAGGTGTCCCTGCAAGGCGCGAAAAGCCGTTCCGCACCAAGGCGGGTAGGCACGCAGACGAAAAGGAAGCGGTGAAGGAGGCGTTCAGCCGATGCGCGCGCGCATGGCGCCATATTGTCGCGCGCCCGAAAGCACCGATTGGCCCATGTCGACCAGGCCGCTGAGCAGCGCGGTCTGGCGCTGGGCCGAGGCGGCACTGGCCCGGCCCATGGCAAAAGCCGCGCCAGCATCGCCCTGGCGCACGGCGCGCGCGCCCTGTGCGGCCATATCCGCAACGCGCGCCGTTCCGATCAGCCGGGTGCTGTCCACAGCATCGGCCGCCGTGCCGAAATCCACGCCAACGCCGCCGGCGGCGGCAGCCACGCGCTGGCGGCCTTCGTCGGCAGCCAGCTGGCGATACTGGTCCCGGATCGCGCGGGTCGTGTCATCCTGCGCGTCGCGCGCTGCGCTGCGTTCCAGCTCGGCCTGACGCAGGGCGGCATCGCGCTGGTATTGCGCCTGTCGCATGGCACTGATCGTGCTGATACCTTGGCCGGCTACGGCAAGACCGTTGGCCAGGATGGGAAGGGCAGGGCCACACATCAGGTTTTCTCCTGTTGCAGGGTTGAAGGGATCGGGCGCCGCCGCGCAAACCGGCGAAACGCCGTCTGGCCCACGGGCACGCTTTCCGGGTCGACGGCAAAACCCCATTTTTCCAGCAGGCGAATGGCCCGCATGTTGTCGGCTGACACTAGATTGGCCAGCACCGCGCTTGAATCGTGCATTGTTGCAAGGATCGAAGGCCCCAGGCGCAAAAGGCTGCGGCCATGACGCCACACTTCGTCCGTGCCCAGAAACCAGGGAATTCCCAGTCCGGCCACGGCCGATTCCACCACCACGCCGAACATCGCATGGGGTTGCCCGGCGACCAGTGCCGTCCAGCAACGGGATGACGCGATCAGGCCGTGGCGCAACGCGGCGCCTGGTTCGCGCCCCATGGCGCGACATTCGGCCTGATCGATCGCCCGCATGTGCCTTGCCAGAAACCCGATATGGCGTGTTCTGGCAGGAACGATCCGCACCGTGCCGGCGTCGCGCGGGCTCATCCGCCCAAAACCGGGTCGATCGCTATTCCCAAAAGCGTGAACGGCAACGGTGCATCCTGCCGTATCCATATCGCGCATTCGTCACGGGCGCGGTTGTCCAGGTTGACCAGATATGCCCCGTTCATCAGCGCGTCGGGCGCGTTCCATGCTTCGTTCTTGCGGGATTTGACCGGGAAAAGGTGGTCGGCATCGGCCCCGGCCTCGATCTGGCGGGTCTTGGCCAGAGTCAGCACGGCCTGGCCCGGCTGGCACATGCGGCCCACGCTTGCGCCCGATGCCGTCGACAGGCGCAGCGGCAGGGTTTCCACGTCCACGCGATAGGGAATGCCGAATATGACCCGGGTCGCGCCGCCCATGCCCTGGGGCAAGGTGATCGTGCCATTGCTGACGGCTAGCCCGGAAATGGCCACGCCATCCACCAGCCCGGCGATATCGGTGCGCCCTTCCAGGTGCCAGAGCCCGGTAAAGCTGGTGCGCGGTTCGTCGAACGCGCCCTTGACCGCGCAATCGAGATAGCATGCCTCGCTCGCATCGTTCCACGCATGGCTGGCCATCCGCTCGACAAAGCGGCGGGCGACGCCGGCGATCGTGCGTTCCACCACCAGATAGACGCGATCTTCCCCGTCTTCGGCGATCGCGCATACGGAAAGAACTTTGCCTTGGGTTTCGCACAGGGTCCAGCCCCACACGTTCTGCTCCTGCTCCCAGGTGAAGCAGACCAGTTTGCCATCGTCCCGTACCGCCCAGATCACGCTGTGCGGCTCTTGTGCATAGCACCACGAGACGATGCTCATGCCTTCGAAGAAGTGCGGCGAAAAGATCGAAACGTCGTTCGATTTCAAACCGTCGATCGTGAAGTCATAGCCGATCGTGCGCACGGCACGGCCCACGCTGGGTTGATAGAAAACCACGTTGTCGATCACCAGCGGCGAAAGCCGCGACGAACCCCGCCCGATCTGGCGGCGCGTGGCCGGTGCACGCGTGGCATCCAGCACGCCGCCCGATCCATCCCCGTCGATATAGAACACGCTGTCCGACGTCAGCGCCAGCAGGCTCGTCGTGGTGACCAGCTGATTGATCGAATTGGCGCGCCCGGCCACGATCGTGAACGCCATGGAATCGTCGGCCCGCAACGGGCGTGATCGATCCATGTTCTCCAGCTGTCCGCTCCGCGTCGTCCAGATGCCGTGCGGCACGTTGCGCGTGCGCGCCCATACAGCGCGCTGTTCGAACAATGTGACGGTGGAAGGATAATCGTCGGGTCCGGCAAAGGGATTGGTGGCCTGCGGCGGTGCACGATCGAGCCCGGGCGCGATATTGTCGTCGCGGAACGTCGTGCCCTGCGTGGTGCCGACATAGCCGAAGAACTGGGAATTGTCGGCCTTGTAGACATTATAGCGCGTGGCGCCGGCCACCGCGTCCCAGTTGATAGTATTGAAATTGCGTTTCAGCGTCAGGTCGTTCGTGGCTGTCGACGTGGCACTGGCGCGGCTTTCCATGCCCGTGTCATCGTTGACCGCCGTCACGCAATAACTGGCAGGTTGCGGGAAATAGGCCGCGTTGCCGTTGCTGCTGTCGGTATTGGCCACAGTCGCCGCGGCATTGCAATTGGCCGGTGCCGCCACCGTGGGCGCAAAAGCGACGCCGCGGAACGACCAGTCGGTATGGCCCGAGCGCACCAGTTTTGCGGGCGCGTGGTCGATGTGCGCCAGATACATCGTATCGGCGGTCTGCTCGAAATCGAGCTCGGCCAGTTCCACCCCGTTATAGGGCGAACCTACCTTGTAGATGCGTGCGCCGCCCATCAGTACCAAACCCTTCCGCCAAATTGGCCCGAACCGCCGAAATAGATTGCCGGCTGGGCAGGCGCCGGGGTTACGGGTGGCACCACCGGCGCTGTCGGCACGACGGGAGGCGTGCTGCGGGTCGAGCCGCCGACGCATCCGGCAAAGGCGGCAATGCCGCGGGTGTCGGCATCGATGCGGAAATGGCTGGCATCGGATACGGCCACCACGTTCCATGCCCGCCCATTCAGCAGCGTGCCCATTTCGCCCGCACAGCCTGTGATATAGAAGCGGTCGCCCACGGCGAAGCCATGATAGGCCACCTCGACCAGCGCCTGTGCCGCATTGCTGATCCCGGTGATGGCCAGTTCCTCTTCCAGAATGCGGCCGCCACTCGCGCAGGGGCTCATGTAACCCTGTCCCATTTCCAGGGCATAGGTCTGGGTCAGCGAAAACTGGAACGGCACCAGCCGCACGGGTTGCGTCGGGTCAAGCACTTCGGCCACCAGTTCCGTGCCCGGGCGTTTGGTCACGCCGCCGTACTTGAGCACGACGACGTTGCGTGCCTTGCGCAGCGCTGAGCCCCAGGCATCGCTGTCGAAACGGCCGTAAAGCTGGGGGCCCAGTTCGCCACGGCAGAAATTGGCCTGCGCCATGCGGGTGCTGATCATGCCGCGTCTCCCGCAAAGGCAATGCCCGCGCGGGCCATTTCCGCCTCGCTGACATAGCGGGCCGGGCGCTCGCCACGCTTGTTTTCTTCATCGGCGATCGCCCGCGCCCGGGCGATTTCGGCCGCGCGGGTCAGGGTCTGAGCGGCCGCTGCATCCTTCTTTACCGGCAACGCCATGCGCGCGGCCAGCTCCAGCTCGAACGCGCGGGCAACCAGCGGCGGCAGATCGGCCGCGTTCACGTTGCTGCGCACGTAGACCAGCGTGGCGTTGGCCACGTTGGCATAAATGCGTCCCGCCTCGTACAGATATGCCAGCGGCGCAGCATCCTGGGCCGGGAAGGGAAAGGGGCCGCCCGCTGGCAGCGAGGTGGCATCGTCCTGCGGCGCGCGCAAGGCGATGGGCTGGCTGAGATTGGCAGGCGCGGCATAGGCGTGCAGCCATTCGGCCGGACGGTCGTTGGCAACTTCGGCCAGCACCACGCGGGCGCGTGCCCAGGGCCAGGGCGCCCATTCCGCCACTTCGGCCAGCAACGGCTTGGCAAAGCGGCTGGCTTCGCGGGCCTCGAGCGTGCCTTCGGCAAAGTCTGCGATCTGCCCGGCGGCGATCTGCGCCAGGGCACGGTTACAGATATCGATCAGTTGGGCCATGGACTTGTCCTTGCTGCCGGGCGGGAAGGTGCCCCCTCCCGCCCCGGGAAGGGGAAACGATCTTCAAGCGGCCCCGCCATGCCAGGTGGGCGTGCCCGCATAGCTGAAGGCATCGGTGCCGAAATGCTCTTCGGCCCGGACGCGGGTAAAGCCCTCGTCGCCCGGTTTCAGATCCAGGCCATCGTCGAACATGTCCCCAGTGGTGTCGTCGTCGCGCCGCCAGATCGCCATGCGCCGGTCTCCTTCAGGCGTAATGGATGTTGAGGCACAGGATATCGCCCGCAACCAGCGCGGTGGTGTCGCTGTCGGCCGCGGCGCCGGTAAGGGCATAAGCCAGGCCTGCGCTGAAATAGAGCGGCGTATCGAACACCAGCTCGAACGGCGCCGATGCTGGCAGATAATAGGTAGCCACCGGCGTATCCGTGCCCACCGTTGGCGCGGATGCCTTGTTGTAAAGCTTGAGATAACGCGGCGATGTGCTGGCGTTGTGACCACGAATCCGGAACAGGTCCGCCGCTGCCGTCTTTACGCTGGTTGCATTCGTGGTTGCCGCAGCCGAAAGCAGGCGCGCGGTCGTCGCCGGCTTTCTCGCCATGTCCCAGGTCGTACCGTTGTTCAGCATGCCGAACGCGGCTACCGCCAGAGACGCGCTGGGGTTGGCGGTGCCGTTGCCCGGGGCGATGGCGGCAATGGCGCTGCCCGCAGCCGAGAACATGGTGGCGGCAAGCGTCCCCTTGTTGGTCAGCTGGATATTTCCGCGCTGGCCATCGGCAAGCGTCGGCAGCGTCGCGCTGTAAAGCCCGCCGATCTTCACGGGGTTGCCGTTATCGGCTGTGCCTGCCGCAACGTTCCCCTGGCTGGCGACGTTCCCCGAAACGCCGGCGGAATGGCCGACGGTAATCGCCAGCGTCGTTCCACCCGGCGAACGCACCCACACGTTCGCGGCATTTCCCGCGATCGAGCCCTGTCGGTTGAGCGTGACCCCGGCCAGGTCGCTGGATGGAGCCGTGGCGCCGCCAAAGCACACCTTCACCGGCTGCGCGCCGATATTCTGCATCAGCACATCGGCATTCGCGGCGGCAGGAAGCGTGGCGGCAATGTCTTGCCAGGTGCCGGTGGCGGCAAAGCTGCTCTGAGAGGCGGCTGGCATCTTGGTCTCCTTGGAAAACAGTCAACGGATCGGGCAGAAAGGCCGGAAAGCCGCCATCGCCGGGCGCGCGGCGGCTTTCCGGCTGCCTTCACTGTCCGCCCACGCCCAGGTTGGTCTGGCGGCTGGCCACGACAGCGGCCGTGATCCTGCCCGCCGTGGCATTGCTGCCTCCCACGGTGTAATAAAAGCGCAGGTATCGGGTGTTGATGCCTTCCTCGAGGCTGCCGGGCACCCTGAACTGGTATCCGGCGACCAGGCTTGCCGCCGGCACGACAGCGCCGCTGGAAACCGTGGTCCAGCTGCTATTGTCGGCAGAAACCTGCACGCTTACCTGCAGATTGGTCAGGCCGGCAAAAGTCTGGGTGACGGTCACCGCCAGGTCCACTTCCTGGCCGCGGCCCAGGTCGCGTACCATCGCGGCATTGGCGCCGAACGGCGTTCCGGTCGTGCCCAGGTCGATGACATTGGCCGAAGCGGCCGAGGCGGTGACCGCCTGGGCATCGCTCAGCAGCAGCGAGTTATCCAAGATCATGGCGAATTCTCCGAATTGAACAGCGATGCAGGCTCAGGCCACCAGCGCTTCGTTGGTGACGAGCGAGTCGGTCTCGCGGATCGGGATGCCGCGCCAGGTCATCACTTCCTCGCCCTGGATTTCCATCGGCGTCAGCCGCACGAAGTTGTCGACGCCGCTGCGGCCGTTGCTGGTTTCTGCATCCAGCGCTTCGAGAAGCACGCGGTTCATATAGATCACCGTGCGGCCCGGGCTCACCTGGCCTTCGCGTTCCATGCGATAGGCGCGCCGGCCCTGGAGCTTGTAGTAAAGCTTGCGCAGCAGCGGATTGAGCGCCACGGTCCCGGCAATCACGTCGGACACGTCGATGTTGGCGATGCGTCCGTTGAAGCGCCAGTCTTTCACGCACAGACCCATGTGCTGCGTGAACTTCTCTTCCTTGACGTAATAGGGATTGCCACCGCCATCCAGCACGCGCTGGCGGCCCATGTCTTCGCGCTGCACCCCGGCCGGCACCGCGTCGGGCACGATCACGCTGGTCTGCATGTCGCCATGGGTGACGAACCAGATCGAGGCATTGTCGGTCTGAGCCCCGCCACCGTTCACGACATTGGCGTTGGACAGCGAGTTGTACCGCGGCGCCAGGCCGTGGAACTGCTTCCCGTTCACTTTCACGTCCGAATACCAGATCGCGCTTTCCACCGTCTGGGCAATCGACTCCAGAAAGCCCTGGCCTTCCACCAGCCGCAGCTTGGCCGCTTCGGCGGGCTTGAGGTTGAGCAGGCGCTCGTCCACCGAAGACAGGCCTTCGACAAAGCCGGTGGTGTCCTTCACTTCCGTGTAATTTCCCTTGGACTGGGCGATGCCCTGGTAAAGCGCCCCCCACGAAACCTGTGGCAGGCCGGTGCGGATGGTCGAACGATGCTCGGTCCCGCTGTTGCAGGCGATCACGTTGGCATCCTTCATGAATGGCGTCAGCTGGGTCAGCGCCTCCACCACGTCGCCCAGGCCGTCGCCGCCGGCTTTGAGCACATCGATCAGGTTCCAGTAACTCGAGCCGAGAATGGCCATGAAGCTATCTCCTTAATTCGCTTCTTGGGGGTAGAGACGTTCCCAGACGGGGCGCTGGCTGGCGCTGCCGGCATGGGCACGGGCAAAACCGCTGTCCTCGCTGAGCAGCTGGCCCAGGCGGCGGAATGCGCGGATCATGTCGGGGTGATTGCCGAAGCCGCTGTCGGCCAGGGCCTGGCGGAACGGATGCCCGTCGCCGAAACCCAGCGCATCCAGCCCCTTTGCGGCCAGGTGTTCGCTCTCGGCGCGCCGCGCGCCGCCGATTTCGGGGTCCGCGGCGAAATCTTCGGCCCAGATGCGCTTTTGCGCGGCTGCGGCATCGGCAAAGTGGGACAGCAGATTTTCCTGCGTCCGCTGCATCACGTCCTGGGCCAGGGGCAGCAATTTGCCGGCCTGCTCGTTGGAAAGGCCCAGCTCGCGCAGAACAGGATCGGCGCTTTGCAAAAGCCCTGCGTCCACGGCCATGCCTTCCATAGCCAGTTCATAGCGTTCGGGAATGCCGGGCTGCCCGGCCACGGCAGTGGCGGGGTCAACCGTGCCCGGGCGGGCGGCCAAAGCGGCTGTCGCCGGTTCGGCCGGTGCCGGAGCCGGTGCCAGGATTGCCGTCGGGTTCGTCGGAGTCGGGAAGCTCGTCGTATCGGGTGCGGGGGTGGTTTCGCTCAAGGCGGTTGTCCTTTGCACTGAGGGCGGCATCGAGCACGGCCTGCATGGTCGTCAGGCCCAGTGGATCCCGGATGCGGATGGCTTGATCCTGGCCGCGATGGGCCAGCGCGATCAGGTCGAACCCCAGGCTGCGCCGTCCTTCCAGAAAAGCGAGCATGGAATTGTCCGATCCACCGGCCAGCCCTTGTTGCCCCAGCAGGCCGGCACCTTGAATCGCTGCGTGCAGAAAGCGCCGGAACTCTGGGCGGCCGATCAGGAACGCGGCATCGTCTTCGGCCATGCTCACGGCCGGATCAGCCGCTTGAGCAGGTTCTGTCCGTCCACGTCGGCCCGCGAAAGCAGCTCGGCCGCCGCTGCCGCGTCTTTCATCGCGGGCACCATCTGGCCGATCTGGGCAGCCGTCTGCGCGGCATGCGCCGCCTCGGCCCGTTGCGCCCGCAACTGGGCCACTTGCGCGGCTGGCCGCATGATCCGCGCGGGGGTTCCGGCCCGCCAGGCGTATTCATCGAGTGCCTGGTCGAAATCGATCTTGTCCAGCGCTTCCGGGTGGGCGCCGGCCAGATTGCCGGCAAAGCCCAGCACCCGCTCGATCTGACCGATGCCGACCATCCGCTGCATCTGCTGCAGGATGCTCACGAATTCCACGCGCACGCCACGTCCCTGCAGGGCCGGTGGCGGCGGCGGCAGCATTGCACCGCGGCTCATGATTGCAAAAGTCCGGTCGATCGCCACCTGCAGTTTCTCGTTGGCCACGCGCTCGATAACCGGGCCCAGCTGGGTCAGCTTTTCGTCATTGCGGCTGGCAATTTCTTCCACGTTGCGGGGTTGCACCCCGCGCATGTTGGTGATCGCGTTGAACAGGTCGGCAAAGCTCAGGGCGTCGATCTGGCGCCGGCACTTGTCCATTTCCTCGCCGATCGCGGCCACCGCCTGATAGGGCATCTGATAGGGGATCAGTACCGCTTCGCGGTCCAGGCCCGATGCTGTCACCGTGCGGCCCGGCTCACCGGTCAGGCGCACCCCGGGCGGCACGATCTTCTCGGGTTTGACCATCTGGTCGATGGCCTCGTTACGGCGCTTGGCCTGCATCTGCAATTCGCGCAGCGCCGGCAGCGCTTCCATCCCGGGCGAATGCCCATAGGTATCGCCGCCCACCACGTCCCAGCGCGGCGCCCAGAACGGCTGCTCGTTGTATCCGGCAAGCTTGAGCAGCGTATCGCCACGCGCGCCTGCTTCCCAATAGACGCTTCGCCAGGCTTTCGAACCGAAGCGGTGCGGATCGTGGCCGGGATCGGGCTCGATCGCCTGAAACACCTCGACTACCGTTTCATACTGGCTGCGGTCATAAAGCCCGCGCACTGCAGGAGAGACGGCCTCACCGAAGGTCTCCACCGCCTGCTTCACGCTCATCGGGCAAACGCGATAGAGGGTATCGGGAACAAGCGCGTCCGACAGCGCGACCCAGTATTCGCCAAACGTCAGCGAATGGCATACCGCGCCCGCATGGGGGTGTTCCACCATCACGCAGGCCTCGGTGCCGAACAGCCCCATCTCGCCGTAGCCGGCCTTGGCCGCGCCATAGAAATTGGTCGACGCCAGAAAGGCATAGATGCGTCGTTCCACCACCGAAAGCCAGGCGCGCACGCCTTCGGCATCCATCAGATCGGCATCGGCCGTCTTGAGCGTGAACCATGGGCGCGACGCGCTGGAAAGGCCCGAGGTCATCCCGTTGGTCAGCGTGCGGAACGCCTCGATGCCGTGCGGATCGAACAGGGTGCGGTTCCACTGCCGGCGGCGCGCGCCGGAACGGTCCTTGCCGCCGGCCAGAAAACGCGATCGCGCCGGCTGGGCGAAGCGGGCGATCTGCTCTGCTTCGGCCTCATAGTCCTGGCGTACCGATTTCATCACGGCCAGGCGCGCCTCGCAATGGGCGCGGATCGATTTGGGATCAACCAAGCGTGCCTCCCGAACCGAGAGGGATCGAGCCGAGCGCGGTCGATGAAACCCGCGCGCTGCCCGCAAGGCCCAGGGGCGAAGTGACCATCCCCGCAAGGATCGCGCGGCGCCAGCGGCTATTGTCGGTGGCGCTGGCCGGGGCGCCCTGGTCGGGCAGTTTCAGGCTTTGCCGCTCGGGCATGGTCGGAACGGTGGGCGTGCTGCACATCTAGGCACCTCCATGGATTGAAAGGGGTTCTATGGCGGGGCGCGGCTGCATTGAATCGCTGGCCCGCGATGATGCAAAAAATTCACGGCCAACAGCACAAGAGTGCGGTAAAATATTATAAAGAAAATATTTTATCCCAGCTCGCCATAGCGCCCTGCGCCGTCATCTGTCGGCGTTTGCGGCGCAAGCCAGGCGGGTTCAGCGCGCGGGCCGACTGTTTCGGCAAAAGTGCAGGCCAGCGCGTCTGCCCAATCGGGGCTGGGCAGCCCGCGCCGCTTCATGTCCGGCTTCCGTTCCAACTGCACACGGGTATCGTCGGCGGCGAAGGAATAGGTCGGTCCGATCAGATCGTCGCGCAGGCGGTCGTTCTCGGGAATTGCGGCCTGGGCCAGCCAGGCACGCATGCGGGTCCAGATTTCCGCGCGCTTGTTGGCTGTCGGCACGGCCACGCCGGGCTCCAGTTCGGCCTCGCGTCCTTTGGCGCCGAACCACACTTCGATCACCGGCACTTCACCCAGCAGCTGGCGCAACCTGTCGACCACGGCGGCGCCCACGTTGCCGGCGTCGACGAAAATCGCGTCTGGCCGGTGCCGCGCCGCTTCCAGGGCAATGTCGCCCGCCAGTTGCATGGCATCCACGCCGCGCCAGCTTTTCCACGGCCTGCTGCGCGCGTCGCGGCCACAGCGGATCGCCAGCACGCTTTCGTCATCGCCGAACCGCGCGCAGTCCACGCCAAAGATCACCGGATCGCTGCGCAGGCCATCGGGCACAGGGCGCACGCGCGCCGCCTCGGCCAGGTCCTGCGGGATGAACTGCATGGCGCTGCTTGATGGAAACTGGCCGCGCACCCGCACTCGCACCACGTCGCTGTCCGCGCCATATGCGGCGACCAGTTCGTCAAGGTATTGGGTGTTGACGCCTTCCACCTCGCGCGCGTCGATCTGGGCCGTGCGCCACAGGCTGCGATGCCTGCCGAAGCATTCGCGAAATGCACCGGTGTTCTGCGTGGGATTGCCGAATGCCAGCCAGATCAGCTCGGTATCTGCGTCGGTCAGCGCGCCGAGAGCCACTTCCCATACTTTGTCGGCAATGCCTGAGGCCTCGTCGAAAATCAGCACGATCCGCTGGCCCATGTTGTGCAGGCCGGCAAAGGCTTCGGTATTGTGTTCGCTCCAGGTGACGAGATCCGCCCGCCACGACGTGCCGCGTCCCGGCGCCGTCGCGGCAAGGGCGCGACGGGTCTGGGAAAACCAGGGTGCGGTCAGGGCCATCCCGGCCCACTTGCCGATTTCGGGCGCGGTCTTGGTATCGAGTTGGCTTTCGGTATTGGCCGTTACCAGCACGCGTGCGTCGGGGCAGGTATCGATTGCCCATTTCACGATCATGGCCACCAGTGCCGATTTGCCGATGCCATGGCCCGATGCCCGGGCCAGGCGAAGCGGCGTGTGGCGGGTTGCCGGGTCGGCCAGGTGGGCACCGATCTCTTCCATCACCGCGCGCTGCCAGCGCCGCGGGCCAGTGATCCCGGCCAGCGGTCCTTGCCCCCAGGGATAGACGAACAGCGCATGCCCCAGCGGATCGTGCGTAAACGTCCCGATCGCCTCGGCCAGATCCGTCAGCCGTTTTGCCCTGTCTCCCATTTACCGCCCTTTCAAGACCCGGGCCCGCGCGGCCGCCAGCCGTTCGCTCCAGTCCTGGGCGTCGGATGAGCCGGCGCTTTCGCCGTATTTCCCCGGTGCCCATTTCGAGAGCAGTTTCAATCGCGTCTCCACGCGCAACCGCGCTCGCGCCACGTTGTCCGGGTTCTTGCTGGCCGATATGGTGCCATCCGGCTTTTCCGTCCGGGTCACGTCCCCGGCATCGTCATCGGCAATTTCCAGGGCTTCCTCGGCAATGGCTTCAAAGCCCGCCTCGCGCGCCAGGGCAAAGCGGCGGGCAAAGTCCTTGTCCTCCAGCCGCCAGCGCTGCACCAGGCTGGGCGCGAGATGGTGGCGTCGGCACAGCTTGCGCAAGGTGGTTCCTTCAGCCAGGCCCGACAGCAGCAGCTCTTCCATCGCGGAATCGCGCGGGGCCTTGCGTGTCCGCGCCATCAGCCGAAAGCCTTTCCAGCCTTGTAAGGTTTGCGATCACTGGGGCGCGGCGCGGCGCTGGTCGGCAAGCGCATGGCGGGGGTATGCGTCCCTTTGGGCACGTGCGGCGCATCGGCCCGCATGTTGGTCGCGCGCGCAGTGCACTCGCCCGTCGCCACGATCTCCACGATGCGAAAGCGCTGGTACCGCTCCACGCGGATCAGGCCCCTGCGCTCCAGGCGCCTGACCATGACCGGTCCCATCGAGCACGAATTGTAGCCGCACAGCATCTCGATATCGATGTTGGTAGGGCAGGGCAGTCCATGGCGTGCTGCTTCGGCCAAAGCGCGATAGGTGGTTCGTTCGGTCCAGGTCAGTCCGGCCAGCGCAACGCTCACAGGCACAGCGGGCACGACAGCACTCTCTGTCATCAAGATTTTTCCTTTTTGACGGTCGATACGAGGCATCCTGCTGGCTCTGACGGACAAGTATCAGCGCAAAGCAGCGCGCGTCGTTGCCACCGAAGCAGGTGGCTGGCCGGTCCATGCAACGGCGAGCGGATGATGACGACTGAATATAGGAAAAATCCTAAACATCTAGCCGAGATTACGCCAAAACCGCAGTAAAATTGCCAAGTCGCGATTCAATAAAAGGAAAAATCCTTTTCAAACGACGCGCAACACGTCGTATCGTCCTGGGGAAACATGGCTCATCATCATCGGCCGTCTGCTCAGGCATCCACGCTTGGCCTGCAGCCCGGCTGGATCTGGTTCCGCGCGTCCTTGCCCGATGGACGGCATCATCGTTTTGCTTACCCTTCGGACAGTTGTCCTCTGGCATTGCGCGCGCGCGCATGGGCCATCTGGTCTCCCGCCCGCGCCGGGCCGGACGGGCGTTTCCTGGCTCCAGGCCTGTCGGTCCACGCCGCCTAGGGCGCAGGCCGTGTCGCAAAAAGGCATAACTTGCCGTCCGGTTAATCAAAGCACTGGGTGTTTTCCCGATCGGCGATTTAGGTCTGTCGGAAGCCGGCCCCGGGCATGTTACTGAAATGCTGCGCCAGATTCCTCCCGGACAGGTCAAGATCGGCATGTTTATATGCGGGTTCGGCGGATCGTGGTTCGATCACCCGTTCTGGCGCACTCGTTTCGTCATTTCCAGCCAGAGCGATCTGGACAAGGTCCGTGCGGCGGACGTTCCGTTCGTGGTCATCGATGTAACGCGGGGCTGCGAGCCGGACGCGGTCGCGCTTCCGGATCGCCCGCTGACGACGCGTTCCGGAACGGCGCGTGTGCATGTCCCCCGCCGCCCCATGCCGCTTGCTGCGCCCGACCGCGCCGACGCGATGACGCAGACCTTGGTCCGCCAACGTCGGCGCCAGGTCCAGATGATGGTCAGGCATGCCAAGCACACCATGCGCGATCTGTTCGACGATGCCCGCATGGGCCGGGCAGTGCGGCTCGCCGATACGCGCAAACTGGTGGATGATATCGCCTGCGCAGTGGCGCACAGCCCCCGCACCGTGCTCGATATCGTGCGCCTCAAATCCCGGGACGAATACACGTTCGCCCACTCGGTGGCCGTCTGCACGTTGATGATCAACGTGGCGGAATTCCTTGGCCTCAGCCAGCAGGAGATAAGCGATTATGGCCAGGCTGGGCTGTTGCACGATCTCGGCAAGATCTGCATCCCGACCGATGTGCTCAACAAGCCGGCCGCGCTGACGCCAGAGGAATTCGCGCTGATACGCGATCATCCCGAACATGGCTGCCGCCTGCTGGAAACATCCGGCGACGTATGCGAAATGGCGCTCGACGTATGCCACCATCATCACGAGCGCCAGGACGGTACCGGCTATCCCCACGGCCTTGCCGCCGGCGGGATCAGCCGCCCCGCTGCGCTCGGTGGCATCTGTGATTGCTATGATGCGCTCACGTCGCATCGCAGCTACAAGGAAGCCTGGTCCCCGCCGCAGGCGCTTGCCGCGATGTGGAGTTGGGAAGGCCATTTCGACCGTGCGTTGCTGTTCGTGTTCATGCAGAGCATCGGCGTTTTTCCGCCCGGCATGGTGGTGCGCTTGCGCAGCAACAGGCTAGGTCTCGTCCAGCCGGGCGACCGCCATGACACCGGCAGCCGGATCACCGCTTTTTTCTGCACGCGTGAACGGGAAGTGATTCCCCCGCAAGATATGGTGCTGGACGATGCAAATCCGCTCGACAGCGTCGTCGGCCATGCCTGCCCCGTCGATTGGGGCGTGCCGGCATGGGATCAGTTGCGCCAGCAATTGTGGCACGGCCGGCCGGATGCGCTGCCGGCCTGACCAGCACGTTATGGGTGGCGTGCCGCTCGCCATGGGGCATCGCCACCATGACCTGGCAGCCCGGCTGCGTTACAGCACCGGGCTGAACAGCGCCGGAATGGCGCGCGGCAGTTCGGCCTCGGCCATGGCATGGGCACGCGGGTCGTCCACATCGATCCACCAGGCGTCCGCGATGTCCATGGTTGCGGCACGGCCGGCGTCGGCCAGTACCTGCATCCCGTCGGAAAGCGAACCCGGACGGCCCGTGGCAACCGCCTGCGCAATGGCTGCGGGCAGGGCGGCCGTAGCCAGAAACGCCCCGCAATCGACCGCATCGTAAGGTACAATGGTCTTGCCGATCGCCATGATCGTGCCATCCGGTCGCATCCGCACCCATGTGGCGTCGTCCGGGTCAACCAGTGGATTGTCGAGCCGGCGGTCGATGGCCAGAATCACGTCGCGTGAGGGGCTGCCTTCGTGGATCAGGCGCTGCAGGATTCCGGCCGAAAAAATGTGGTCGGCCATCATCAGCAGGAACGGCCCGTCCACCCGCGCGGCACCGGCCATTACCGAATAGCCGTTGGGCAAGGTCCAGTCCGCCACGCGGGCGGCTTCCACTTCCACACCGCTGCGCGCGGCCAGTTGCGGCAGGACAGCTTCCACGCGCTCCGCTTCGTGCCCAGTCACCACCACGATACGGGAAATGCCGGCCGCCGCAGCCTGGCGCATGCCCAGTTCCAGCAGGGTAAAGCCGCAAACCGGGGTCAATGGCTTGGATTGGCTGAGATCGCGCAGGCGCGATCCCAGTCCAGCTGCCAGAATAACCGCATGCCTGGGCACGGGCACGCCCGGAAAGGGCGGCAAACCCGCAGCATCGTGCATCGTTACTCGGCAGCCTGCGGCACGGCCGCGATATAATCGTCCACCATGCGCAGCGCCACATCGTCAACAAACTGCTGGGGCGGATGCTTGCAGAAATAGGCCGATGGCCCGATCAGTGCGCCACCTTCGCCACGCTCCAGCGCGACCTTGCAGCACCGGATGGCATCCATCACGCAAGCTGCGGCATTGGGGCTGTCTTCAACCGACAGGCGCAATTCCAGATTCACTGGAACATTGCCCCACTGCACGCCTTCCATGCGCAGGAAGCAGATCTTGTTATCCTTCTGCCACGGCACGTACTCCGACGGGCCGATCAGGATGTTTTCCTCTGCCAGGCGCTGCGCCAGCATGGCCTGCACCGCTTCGGTCTTGGATTCCTTCTTGCTCGACAGGCGATGGCGATCGAGCATGTTGAGGAAGTCTGTGTTGCCGCCGGTATTGAGCTGGTAGGTACGCTCGGTGGTCACGCCGCGCGCCGAAAACAGCGTGGATAGCGTCCGGTGTACGATAGTGGCGCCCACCTGTGCCTTGATGTCGTCACCCACGATCGGCAGGCCCTTGGCGCGGAAACGCGCTTCCCACTGCGGGTTGCTCGCAATGAACACGGGAATGCAGTTGACCACGGCAACGCCGGCCTCCAGCGCGCATTCCATATAGAATTCGCTGGCTTTCTGCGAACCCACCGGCAGGAAGTTCAGCAGGATTTCCGCACCCGACGCCTTAAGCGCGGCGACGATCTCGGCCTGGCTGGGATCTTCGCCCTCGGCCACGATGAAGCCCCGCTCGCCCGCCACCGTCATGTGATCGGCCACGCCGTCGAGCACGCGCCCGCGGATCACTTTGGCGCCGATGGTCGGCACGTCCTTATAGAACACGGTGGTGTTGTTGGGGGCTGAAAAGATCGCCTCGCCCAGATCCTTGCCCACCTTGCGGGCGTCAACGTCGATTCCCAGAACGAATTCCACGTCACCTGGCACATAATCGCCGATGGTCTCGTGGATCAGGCCTTGGGAAGAGTTGTTGTTCTTATAATAGAAAACACCCTGAACCAGTGAACTGGCGCAGTTGCCGACGCCAATAACCGCGACTTTGATCGATGGCATTTTAGGTAATTCTCCTGCGGCCGAGCCGGCAGAACAAGCTGATTTTCAGCCGTTCGCCAGCCTGACACTCAAACGAAACTGCCTTTTTCGCGGTGCTGCCCACCCTGCCTCGCATGCAAGGCCGAATGGGTGGAACCCGGACGGTCCAGACCGGAGCAATCAGAATAGAGCAATCCTCAGGGTGTGGCAATGGACGCTGACCGGCTTGTTACAATATCGCTCTAATGCTGCACTCGTGTTGCAAACGCGCACACCGTTCGTCGTTCATGCAAAACGTTTCGGCGCGTGTTGATCGCTCACATCTCGGCGCGCATGGCGATGAACGCGTACGCAAGCCGTCCTGTTGCGGCCCGTGCATGCACGATAGAGGCGAGCAGCACGAGGTTGAGCACGCCAGCTTCGAACAGGAAATAGTAAAGCGGCGATCCTGCGAGCATTGCCAGGCCGAGGAGGATCGTGCGGCTGTTCGCGCCCAGAATGCGCCATCCCGGCAGAAGATCGGCGGAACGGGCGCGGGTGATATCGCGCGCGGCCTGCGGTCCACGCTCAGCCGCTACCAGTTCCTCGAACGCCGCGTCCGCCTGGGGTCCTCCGGGGGCCATGGCGCGGGCCAGCAACAGGTAGAGCCGGGCCAGCGCCGTGCCGGGGCCGGTGACGGGCACCGTGTCCTGCCGCAGCCACGGCGTGCCATAAGCCCACCACTGATACTGCCGCCTTTGCACCTCGTAATGGTTGGCTTGGACGATCCGGCTCAATCCCGCGCCGATCACCGCGATCCAGCACCACGCGCCGACATGATGCTGCAGCCACCAGCCCAGCATCAGGTACAAGGCGGTATGGCTGCCATAATCGCATAGCCCATCCACCATTTCCCCGTTCGGGCCGCTGCGGCCGGTCAGCCGGGCCAGATCGCCATCGGCGCCATCCACCACATGCCAGGCCAGGTGCAGCAAAAGCCCGAGCAGCGCGGTCCAGGGCCATGCCGGCTGGCAATAGATCACGCCCGCCGCCACCACCAGCGCCGCACCGAACAGCGAAACCATATTGGGCGTTATCGGCGTTGGCGAAAGCGCCCAGGCCATGCGCCAGGACAAAGGATGATAGATGCGGCGGTTAAGCCAATCCTGCAATTCATGCGGGCGCAACGGGCGGGGCGGGCGATGGTGTCGCGCCTCGTTTGCAGTTGCATCCGGCGTGCCGGTCATGGTTTCGGATGGTGGCGGACGTCGCGTCGGGCTCATTCACGGTACCCTAGACGCCAGAACAGGCCGCGCCAATTGCAAAGAAGAGAGGTTGACTGCCCCGATCACGGCCGCTCGGTATTACCCGGATATTCGTGACGGGCCAGGCGGGCGGCCGCTTCGCGGGCTTCGGCCTCGCGGATTGGCAGGGCTTCGGCCATGCGCCGGTTGTAGGCCGCAACGATTTCGGCTGGTGCCGTTTCCGGGGTTCCGGCGGCAAATGGCGGCGCGGGCGCGTATTCGAGGCCGAGTTGTAAAGTCTGGGCCAGCCGATCGCCCCCAAGTTCGGCCAGGACGACCAGCGCGAAATCGATCCCTGCCGTGACGCCGCCGCCGGTGATGACGTTGCCATCGCGCACAACGCGCCCGGCATCGGGTATCGCACCGAACAGCGGCAGGAAATGGCGCCAGGCCCAATGGCACGCAGCGCATCGGCCCTGCAACAGCCCCGCGGCGCCCAGGATCAATGACCCCGTGCATACCGATGTCAGATAGCGCGCACCCAGGCCAAGACGGCGCACCTCGCCGACAAAAACCGGATCCAGCGCGATCCGGGTGGCTGCCATGCCGCCGGGCACGCAGAGCAGATCGCAGGCCTCGATTTCGGCAAGACGGCGCGTGCCGGCAAAGACCAGCCCTTCGGCCGCGACATCGCCCCCGTCGCGGCTCGCGACGATCGTTTCACTGCCGGGCATGCGCGACAGGAACTGGTGCGGGCCGGTGAAATCGAGCTGCGTCATGTCGGGAAACGTCGCGAAGACAATGCGAAAGGCGCGTCGGGTCATGCCGGATCCCTTTTGTTGAGCATGCTCTTCATCGCTTACAATGCGCCTTGACGGAATGACAATGATCCCTCACTTCAAGCCATGATCCGCGCTATCGGCATTTACCTTTACGAGGATTTCCAGCTTCTCGATGCAAGTGGGCCGATCGCCGGCTTCGAAATCGCGGGTCGTTTCGCAGAGAGTGCATATCGGCTCGTCATGCTGTCGGCCGAAGGCGGCCCTGTTTGCAGTTCCGCCGGTGTCGAAATGACAACGGTTCCGGCCCGGGAAGCCGGCAGGATCGATACGCTTATCGTGGCGGGCGGCGACGGCAGCCGGCAAGCCATGCGCGATCCGGCGGCGATCGCGTTCCTGCGCGAGGCGGCCGGCAGGGTGCGGCGGCTGTGCAGCGTGTGTTCGGGCGCTTTCCTGCTGGCGGCCGCCGGCTTGCTCGATGGACGGCGCGCAACGACCCACTGGCGCCGGGCCGATCAACTGGCACGGCTGTTTCCAGACGTGAAAGTGGAGCCTGATCGCATTCATATCCGCGACGGGCAGGTCTGGACATCGGCGGGCATCAGCGCCGGCATCGATCTGGCGCTCGCGCTGATCGCGCAAGATCTGGGCGAGGGCGTGGCACGCCAGGTCGCGCATGAAATGGTCGTCTACTATCGGCGGCCGGGCGGCCAATCGCAATTCTCGGCGCTGGCCGGGCTTGGCGGGGAAACCACGCCGTTCGCGCCGCTGCTCGATTGGATGCGCGCCCGGCTCGATCAACGGCTTACGGTCGAGATCCTGGCCGCCCAGGTGGCGATGAGCCCGCGCAACTTTTCGCGCGCGTTCACCCGCGAAATGGGCGTAAGCCCGGCCAAGGCCGTGGAGCGCTTGCGACTGGAGCTGGCCCGTGAGCGCGTCGAAAACAGTGCCGCACCGATCGAGCAGATTGCCCCAACGCTGGGATTTCATGACCCGGAGCGCATGCGCCGCGCATTTCTGCGGGCATTTGGGCAACCTCCCCAGGCAATGCGCCGCATCGCGCGCGGCGCGCGCCCGGCCGTCGGACCAGCGCTGCCCTGACGTCAGGCGGCAGCGACAAAGCGCCGTTCCACCACGCTCCAGTCCACGTTGCGCATATAGGCATCGACATATTTTGCCGCGGCGGCGCCATAATCCAGGTGAAATGCATGCTCGTACATATCGAGCACGAGCAAAGGCTCGGCCCCCACGGCGCTGTTGGTATGGTCCCATGCCCAATAGTTGTGCAATGCGCGCAGGTGCCGGTTCCACGCCAGAACCGCCCAGCCAGACCCGCCTGCAAGCGAGAGTGCGGTACGGCGGAATTCGGCGTTCCACGCGTCGAACGAGCCGAAGCCTGCGGCCAGCACGTCGCGCATCCGGGCCGAAGGCTGGCCGTTTCCGCCCAGCTGTTCGAAATAGAGCTCGTGCAGAAGGACCGAGCCAGTCCGGTGAAGCTCCTCGCGCTTGAGGCCGCCATAGATGGCGGGCGGCAGGTCCTTGTCAGCCATGCTCGTCGCCAGCCTGGCTTCGATCAGGTTCAAGGTTTTGATCGACCCCTGATAGTTGTTTTCCCAATGGGAACGAACCAGCTTTTCGGACAGCCCGTCGAGCTTCGCGGGATCGAAGCCGAGCGGTTTCGCCGCGTGACGGCCGGCGAATGCCGGCACTGGTTCCGGCGCGTTTCCGGCCGCCGTGGCCGCAGCGCTGGCAACCGGCGTTGCCGCGGCCGCAAGGCCCGCTGCCAGGCCGCCCAAGGCATGACGGCGTGAAATATCGGTCATGGTATCAAACTCCTGCTTATCCGATCTGGCCGAGAAAGAGGCCGCCGGCCGCGCTCAGCGCCAGAACCCGAATGACGTTCCACTTGAAGCGAAAGATCAGGATCGCGGACGCCGCGGCGAGCACTGCCGCGCGCCAGTCGAAACTCGTCAATTCCGGTACCAAGAGGGCAAACGGCCCCAGATCGCGCGGGGCCACGCGCGTGAAAAGGACGTGCAGGGCAAACCACAGGCTGAGATTGGCGATCACGCCGACGATCGAGGCCGTGACGGCGGCAAGGCCACCCTTGAGTTTCTGCGCATGTTCGAGCCGCTCGATCCACGGCGCGAACGTGAAAATCCACAGGAAGCACGGCGCAAAAGTGACCCAGGTGGTCAGCAGGGCACCGATGATCCCGGCCGCGAGCGGGCTGAACGGATCGGGCGCGCGGAAAGCGGCCAGGTATCCGACGAACTGTGTGACCATGATCAATGGCCCCGGTGTCGTTTCGGCAAGGCCCAGGCCATCGGCCATTTCCCTGGCATTGAGCCAGCCGAAGCCTTGCACCGCCTGCTGCGCCATATAGGCGAGGACGGCATAGGCCCCGCCGAACGTGACGACCGCAAGCTTGGAAAAGAACAAACCGATCTGCCAGAGGACGTGATCGCGGCCGAGCAGGGCGAACACCGCGGCCATGGGCGCGGCCCAGACCAGGGCCCCGATCGACGCGGCGCGCAGGCTCTTGCCCCAGGGGCGCGGCGCGCGCGGCGGCGCCTGTCCGGCTGGTTTGAGCGCCAGCCATTCCGGGCGCGCGGCGGCTGCGACAGTACCTGCCAGGCCGGCGCCCAGGACGGCCAGGGGAAAGGGCAGATTGATGAAGAACAAGGTGACGAAAGCGATCAGGGCGATGCCGCGCTTGAACGCGGTGTTGAGCGCCCGGCCCGCCACCCGCAGCAGGGCCTGCACCACGATGGCCAGCACCGCGGCCTTGATTCCCAGGAACAGCGCGGCGAACCAGGCAAGATGTGCGGCATAACCGTAAAGCACGGACAGGGCGAGAATGACCAGCGCCCCGGGCACCACGAACAGCAGGCCGGCCGCCAGCCCGCCTTTGAAGCCATGCAGTTTCCAGCCGATCCAGGTTGCCAGTTGCTGTGCTTCCGGCCCGGGCAGAAGATGGCAGAAATTCAGGGCGTGGAGATACTGCTCCTCGGTGATCCATCGTCGCTCGTCGACAAGCTCGCGATGCATCAACGCGATCTGGCCGACCGGCCCGCCGAAGCTCAGGCAGCCGATGCGCGCCGATACCCTGACAAGTTCGGAAAAACTGGGTGTGGAGATGCCGCTTTCCACCACGAGGATACACCTTTCTATCCGCCGGGAATGCGGACCGAAGAAAGGCAACGCTTGGGCATCCGCCTGACCGGGGGGTTGCTTTGCCCCGGTTGCACGATGCTTAAGGACGTTGGGGCGCGTGCGCAAGACATGCAGCGCGTTCTGCACAGGGCCAGCGCGAGTGTGCAGGCGGGGTTTGGCGGTCAGCCAAAGGCACTGTTTGCCAAGTCTCCCCGCCCGACCGCGTCTAGAAGCAGCAGACCTTCCAGCTTGGCCAGGATTGCGGCCGCCTGGCTGTGTTCAGACCCGGCTTCTGCCTCGACTCGCGCCGCCAGCCAGGACACGAAGCCATCCACGATGCTTCCGGCAATGCCACGCTCGGGTTCGCGCTTGCGGGCGGCGGCTGCGGCCAGTTCGAACCAGAGATGCATATACGGCGCCAGTTCGGGCGCGCGGGCGGCGCCCCACAGGGTCCGCAACAAGCCATCGGGTGTCTGCCGGGCTTCGAACGGCAGCGCACCGTCGAGACGGAGGCGGAGACGCTCGGCGATGCGGCCGAGCGTCGCGGCGATTATCTCGCCCTTGTTGGCGAAATAGTAGAGCAGCATGCGGTCGCTGGTGCCTGCCGCGGCGGCCAGCGGGCGCAAGCTTGCGCCCGGCAACCCGTGGGCAAGAAGATGGTCGGCCATAAGCTCGATCGCCGCTTCGCGACGCTCGCCGCGAATTTTCCTATCCGTCATGCGCATGTCTGTAGCACCCGCCCGGCAAGGATGCTATGTAGCGGCTGCTACAAGGAGAGTCGCCATGCGTGCTACCGATCCTGCTTCCGATCCTGTTCAAGCGCGCTCCCGGTCTGTCGGGAGGCGTTTATCCGCGTCCCGTTTGACGGCAAAGCAAACGGCGTCGGCCGCCGCTGTCGGCTTTGCGCTCTGGCTGGCGTTCGCTCTGGCCATCCGGCTGACGCCCACCATGCTGTTCGATCGCGGGCTATGGACGATAGCCCTGTTCGCCGCTGCCTGGCCCAATGCCCTGCTGTCCGTCTGGCTGGTCCGCCGGCTCGCCGGCCTGTCGCCGGAACAGGTCATGGCGGGCTGCGCGCTCGCTTGTGCGCTGGCCATGCTGTGCGACAGCATCGCTCTGGCATGGACCACGCTTTACGAGCCCGCCGCGCGCGACGGCATTGCGGTCGGTGCGCTGCTGCTGTGGGGCGTTGCAGCCATTCTGATGACCGCGTTCGTTGCCGGGCAACGACAGCGCCCCTGATCGCGCGACGTTGGCGACCAACGCGCCGGGAGAATGGCACCGACATTGCCCGCTCCCACGGAATGCTGGTTGTGTGAGCGTGATCAAGCGCACGCCACTGCGCCATGTCAGCACCCCGGGTGTTGCCAGCCGCGCGGTACGGGAGCGGTAGACCCGCGAGCGACCAAGGCGAACGGCAGCGGCGTCGTGTAATTCCCCGCCGCCGAGCCTGATCCGCTCCCGTTGGGCGGGGGACAAGGCGCCTCGCCGGCGCACGTCCGGCACCGGCTCTTGCGGGCCAGTAAAATGCAACGTAATTGCAATTGCAGCAAGCTTGCTTTCGACTTATCTGGTCGGGGAGCGTGCCGCAGGGCCAGGCCGATCTGGTGACGAACGTGGGAGAGGACGCATGCAAAGATCATTGCTCGACACGATCCACAAGTGGTTCGGCCTTTTCGCGCTGTTCTTCCTGCTGATCCAAGCCATTACCGGTATATTGATCGTCAATAACGAGCGCACAGTGCAATGGCTCGATCCGGCCTCCTATCTTCTAAAAGAGCCGGTAACGACCCAGGTCCCGCTCGAAGTGATCGCGCGATCGGCTATCGTCGCGCCGGGGCAGGCGGTCGCTTCGATCGTGATGCCCGAAAGCCCGACTTCCCCGGCCTTGGCGGTCGTGGTGCCGCAGGAACGCGCCCTGCCGGAAATGGTCACGATCAACCCTGGCACCGGCGCGGTCATCAGCCGCAAGCCGGTCCTGAGCAATCCGGTGGTAATCGCCAACCTGCTGCATGGAGAGCTCGGTTCCGGAAACGTGGGCCGGGCGATCCTGATGCTGACAGGGCTTTCGCTGGTGGTTCTGAGCGTAACGGGCTTCCTGCGCTGGTGGCCGGGCGTGGGCAAGATCCGCCGCTCGCTCAGGCTGCGCTGGGCCGGCTCGCTGGGCGCGACGCTATGGCAATGGCATAGCGTGTTCGGGGCGGTGCTCGCCGTGCTGTTCCTGTGGCTCGGCGCCACCGGGGCCATGCTGGTCGGCCGGCCTTTTCTCGAGCCCCTGGTAAGCCAGCCGGCCGATCGGTTCCCCAAGCTCGAAGGCGCGCCGAGCGGAAGCGTGCCGGTGCCCGCCAATGCCATCTCGCTGGATCAGGCCTATGCCGTGGCAAAGCCGACGATGAGCGGCAATGAATTGCGGTCCGTCCTCCCGCTATCGCGGCTCAATCCGGTCCATTCCTTCGTGTTTTCCGATGCCTATGGCCGCATGGCGGTGGTCCGCGTTTCGGCAAGCGGCGGTATTACGGAACGCTACAGCCCGGCCGACGTGCCTGCCACGCACCGTGTGCTGGACTGGATGCTCCCGCTCCACCGCGGCACCTTGCTGCCCGAATGGTTGCGCACGATCTATTATGCGCTTGCCCTCGGCCTGGTCCTGCTCGCAACGTCGGGTCTGGTGATCAACCGCAAGAAAGCCCGTCTGCGCAAGCGGCAGAAGCGCGGGGCATAAGCAGCCAGAACCTGGCCCGGCAGCAACATCATGGCCGCCGCTGCCGGGCCGCGGCGGCCTCGAACCGGCCGGCGGCGCCCTGCCATGGGGAAGCCTGGCCGAATTTCCTTGCCAGCACGGCAGCGATCCTGTCGGCGTCACCTGGCTCGATCGGCGCTTTGTAGACATTGACCATCTTGGCCACGGAATCCTGCCAGAACCGCGCACCCTTTCCGCGCGGCTGCGTTACGATGTAATCAAGCGAGTGGCAGGCCGAACAGTTGTTCACCACCACTTCGCTTTCCGCATCGGCAAGGTCCGCAGGCACGCGCTCTTCCAGGGCCGCGAACGCCACCGGCCTGGCGATTATGGCGCGCGAAGCAAGCGATAGCGATGCGGCGGCAAGCAGCAGCACGGGCTTTTGCATCACATCACGTCCAGATCGATCGTTTCCACCACATTGCGCATGTAGCCTGCGGGCTGCCAGCGCGGCTCCATCGGCTGCGTTTCTCCGTCCGTGGTAAAAGCGCGCACGCGGATGCGATGCACTCCTTTGGGCAGCATTAGCCCCAGGCGCCAGGGGCGGAAGGAATAGCGACCAAGGTCATCGCCCAAACGCGTGTCCTGCCAGGTTCGGCCATCGTCGGCCGATAGCAGAACCCGTGCGATCCGCGCGCCGCCGGCAAAAGCAATGCCGCGCAGCTCGACGGTGCCTGCACCGGCTATCTTTGCACCCTGGGCGTGGCTGGTGACGAACGAGCGCACGTTGAACCGGCCGATCGGCTTTGTCCTGTCGGCCGGCTGGCCGGGGATCAGGCAATTGCAGTCGTTGTCCGGAACGCGATAGGCCGTTTTCATCCAATAGCCATCGAACCGGGCGTCAATCACCTTGATCTCGTTGAGATGCTTGACCCAATAGGTACCGTAGTATCCCGGCACGACCAGGCGCAATGGATAGCCGTTCAGGAACGGCAGATCCTGACCGTTCATTGCGAAGGCTACCATGACTTCGCCGTCGCGCGCATGATCGATGTCGAGCGCCTTGACGAAATCGGGGACGGTGTCGGTCGGCGGATTATCCAGCCCATTGAACGCTACCTGCCGCGCACCTTCGCGCACGCCCGCCTTGTCGAGCAGCGCCTTGAGCGGCACACCCCGCCAGCGCGCATTGCCCATAGCGCCGTTTCCCAGTTGCCCGCCGCCCACGCGCGGCTCCACGAAACCGCGGCTGTTGCCCGAACACTGGTTGACGGCCACAATCTCCCGCACCGGGAAATCGCGCTTCAGACTGGCCAGGGAAAGCGCAAGAGGCGTGCCGACATGCCCACCGATCAGCAGCCGAAATGTCGCCGGATCGATAACATCGGGCAGGCCGGAAAGATGATACCTTACAAAGAAGGCGTCGTTGGGTGTAATCAACCCCTGGTCGAACACGTCGAACGGCGTTTCGAGCTGTGGTGGGCGCGTGGTCAGCAGAATCATCGGCCGCTTCTGCGGCAGGCGGACCAGCGGCCGTATTCCATTGCCGAAGGGCAGGGCGATCCGGCGCGCCAAGGCCGGCGTGGATGTTGCGGCTAGGGACAAGCCGGCGGTGGTCAGGAAATGACGGCGATCGCCGACGTTCGTCGCCGGCCCCGTCATGATGCCGCTGCGGCCATCGCCCGGGCTGCGCGCGCCACTCAATGCCGCCAGTCCTCGCCAGCCGGGCCGAGCGCTGCCGCAAGGTCGCCCAGCCAGGGTTGAAATGCACGCCACTGATCGGCCCCGTCACGGTAGATCGGGCGACGCACCTGCTCGCTGCTCGGCGTGCGCACCGCCCTGGGGTTCTGGTGGAAATTCAGGCAGGCGGGCGCGAATGCAAGGCCGCAATAGTCTAGCAGGCGGCGCACCTGCGTTTCCAGGTCGTCGATAACGTCCTCGTGAATGACGCGCAGCACCTGTCCCGGCAGGGCAACGTCCCAATGGCGCATCATGTCCAGATACGTCAGGTAATAGCGCGCAATGTCGGCTACCGAATAAGTGAACTCCTGCCCCCGGGTGAAAAGCTGCTTGAGATTGGAAAAGCAGCAGGCCATCGGATGCCGGCGAACGTCGATGATCTTCGCATTCGGCAGGATCAGGCGGATCAGCCCGAGATGACGGAAATTATTCGGCATCTTGTCGACGAAATGGGGACGGTCGGTCACCCGGTGCGCGCGTGCGCCGGCCAGATACCGCTTTCCCAGGCGCAGCGCCTGTTCGCGGTCCAGTTCGATCAGATTGGCGGGATAACGCGGATGATCGAAATCGGGGTCGCGGCCCTGCAGTTCGTGCACCAGGCCCTGGATATAGGGCAGTTCCTGCGTCCCTTCGACAAGGGGGTGGCTGGCAAGAATCTGTTCGATCAGCGTGCTGCCCGATCGTGGCAGGCCGACGACGAAGATCGGGTCTGCGCCCGGTGCGCCATAATCTGCCCTCTCCGCAAAAAAGGCCGGGGTGCAGATGCGCTTCTGCTCGGCCGTATTGGTTTCGATGATCTCCGCCCGATACTGGCTTGCGGCGCGCTGCAGGGCATTGCCGCGTGCGTAGTGCTCCCAGGCACGGGCAAAATCGCCGGCGTCCTCCAACGCTTTGCCCAGTGCGAAGTTCAGATGGATACGGTCGAGAGCGCCCGTATCCGGCGCTGCTTCGGCCCCGCGCATCCGGTCGATCTGGGCAGCATCGAAACGATAGGTCTTGAGATTGGCCAGGCTCCACCAGCCGTCGCCAAAGTCCGGACGCAACGTTACGGCCGTCCGATAGGCGGCGATGGCATCGGGCACTCGCCCGATCGTCTTCAACGCATGGCCGCGCCACAGTTCGACATCGGCCAGATGCTGTCGCAAGCCCACATTCTCGCCAGGGTCCGCCGGAAGGGCGGCGCGGATGCGATCGTAAAGGGCGATCGCCTCTTCCGTCCGGCCCAGGCCGACAGCGATCGTGGCCGCCAGTTCCAGGAACGCCGGCCGATCGCCATCCTCCGCCAGCAGGGGCGCGAGCGCGGCGTGGGCCTCGATGAACTTATGGCGTGCGAGCAGAGTCTGGACATATTCGTGGCGGGCGGACCTGTGGCCGGGCACCAGCGCCATCACCGCCGCATAGAGCGTTTCGGCATCGTCCAGTATGCCTTGCGACAGGCCGATGCGGGCCAGCAGGCGCATCGCCTCGGGATGGTCGCCCTGTTCGAGAAGGAACCGACGGACCAGTGCTTCCGCTCTCATCCAGTCGCCGTCGGCAAGAAGCGACGTCGCCTCGACGACGGGAAGCGGCAGCGCCTTGAGCGCGGCGAGCTGTGCCTGTGCGTCGGCCGCGCCGGTGGCATCGCCTGTCATTGTCGAAAGGCGGGCCAGCATGTGCCAGCTCTGCGCCAGCGCCGGGTTGATGCCCACCGCCGTCTTGAACGCGGCGATGGCCCGGGGCGCGTCCCGGCGGACGACGTGGCACAGGCCGCGCTCCTGATGCATCAGGCTGAAGCCGGGGCGTTGCGCCGCAACGCGGTCGAGCGCCGCCAGTGCCGCGTCGACCTGGCCGAGAAAACGCAGGCTCTCGGCCAGGATCAGCAGCAGCGCGCCGTCATCGGGACAGCGCGCTAGCCATTGGCCGGCGCGTTCGGCGGCCAGGCGATGTTCCCCCTGCCGCTGAAGCGCGCGCACGTGCTCGATCGTCTCTTGCCGGGTCATGCGCCGCACATCTCGTCGGACGTCTCGCCGGACGTCTCCATCGTGACGTCGCAGGTTCGCGGCGTCCAGGCATAGCGCGAGAGAACCTCGCCATAGCTGCGATAGAGCGGTCCGTTGTTTTCGGACAGGAACGCGTCCCTGTCGGCGTGCCACGCGGCGGGCAGCCTGTACCAGGCAAGATTTGGCCTGGCGTGATGGACAACATGGAGATTGTTGAAAAGGAACAGGATTGCCAGCGGGCCGCCATGTTCCACCACGGCAGTCCGATCCTGCCAACGTTCGGCCTTGATATGCTCAGCGAACGAGCGGAACAGCGACAGGGCATAAGCCGGCCATATGAACAGCAAGACATAGGACCCCGGATTGATCCGGCAGACCGCAATCAGCCACACGAGTATGAAGCTTGCCGCGACACCGTGCCCCGCCCAGGCCCGCACCACGGCCTGGTTCCCGGCACGCACTTTGGCCCAGTCGCACAGCCAGAACCGCACCATGCCGTACCACGGCGTCACCAGCAGGCGGCCGATCGCGGTCGTTCCCGCAAGGTGCAGCCAGCGCGCCGCGGGGGCCATGCGGCGCCAGGCCGCCGGCGTCAGATAGGCGCTTTCGGGGTCTTCCACCGGGTCGGTCAGCCATTCGTTGCGATGATGGCGCAGATGGGTGTCCTTGTAGCGCAGATAAGGGATCCACAGGGAAAGGGGCAGGAAGCCGATCGCGTCGTTGATCCGCTGGTCGGGCGTCGGATGGCGATGGATCACCTCGTGCTGCAATGACATGTGCCACGCGCCGAACCAGGCGCCAAGTGGCAGGATGAGCCAGAACGGCAAGCGGTTCCAGAAGAACGTCAGCAACACCCACCCGGCATGGATGGCGAGCGCAAGAATCACTGTCGGCCATTCGATGTGCCGCGCCCATGCCCGCAAACCGGCAATCATGGCAGGACCTCGTGTTGATCGCCCCGAACTGCCTGTGCCATCGCCGCAATGCGGTCATAGGCGTCCGGTGGCAGGAATTCGATCGCGCGAAGCCCGAGCAAGGCGCGGGCATCGGCCGAGCGGAGATCGTCGAACGTGCGGCGCAGCGCCTCTTGCCAGCGCGCAACGTCCGTATCGGTCGCGTCGCCACGGGTAATGAACGGGGGCGCGGGCGTTGCCGCCGTTCGGCCGATCACGCGCAGCCCGTCCAGCCATTCCGGTCTGTGGCGCGCAACCAGGCCGAACGTCACGCAATCGCAGGCGCAGATGTCGGCGTGCCCTTCCTGCACGGCGCGCAGACTGGCAAGATGGCTGCCTGTCGCGAGCTCGCCGGCGAAGAAGGCAGATGCGTCCGCCACGGCGGCGACGCTGTGCCGAAGGGCGACATGGCCGGACTGGCTGTCGCGCGCGTTGATCGCGACACGGCTGCCCTTGAGATCGGCGATCCTGCCAAACGGGGCGCCGGCACGCACCACAAGGACGCTGCTGTAGTGCGGGCCGTCGCATCCCGGAAAATCATAGACCGGCGTGGCCAGCAGCCTGACGCGACCGGCAAGGAACGTGACGAACGGCAGCCCGCACGTCTGGGCAAAGGCAAGCTCCGGATCGTTCCAGATCGCGCGATAGGGCGTGCTTCGGTCCAACCGGGCCGGCGCAGCAAGCCCCAGGGCACGCGCGTGATCGCGCAGGTTTTCCCACAGCGCATCATGTGCGGCATGCGCAAAGGGCGGATCGTAAAAGCTAAGGTAGGCGATCATCGCGCCGGACCGCCTGCTGGGACCACGAACCGGGTCAGATAATCGGATGCCGGCACGGTAACGAGCGTGCCGGGCGAGGCTGCCGGCTCGATCTGCCCATCCCGCATCATCGCGATGTAAGACTCGGGCCGCGGCGCTTCGCGCATGTCATGCGTCGGTGCCGTCAGCCAGGCCAGCGCCATGACGACGGCCCAACCCAGAAATCGGCCGCGCCGCGCCATCCATCGGCCGGCCTCGCAAGCCTGTGCCACGATCATCGGCGGATCACCTGCAATAAAGGATCAGAAGCTGACGCCGGCCCTCACGCCATAAGTGAGCGGCCGGACAGGGGTTTCCTGCCTTATGCGCTGGGTCGACGAGGTGAACGTGCTGGCATCGCTGTTGGTGAGATTCTCGCCGAACAGGGACAGGGTCCAGTTGTCGCGCGCGATGCCAAGGCTGGCATCGGCCAGCGCATAGCCCGCCATGCGATAGCGCAGCAGCGCCGTCGTCGGGATTGCGACGCCGTCCCCGGAAGGATAGGTCGATGGCTGGCTCCACATCGGGCCGGTATAGGTGACGCCGCCCGAAACGAACCAGCCCAGCCCGCTGCGCGTCTGCCCGTCGTACCGGGCTCTCAGATTGCCCTGAAACGCCGGACTGAAGGGCAGTGGCGAACCCCGCGTGCCGAACGGGCTGACAGTCGTCTGGATGCAGTTGCCAAAGGTGGAAGAGCCCGGGTTATTGGACACGAAGCAAGGCGTGGTGACCTGCTTGCTGTCGTTGTAAGTGGCGCCGGCCTGAATCGAAAGGCCGGCGACGGGCTGCGCTGAAACCTGCAGTTCCACGCCTTTGACATGAAAATTGGCGCCGTTCGTAACGAACGCAAGGTTTCCGAACCCTTCGGGGTTGAAGAACTGCAGCTGCATGTTCTCCCAGATCATGAAATAGCCCGACAGGTTGAACGTCAGTTTGCGGTTCAGAAGGTCGGTCTTGAGGCCGACTTCCCAATTGGTCAGGGTGTCGGGCGCATAGCTTTTCGGGCGGATGTATTGGGCAACGCCATTGGCGTCCGGCAGCAGCGGCGCCGAGCCGCGGTTGAAGCCGCCTGGACGGAAACCCTGGCTGAACAGCCCATAGACCATGGTTCCCGGCCTGGGTTTCCAGGTGATCACGCCGCGGCTTCTGAAGCCGTGGTAGATTTCGCGGTTGTTGTTGGCGCCAAGATCGGCCGAATAGCCTGGCAGCGTGCAGACCAGCACGTTGAAGCAGGCGCTGGGCGAAGTGCCGAACTGGCCACCGACCTGATATTGCCGGTAGTTGTAATAGCGGGTGCCGCCGGTCAGCGTCAGCGTCGGCGTCACGTCCCAGTCGATCGAGCCGAAGAAGGCAAACTGCCGATAGCCGCGCTGCAGGTCGTTGCCGAACGCGGCGCCGGGCGGTTGCAGCTTCGCTTCTCTGGTGACCGCGCTCGACGGGATGATGGTCCGGCCGACGCATCCGGTTCCGCCGGCGATCAGGTCGGACGTGCAGGTCGGAATGCTGCTGTAATAATAGCGCTGCACGTCCTGGATCTTGAAATTCTCGTAAAAGGCGCCCGCGAGCAGCCGCAGGCGCTTGTCGTCCGGAGAGGAGAGGCGCACTTCCTCGCTGTGATGCGTGTTGCGGATCCTGTCGTGCCAATAGGCGATCGGGGAATAGCAATAAGTATCGCCAGTGCCGAAGCCGGTGGCACTGCCGGTGCACTGATAATACATGCCACCCGCGGTGCGCGAGTAATTGGAATAGTCCTGCTGTTGTTCCACATGGCGTGTCATGTAGGCGCCCGTGTAGACCAGTTTCCAGTCGGCAATCTTGCCGGTCACGGTCCAGGCCGTGTTCCAGAAACTGTCCTTGTTATAGTTCGGCACGAACGTCGTGGTTTGAAGCTTCCCCAGCGTCTGGAAGTCGGACCCGACCGGAAGCGTGGAGAAAGTGCCACGGGAATCCAGCTTTTGATAGCTTTCGGCAATCAGCACGTCCCAGTCGTCATCGATCTGCCAGCGCGCCTGGATACGGCCGCCAGTGTAATCGACGGGGTTATAGTTCTCCTCGGCCAACGCGTTATTGTTATAGGCACCGCCGTTCGACTGGTTGGCCGGCCCGGGCACGAAGTTGTATGCCCGTGAACCGGGATCCGTCGCCCGGCGCGTGAAAGCGCTCGCGACATTGTCGATATAGCCGCCTTCGCGATTCTGGTAGAAGGTTGCGCGAATGGCGATCTTGTCGCTGACGATTGGCAGATTGAGCGTGGCAGTGAACGATCCATTGGCCGCGCCGCCCACCGTGCCGCCCACGCTGCCTTCCATACGGCCCGAAAACTGCCCGATGACGGGCTTGTTGGTGATATAGCGCACCGCACCGGCCTGTGCGCCCCCGCCGAACAGCGTACCCTGCGGACCCTCGAGCACCTCGATGCGCTCCAGATCGGCGGCATAGAGGTCGACGTTGCGCCCCGGAAACTGCATCGACTGATCGTCGAGATAAAGGGCGACGTTGGGAAAGGTCGAGATGCCGGCCGAACCCTGCGTCGCGGCGACACCCCCGGACAGCCCGCGAATGAATATGATGCCCTGGCCCGGCCCGTTGGCCCCGAGCGTGACATTGGGCGTATATTTGATGAGATCGTTGAACGTGTTGACGTTAAGCCGCGCAAGGCTTTCGCCGGAAAGCGCCTGCAAAGTCATCGGCACGTCCTGGATCGACTGGTCGCGGCGTTGCGCCGTCACCACGATGTCGGCCGTCCCTGCCGTCTCGGCCGGCGTGGGCGCTGACGATGCATCGGTGGCCCTGTCCTGGGCCATTGCCGTGAACGGCGCCATCAACCCGGCTGCTGCAGCCGTGCATGCCAGTGACAAGCGTGTTCCTTGTGTGAATTTCGTCATCGCGCCCCAACCGTTTGAACTCTATCCGGCGATCTTGAACAGCCCTGCGGCTGCGGCTTGCAATGGCCATGCGTTGTCGCTTCGGCTCATTCTCGAAACTCTATTAAGCAAGTAGAGATTGGGCTGTCAACAGCGCAAGGCTTGTGGTTCCTGGTTCAGGGCAAAGGTGCAGGAAAAGCACGCCTCTTTCCAGGCAAAGCAAGCTGTCGGGCTCATTGGCAGGCAGCTTCCGTGGGATTGGAGGCTCAAATTGCACGGGCAACGTCAACCCCGGAGCTCTGAAGCGTGTCCCTGCCACCCGGGCGCACTGACATGAATGGGCTGAGAGTATGGGCGTCTACCGGCTGGTGCATGCGCCGAGATAGCGGCCCGAAGATTGCATTGTCACCCGCATTGCCTCCCCTGAATTGCTCCCGAGCGGTGTGCTGTTGCCTCATCTAAGATGCTCCCGGCGGTGGCTGGGAGGAAATGATGAGGAAGGTGAGCATGGCGACGCGAAGAGAACTGGTTGAAGCAGTTGGCGAGCGGTATCGTGCAGCAGACCGCGCGAGCAAGGGCAAGGTTCTCGACGAATTCGTCGCGGTCACTGGATTGCACTGCAAGCATGCGATGCGGATTTTGCGACAGAAAGCTCCGTCGCGGCAGATGGCGCGTCCCGAGCGCAGGATTTATACCGAGGCGGTGCGGACCGCGCTGATCGTGTTGTAGGAGGCGAGCGATCGGCTATGCGGTAAGCGGTTGCGGCCACTCATGCCGATTTTGATCGAGGCCATGGAAAGCCACGGCCATCTTGAACTGGATCCGGCGATCAAGGCGAAGTTGTTGCAGATGAGTGCGGCAACGATTGATCGGGCTTTGCAAACCGTGAGGAAAAACAGCCCGAAGCCGCGGCGGCGGGGTGTGGCCGGATCCGAACTGAGGCGCAGCGTTCCGATCCGGACATTCGGCGACTGGGGAGACCCGGCTCCGGGGCATATGGAAGCAGACCTTGTGTCACACAGCGGTCCGATAGCGAGGGGGAGCTGGGCCTGGACGCTTACGTTAACCGACATCGCGACAGGTTGGACCGAGTGCGCGCCGCTACTGGTTCGCGAGCAAACGCGGTTGGTTGCGGTACTTTCCGAACTGCGCAAGCTGATGCCGTTCGCGTTGCTGGGGTTCGATTCCGACAATGACAGTGTGTTCATCAATGAAACCGTGCGCGACGACTGTGCCGCGACTGGGGTTACCTTTACCCGCTGCCCGCCCTATCGGAAGAACGATCAGGCCTGGGTCGAGCAAAAGAATGGCTCTGTTGTGCGTCGCTTGGTGGGATATCGTCGGTTCGAGGGGCTGGAGGCGGCAAGGTCACTGGCGGAGTTGTACGCCGCATCCCGTCTTTTTGTGAACTTCTTCCAGCCCTTGTTTAAGCTGGCCGAAAAGCAGCGGGACGGAGCCAGAGTGTACAAACGCTACCATGCTCCGGCGACGCCGTTCCAGCGCTTGACGGACGATCCCCGAACCAGCGAGCAGACACGTCAACAGCTACGGGACATCCCCGTCGGGTTGGATCCAGTTCGGCTGCTGCGCGACATCCGGACGACGCAGCAGAAACTGGTGATCCTCGCTGATGCAGTTGCTTTGGCGGCACCGGCGGAGACGTCGCCACCCCCGTTGGACGCGTTCTTGTCGAGCCTGAAAACATTATGGAAGGACGGCGGGGCGCGGCCCATAGCGACCGCCAAACCGCCGCAGAAACGAGAGCGGCGTCGACCAGATCCGCTGGCTCTGGTTGCCGACCAGTTGAAAAACTGGTTCGAGGAAGAACCATGGCGCACTGGACGGGAGTTGTTGGAAAGGCTCCAGGTCGAGCAACCGGGAACTTATCCGGATGGCCTGCTGCGGACGGTCCAGCGCCGGCTCAAAGTCTGGCGCACTGCAAAAGCACGCGCCCTCGTGTTCAGCGATACCCTCGCTCCGGTCAGCGAAAGTAGAGCGGACGTGACGGCCATAATGAGCGTTGCGTGACGGGTTGCCGCTCCGCCTCGCCTATGGCTCGGCTGCACGGCAACCCGTCACGCAAACCATGGCCATGACGCACTATGTCCCGTAGGGAGCATTTACGTGCGGAATCGAGCATGAACGGGATCGGGCCTGTTCTTGGCCCCCCGGCGATCCTGCTACTCTCAGATCATGACTGCGATCAGAAAGGGCCCTTCGTTCTTCATGGCATGGGCAAAGGTTGCGTCGAAGTGCCCGGCGTCCGAGCACTCTACCGCCTCCACGCCAAGGCCCTCGGCGAGCCCGACCCAGTCGATTGCGGGATCACTCAGATCGAGCAGCGTGCGTGCCGCGGCCCCGTGAACGGTGGCGCCGGTGCGGCCCATTTCGATGTCGAGGATGCGATATGCACGATTGACGAAGATTACCGCCGCAACGTCCAGTTTGTCGCGGCTCATCGTCCATAACGCCTGGATCGTGTACATGGCAGATCCATCGTCATTCAGGCTGACGATCTTTCTGCCGGGCGCACCGATCGCCGCTCCCACTGCGAGCGGCAAGCCGATCCCGATCGAACCGCCTGTCAGGCCGAGCGCATCATGCGGGCGGGCGGTCATCAGGGCGGCAGCCACTGACGGACCAGATGTGACGGCATCGTCGCAGATCACGGCATTTTCGGGCAAGAGCCGGGCGATCGATTGTCCCGCCGTCAGCGGCGTGAGGGCGCCTTGTGGTCCGGCGTCCGGCAACCTCAACGGCTGTGCGGGTCCGGATGCAGGCGCTGCGAGAGCGTCGGCGAGCATTTCCAGTGCCAGGATCGAGTCGTCCGCCGGGGCCGCCAGAGTGACGGTCCGGCAGTGCTCCGGGATGAGTCGGTTCGGACGATGGGGATACGCGAAAAAGGCGACAGGGACGACAGTGCCGGCCAGAACAAGGACGTCGAAAGCGCCGAGCACCTCGGCAGCCTGCTCGGGAAAGTAAGGCACTTGGGCAGGAGCGAAGACGCCGGCACCGCGCGGCTCGCGCGCCTGGAATGTATCGATCAGAACCTTGGCCCCGGTGGCCTCGATCCTGGCCGCCTGGGCCATTCCGGCGGCGCTGGCTGCCTGGCGGCCGATCAGCACCGCGGGCCGCTTTGCGTCACGCAGGGCCCTGGCAACGGAATCGACCACGTCGGCGGACGGCGCTGTCCGGTGCTGGCGTCTGACGGCGGTGCCCTGTACCGAAGCAGGCGACCAGGCGAAGTCCGCCGGGAAGATCAGTGTCGCGGGTGCGCCGGGAGGTCCGAAACTTCGCGCGATCGCCTCGCTCGCCGGTGTGGCGATGTCGTCCGCGTCCTCGACGGACTCGTCCAGACGGAATTCGGCGTCGCCATACGAACGATGTCAGAATGGAGTGGTGCATCGTGTTTGCGGTGATAGCTTGCATGATCGCCGACGATATTGACGATGGGAGTGAACGCCCGCCGCGCATTGTGCAGATTGGCGATGCCGTCGGCATAGCTGGGGCCAAGGTGGAGCAGGTTGCAGGCAGGGCGTTCTGCCATTCTGCCGTAGCCATCGGCAGCACCGGTCGCCACGCCCTCGAACTGGCAGAGTACCGGACGCATGCCTGGATTGCTGTCGAACGCGGCGACGAAGTGCATCTCGCTCGTGCCCGGATTTGCGAAGCATACCGAAACGTCGTTCGCAAGCAGGGTGGAGATCAGGACATTTGCGCCGTTTATTTCCGTTTTCACTTCATGGCCCGGTGGACGATGCGCATCAGCCGATCCGCGACGCCAGGCTGCCCCGTCGTGTTGAAGGTAGCGGAGCTTGGCGCGACCTGGCCGTAGGTCATGGTGAATGTCACATCGCTCGCCGGGCAGTACGCGCCCACGACCCCCCAAAAGCCCCCGTGCATCCAGCATAGTTCGCCATCATAACGCCGTGTCCCCATGAGCGAGGAATAGGAATATTCCTCCGGCCCATGGACTGCCGGTGTCGGGACCATCAGGGCAGCCGCTAACGTTCCACTCTTCTGGAACACTTGTCCCTTGAACAGGGCAGCAAAGAACCGCGTCACTTCACTTGTCGTGGAAACGAGGCCTCCTCCGCCATAGAGGTCCACGGTGGGGCTTATTCCGGCAACGTCGACGTCGCCGAAGTACTGCCCCGCGCGTTTCTGCCCGGGAGGAGTGGGTTCGAGCAGTTCGAAATGCGTCTGGCGCAGCCCCAGCTTGCCGAACCCGAGCAAGTCGCGGGCCGCTCGCGCAAGGGGCTTTCCGCTCGCACGCTCGATCAGTTCCGCGGCGATGATGTAGCCGGTGTCGGAATAGCTGTATCGCTCCCCGGGGGAGCTGACGGGCTTGCCGGCTTTCATGGCAACCGCGATCTGTTCGTCGCGCGTCCAGTGCCGGCCGGGATCCTGCGCCACGGCCTGCCGGTAGGACTCCGATTCCGCGTAGTCGAAGATGCCACTCGTGTGGGTCAGGAGGTGGTGAAGAGTTATCGCCTGCACGTCGTATCCTGCGGCGACGAGGGCGCTCCTTGTCCCCGGCGAAAGCATGGGACCGATCGGTGCGAACAGATCGAGCTTGCCCAATTCGACGAGGCGCATCGCCGCCGCGGCGGTGTAGACTTTGGTGACGCTTGCGATCCGGAACGCCCGGTCGGGGGTAAGCCTCGCCGCATCTCCTCGACTGACGACGCCGGAGGCGCCGGACCAGAGCAGGCCGAGCCTGGGGGCCTGGATCGTGACGATGATGCCGGGAACGCTCGAGTCGGCAGCCACGCTTCGCGCAATCTCCGCTGCCAGATCCGCCTCGAGCTTCTTGTGGTCCAGGGCATTCGCGTGGGCGGCGCCGGCAAGATTCGTAGCGGCGATGGACAAGGCGCCGCACAAGGAAAGCAGCTGGCATGGCGTGCCACGACGACGCGTGAAGAGCGTCCGATACATCTGCGACAAAGTCATCCTTCTTTCCTCTCGCCATCCGATAAACGAATACGACGTCGGTTTTTTTCTTATGGCTCTTTGTCGCTTCTTGCAAGCCAGCTCGACAGGAGACAAACCTGTTTCGAACGGATTTGCGTTGTGCACGTTTTGCTCGTCGAAGGCGGAAGAGGCTTGGCGAGACACCAAGAGCGAGCATCTCGGGGATCAATCGTAGGATTGGCTCGTCCGAGGCGACTGTCGGCCAACGCCCGATCACCCTCGCAAAGATATAACCGAATACGATTTCGCTTTCGTATCCCTGCTTCGTCCTGTATGTGAGGTGGGCCAGAACGGGAGACCAATCCAGATGAATCTGTCCGCAATCGATCCGGGTTTCCTGCGCAGGCAGGTGATGATCTTCGTGGCGGTGACGTTTGCCATTACCTGGGGAATAGCTGCTGGTGCGTTTCTTCTTCCCCAATGGACATTGGGGCCGGAAGGCATGGGAAGCACGCGTTCCAACGTGCTCTTCTTCACAGCAGTCTTCGCACCCAGCATCACGGCACTCGCCATGATCTGCCACGAACGGGGCCTGGCCTCGGGAGCCGCGCACGTCTGGAGCGGAATCATCGCGCCGCGCCGGCCCGTGTCATGGGTTCTCTGGGTCATCGTCGCCTTCCTCGCGGTGCCTCTCTCATGGCTTTTCGCAGATGCGATGTCGCGCATCGGGCTCGCGCCACCAAGTGCAGGCACGACCAATGCCGGCAAGCTCCTGCTGCTGCCCGGCCTGGTTCTGGGTACAAGTTACATCTTCACCGACGCCGGACCGATCGGCGAGGAACTTGGCTGGCGCGGCTATCTTCTGCCCCGCCTGCTTCACCTGACCGACCCGATCCGTGCGAGCCTCATCGTCGCGCTGATCTGGGCCGTCTGGCACCTTCCGGCGTTTTATGCGTCAGGCTTGTCGCAGGACTCACTCAATTTCCTGTTCATGGTAGGAAACTGGATGGGAGCGTCGATCATCTCCACCTGGCTGTTCTTGCGCACGGGAGGGAACTGGGTCATCGCAGGCGTCGTGCCTCATGCTGCGGTCAATGCGGGCGTGATGTCGGGGGTTGGCAGTGTCGATCCGATTTACGGCCTTGGATCGCTTGTGCTCGCGGCCGCGATCATCATCTTCAGAGGAAGCGACCTGGACCGTGCGATGTGCTTCAGCGGGAAAGAGAAGGGTCTGGCAAGGGTGGCGAATTTGCCGCCCGCTGACTGAACGCCCTTAGAACCTGAGCACACTCCTGCATTCCTATGGCGTCGCCGCAGCATCCTTCCTCATCGTCGTAACCGTGCCGAGAGTGGCCAGTGCTATCGCCGCGATCCCGAGGAACTGGACAGGGCCTGGAGTCTCGCGCAGGAAGATCATGGCGACCAGCGCCGCCAGTGCTGGTTCAAGGCTCATCAACACGCCAAAGGTTGCAGCGCGCATTCGCACAAGTGCAAACATCTCAAGCGTGTAGGGCAGTGCGCTCGCGAGCAGGCCGAGGAACACGACATTGAGCAGCAGCGCCGGCCGCTCGATCAGCACGGCGCTGCGGTCAAGTGCGAAAGGCAAAGCTAGGGCGCCGATGATCATGCCCGCCACGGTTGCCGATGATCCGTGGGCAAGCCCGGCTTTCCGGCCGAACACGATATAGGCTGCCCAGCTCGAACCCGCAGCAAGTGCAAGCGCAGCGCCCGCCGGGTCGATCGCCCCCGGGTGTCGTTCCCGGCAGAAGGCAGATCAGCCCGCCGATACCGAGCGCTGCCCATAGCAGGTCCACGGCGCGCCGGGAGCCCGCGACAGCGACAGCGAGTGGCCCGCAAAACTCCAATGCCACGGCGACGCCCAGCGGTATGGTCTGCAAGGCGAGGTAGAAAAAGACGTTCATTCCGGCAAGCGAAGCACCATAGATCATCAGTGGTGCGAGAGAGTGGCGCCGGATTTCCTCCAGCGACGATCGGAAAAGCAGCCCAAGAATGATTGCTGCGGCAAGAAGCCTGAAAGCCGCGGTGCCTGCGGCGCCGAGAGGGCCGAACAGGCTCTTGGCGAAAACCGCACCGAGCTGAAACGACAGCATCGACACAACGACCCCGGCACTGGGCGCCAGCGGATGATTTCCGGCCAGCGCGTGAAGCTGCGTGCGCCCCGGGCTCACCACCCCGCGACCCTTGTCGAACGGCGCGCGTCGACCGGCCAGACCGCCACCGATCCATCGGGCGCTACGACGTGAAGGGCGTCGTAGAGGTTGACTGTCGGATCGATATGGCCGGGCTGCAGCCAGACGAGGGCTTCGGACAGGGGATGATCATGGTCAGACGTCGCGCGGTGGCTACCTTCGCGGGCTTGCCACCCTTGCTGAAAGCCGGGCCCCACGATGACGCCATGCTCGTCCCCCATGGGGTGCCACAGACTGCCTTTGGCAGCCCCGCCGGCCACTTCGGGGCGAGCGCCATCGACAGCAAGAGCCTTGAGTCCCGCGTCGCAGGTGACGTGGCTTTCATGTCGGGTGGATATGACCGAGCTGGCGACGAATGCGGCCGCAGTGAAGGGCCACGTGCCCGCCGATGGAGGATCGCAGGCCGTGTACTCGGCATCCATGAACGCGTACGAGCCCGCCTGGATCTCGGTGTAGACCCCGTTGTCCAGATCGAAACCGAATGTGCCCGTTCCGCCGCCGGTCACCACCCGCGCGGGTAGGCCGGCGTCTGACAGAGCAGCGACGACCGATCGCACCGTATCGGTCGCGGCGAGGCAATCCCGCTTGCGCTGCTCGAAGTCCGGAATGTGCTGGAGATCCCCTGCATAGGCCTGAATGCCGCAATACTCGATGCCCTCAAGGCTGTCGGCCAAACGTGCAAGTCCGGCAACGTCGGAGGGGGCGGCGCCTGTCCGATGACTGCCAAGGTCGACGTCGATCAGCACCCCGATCGTCGTCGCATGTCTGCAAGCGGCGCCGGCGATCGAACGCAGCTGCGTCTCGTCATCGGCCACTACCGACATGCAGATGTTGTCCTTCGCGATCGTGGCGAGCAGATCGTGCGCCCACGGTGCCGGCGGTGATGTGACGAGCAAGTCACGGATCCCGGCGGCCGCAAAGGCGCCGGCCTCTTGCGCAGTCTGGCAGCAGATGCCGCAGGCGCCGGCAGCAATCTGGCGCTTTGCCAGTGTCGAGCACTTGTGCATCTTGCCATGCGGGCGCAAGGCTACCCCGGCGGCATCGCAAAGAGCCTGGAGCGCTGCGATGTTGGCGTCAAGCCGCGCAAGATCGATGACGAGTGCAGGGGTTGCCTTGGGCCGGAAGTCGGCCAAAGCCAAGGAATCGAGAACGAGCATGAATGTAACCCCGTTTGATGACGCGGCGGACGGCGCCTCGCGGACCATTTAATCCGGTTCTGATATAAATCAGATGTCGGGTTCTGGAAAGTGTTGCGGCTGTCGGCCGTCGTGACTATTGATTTCGATGATCGCTGCGAGCAGTGAACCCCGCACGCTGGTGCAGTGTCAATAAGAGGTCAGCAGTGAGTGATTTCAAGCACGCAGATCCTGTTGATCCAATGACGCCGCCGCCTGCGGACATCTACTCCTTTGTTGCGCACCTCGAACGACTGGTTGCCAACCCCGGAACCCGCCGCAAAGGGGAACGGACACGATTGCGGATCCTGGCGGTGACGGCGCGGCTCCTCAACGACAGCGGCTTTCGCACTCTGAGGCAGACCGACATCTGTCAGAGCGCCGACATCGGCGTGGCGACGTTCTACCAGTATTTCTCCGACAAGCTCGAGGCCTGCCAGGTCGTGCTGCAGGACTTCACCACGTTCATGCTGTCGATCGACGATCCCGGACTGCACAAGCTTGTCGAGTACGGCCATGGTTCCCAGGACCCTTACCCGTCGATATTCCTGTCCAACCTGGCGACCATCCGGCTGGCCAGAACAAACACCGGTCTTTTCCGCTGCTTTTTGGAAACGGTGGCAGAGACCGACGACATGATGCGTCTCTGGCGCGCATTCAGCCACCGCTGGTACGAACGTGCCGCCCGCCGCATGGCCAAGCGCGGCGCCCGTGAAACGAACAGCGCGCTCGTCTTCAAGGCCATCCTTGCCGGCGGGATGGTCGACGAGTTTCTTCGCGCCCTGCTGATCACTCAGGATGACAATGTGGTTGCGACCACAGCAGCTCTCTACGGCGACGACGCCGAGATAGCAGAGGCGCTGTCGTTGGCCTGGTATCGCATAATGATGGGCAAGGACCCAGCCGAGACGACGCGGCTCGAGGCCCGCAACCTGATTGGATGATTGCAAAGTTTCGGCTCGGCACGACGCCTGTTGACTTCCTAAAAAACCGTACCTAACGTCGGTTTCTTAAATGGGGAAAGCTGTCGAGGAAGGGACCGGGATGATCAAGGCATCACACGAAGGAGCGTTCCATTCGCGGCTGCGTGCGCAAGTGCTGCTGGCAAGCTTCGCCGCATTGATCGTGCCGGTGGCCGCACAGGCGCAAAATTCTCCCCAAGCCACCCCTGACGCGCAAGCCGGCGGTGACGTCCCCGAAATCGTCGTGACGGCATCGAAGCGGACTGAGAACATTCAGAGCGTTCCGCAAGCAATCACCGCAATATCGGGAGCAAGGCTTGCCGCATCAGGCGCGCTCGATCTCAGTGACTTTGCTGCGCAGGCGCCAGGCCTTGCCTTTTCCAGGCGGGGGCCATCGCAAAACCGCATCTCCATTCGCGGCCTGACCAGCCTCGCTGGCACCGATTCCGAATATCCGATGGTCGGGCTGTACCTTGATGAGGTGCCCATCTCGGATAACAGCGCGCCCGACATCGGCCTGATCGATCTGGAACGGATCGAGGTCCTGCGCGGGCCGCAAGGTACGCTCTATGGCGAAGGCTCGATGGGCGGGACGGTCCGCTACATCACTGCGAAGCCCAACCTTTCGGGAATCAGTCTGTCAGGTGGCGGGGAGGTCTCGGCCACCCGCAATGGCGGCACCAACTATCGCGGCTATGCCGTCGCCAACCTGCCGATCGCCAAGGACGCGGCCGGGTTGCGACTGGTCGGATATTACGAGCGCGACGGCGGTTTCGTGGACAACGTCGCGCTCGGCCGGAAGGACGCGGACGCCTACGATCGTTATGGCGGTCGAGCGACGCTGCTGCTCAAGCCGAGCGACTCGCTGGCAGTGACGGTCTCCGGCACGTACCAGAAGCTGAACGGAGGAGAAGAGCCCGTTGTCTTCCTGTCCGACGTGCCCGGTTTCAGCCCACCGCTGCTCACGCGCTTTGGCGGCGATGTCGGGTATCGGCAGGTCAGGGGCCGCATCAGCGACGAGCTGTTTATCGCCAGTGTCGTTGTCGCCTATGACATAGACTTTGCGACGCTGACGTCCGCTACATCCTACTACAAGCGCAATTTCGACCAGCTCAACGACGAGGCAAACACATCGCGCGCGGTGGAAGCAGGCTTTGCGCCGATTGCCGACGCGCTCGGCATCGGCCCGTTCTTCCTGAACAACGGCACCGCCGTCACGTTCACCGGCGACCGGCAGACCATTGCCCAGGAACTGCGCCTCGTCTCGAACGGGGACACGCGCCTGCGGTGGACGATCGGCGGGTACTTCCGCAACCGCAAGATCAGCAACCTCTCCGTTGCCAGGGCGATAGACATCGTTCCACTGGTGAGCATCTTCAACCCGAATTACGGCGATGGCGGAACGTTGCAGGTCGCCTTCGACAGCGAAACCTTCCGGCAATTCGCGGTCTTCGGCGAAGCGACATACAGCCTGTTCACGGGGTTCGACATCACCGCCGGCTTGCGCTGGTTTGACGAGCGGGTCACGGGGCGCCAGACCATCGCCACGGCCGATTTCGGAACCGACGAAACCGGCTTCCCGTTGCCCACTTTCGGCACGCTCACCAATTTCAACCTGCCCACGCTGGTAACGACGCAGCGTCGGTTGCTGTGGAAGTTCGGAGCTTCATACAAGGCCGACGAGAACGTGCTGCTCTACGCAAATGCTGCGCAGGGCACACGGCCGGGCGGGGTGAACCCCCGCTTCAACCCCAATGTCAGCGATGCCGAATCTCCCCGCGCATTCGGATCGGACGAGGCGACGACGTACGAGATCGGTGCGAAGACGCGGTGGCTTGACCGCGCTCTGACCGTGAACCTGGCGCTCTACCGTACCAACCTTAAGAACGCGCAGTTCCTCGACCCTCGCGATCTTTCGTTCAACGTGATCCGCAATGCCGCGACCGCGCGGGTGACGGGCGGTGAACTGGAAGTCACGGTGCGACCTTCGCCCAGGTTCGAGTTTGGCACGACCCTATCGGTCCTGTCCGCGAAGTTTACGCGCGACGCGCTGCCGATCGCCCCGGGAATCAACCTGATCAATGCCGGACAGCGTCTGCCGATCGCACGCAACTATTCCGTCAGCGCCTTCGTCGATTGGCGCCGGCCGCTGCGGGACAGCTTGAGCTTCGTGGCGCACGCGGACGTCAATCACGCAAGCGATGCGCTCGCCAACACGACGCGGCCGGACACCGACACTGGCGGCCTCTTCCAGAGGCTTGATGGCTATGTCGAAACCAACCTGCGCCTCGGCCTCGAAAAGAACAGCTGGTCGGTCCAGGCTTTCGCCAACAACCTGTTTGATGTCGTGGCGCAACTCGGTGGGACGAGCGCTTTCGGCATTTCGCGAAACAAGCCGCGCACCGTCGGCGTGCGCTTCACGCTCGGATACTGACGCGAGATGACGGTTCCCGAACCGAGCGGGAGCAGCCGGCAGCGGCATGATCTGCCGACTCCGGATGACGTCGCAAGTGCAGCGCTGCGCATCGCGCCGTGGATAAGGCGGACTGCAACGATCGAAAGCGCGCGGCTGAACGAACGGATCGGCGGTCGCATCCTGATCAAGCCGGAATGTCTCCAGATCACCGGATCGTTCAAGGCGCGCGGTGCCTTCAACCGGATGCTGGCGCTTTCCCCGGGCGAACGGAAGCGGGGCGTCGTTGCGTGGTCGGCCGGCAATCATGCCCAGGCGCTCGCCTGGGCTGGACTGAAGCTCGGCGTCAAAGCAACGATCATCATGCCGCACGATGCGCCACAGGCAAAGATAGCCGGCACCCGCCGCCACGGCGCAGAGATCGTCTTCTACGACCGGCAAACCGAGGATCGCGAGGCAATCGGACTTGAACTCGCGCGGACTTCGGATGCCATCGTCATTCCACCCTACGAAGACCCCCACGTCATCGCCGGCGGCGGGAGCGCCGGGCTTGAACTGATAGACGATGCCATCGCGGCCGGCACTCCGCTGGAGCGGCTCGTCGTGTGCGTCGGAGGGGGCGGCCTCATCGCAGGATGCGGACTTGCGGCGCTGGCAAGGGATCAGCACATCGCGAACTTCGCTGCCGAACCCGTGAACTTCGACGATACGGGCCGATCGCTGCGTTCCGGAAAGCGCGTGGCGAACGATCTTGGCCACCGCTCGATCGCGGATGCCTTGCTGACCGCCACGCCTGGCGAGATGACGTTTTCGCTAAACCGCTCGCTTCTTGCGGGTGCATATGCGGTGAACGACGATCAGATCCGCGAAGCGATGATCCTTGCGTTCGAAGACTTGCGCATGGTCGTCGAGCCCGGCGGAGCAGCGGCTCTGGCGGCGGTCCTGTCGTACCCGCAGGACTTTGCCCGAACCACGACCGGAGTCATCCTCACCGGCGGCAACGTGGATGCCGGGCTTTACGCTTCGGTGCTGTCGCACAAGGGGGAGGGATGACCATGATCCGTAGGTGGTGCGCTGCCGCCGCTGCGCTCGTCGGCCTTCTTGCCGTCCCGTCCTCCGCACAAGCTCCCGCCTGCGGTGTTCGCCCGGCACGGCCGACGGCTCTGGATTCTTCCGCCATGGAGCGCTTTCTGGTCGAGGAAATCGCCCGGACGATGGATCAGCGCGCCATTCCTGGCGGCGTCGTCAGCTTAGTCAAGGATGGCGGGCTCGTCTTCGCGCAGGGGTTCGGACATGCGGATGTATCGCGCGGCACGGGGGTGGACCCGGCACGCACGATTTTCCGCATCGGCTCGATCACCAAGGTCGCAACGACAATTGCAGCAATGCAAAATGTCGCTGCTGGCAAGCTCTCCCTCACTCGTCCCGTTTCCGACTATCCCGGATTTGACGTCTTCACCGGTGCCGGCGGGCGGCCGATCACGCTTGCGAACCTCCTCACCCATACCGCAGGGTTCGAGGAAGGCGGACTCGAATTCTATGATACTCGGCCATTCCAGACCCAGCCGGAGCTGCTGCCCTTTCTGCGCCGGACTCGACCAGCAGCGGTCTACGCGCCGGGAACCACGCGCGCCTATTCGAACTTCGGGCTTTCTCTCGTCGCAGCCCTGATCGAGCAATCCTCTGGAGAGCGCTACGCGCCCTACCTGGACCGCCACTTGTTCGCGCCGCTCGGCATGACGTCGACGACGGTCCTGCAGCCGGTGCCGGCGGACAGGGCGGCACGGGTGACGACAGGCTATGTCGGCAATCTCCGTGCCTTGCAGACCGCACCGGTCGAGTTCAGCCGGGGCATAGGCGCCGGCGAGATGTCGACGACCGCCACCGACATGGCGAAGTTCATGCAGGCGCTGCTCGACCCCGGTCGGGACGGCGCGGGCGCGATCACGCCGGCCATTGTCGCGGCCATGACCAGGCCGCACTGGCGCGAGGCGCCTTGCGGGAACGCCCTGGGCTGGGTGCTGTGGATCGAGAACCGCAGAGGAACGAGACTGGTCGGGCATGGCGGCGATCTCATCGGCGGCGTCGCGAACATGATCCTGTTCCCGGACTACGGGATCGGCGTCTTCTACGCATTCAACAGCAACGACTCCACGGCCGTCAATTCGCTCCAGAACAGGATCGTCGATGCCTGGTTTCCGGCATCATCCGCGCCTTGGCCCGCGCCTGCCGAACCCGCCCTGCCTGTCGGAGAGTACCACGGCACGCGCACCGGAGTGCAGAACTTCGGGCGGTTCGCCCGTCTCCTTGGTGACGCCGTAACCCATGTCGACGCCGCTCCCGGGAACGGAGTGCTGATCGACGGCGAGCTATGGCGCCCTCGCGCGCCCGGAGTGTACGAAAGCGACGTTGGAGGCCGCACGCTCGTGGCGTTCGAGGTCGATGGGCGGCCGGCCTTCGTTCAGCGCGGCACGCAGTCGTTCATCCGGGCGCGCTGGATCGACCGAACTGCCGTGCAGCTCGCAATCGGCCTCGGGTCCTTGCTGATGCTGCTTGGCGCGATCGGGTTTGCCGCGGCGGGGGCACGCAGGAAGGTGTCAGCTCTGTCCGCGCCGCGCTGGCCGCTGCTGCTTCCGTCGGGCGTCCTCGTCCTTGCCATTGCCGTACTCGGGTCGATCGCTTCGGTCGGCAGCGAGCAATCCGCCTGGTTGTTCGGTGTCCCGCCGCATGTTCGCCTGGCGGTTGTGCTTGCGTACCTCATACCGCCTCTGGCCCTGGGATCGCTCGTGACCACGGCATTCTTCTGGCGCCGGCAGGCGAGCAAGGCACATCGGGCGGCACATCTGGTCGCGTCGGTCGCGGCTGTGGTGCTGGCCGGGTGGCTCGCCTATTGGAACCTGATCGGGCCACGCTTCTGATGCAGCCCCGGCAGCCTTTTGCTCCTACGCTTCCGCGCCTTGCCGGCTTTGCTGCAGGGGCGAGCGGTGTGGGCATCACGACCACTGTGCCTCCGCTGCTCCTGCTGTACTACCTGACCCAGGTGCGAGGCGTACCGCCGGCGATGGCGGGCGTCGGGCTGTTCATTCCGCAGCTTGTCGAATTCGGGGTGGCACCCTTGCTAGGGCTGGCATCGGACCGGACACGCAAATGCTGGGGCCGCCGGCCCTTCATGCTTGGCGGAGCGCTTGCCAGCACGCTTGCGTTGGCCTTCCTGTTTGCGGCACCCGCCACGTCGGGACCGATTGCCATCCTGCTCTACACCGCGGCATTTTACGTCCTTGTCGTGCTCGCGAGCGGGCTTTTTGCGGTGCCCCATCTCGCGCTGACTGCGGAATTGAGCGACGACGCGGCGGTCCGCGGGCGACTGGTCGCGGCGAGGATGACGTTTGCCATGGGCGGCATTCTCGTCAGCGGCGCGCTCGCCCGACCGCTGGTCGACATGCTTGGAGGCGGGCGGTCCGGTTTCGCCGCGTTGTCGCTTGCACTGGGCTTCGTTGCCGGGTCGATGATGCTTGTCACATGGCTCGCCACGCGGGGCGCAACGGCCGTGGGGCAAGCCTCCCAGCCGCAGGTTGGCCCGATCGGCACCATGCTGCGGCAGACGGTCGCCTCGCGCGGGTTCGGCATCCTGGCGTTGGCATATATCGTGCAGACGACCGGCGCCGGCATGGGCCTGGGGACCTGGGCCTTCTATGCGGACAATGTTCTCCACGACAGCCATGCGATCGCGTGGATTTTCGGCTCGGCCATGCTCGCCTCGATCATTGCCCTGCCCTTCTGGCCGCGCATCGTCCGCGGTCTGGGACTTCCAGCCGGCTATCTTCTCGCAGTGACCCTCGCAAGCGTGGGCGGTCTTGGCGCATTCGCGTTGAGCACCGGCATGCCCGACCGGTCACTGCTGATTGCCATGCTGGTCCTGATGGGGTGCGGCACAGCAGGAATGCAGTTCGTTCCGTTTTTCCTGATCGCTGACCTAGCAAATCGCCACAGCCGCCCGGATCGGATCGTGGCCGGAACTCTGACAGGGCTCTGGCTGACGGTCGAGAAGATCGGCTTCGCGCTGGGCTCGCTCGGCCTGGGGCTGGCGCTCGGCGAGGCCGGGTACCACGCGACGACAGGAGTAGCACCCTTGCCGCAGGAACCAGCAGCCATCGAGGCGGTGATCAGGACGGCGACCGTCTATCCCGCGATGCTGTACTGCCTCAGCTTCCTTGTCCTGCTGCTCTTGCCGGAATGGCGTCCCGGTCGGCGCAGTGCGGTCGCTTGACCCGCCGCAAAGCCAGGTCGCAGACCATCCCTTTCCACCGAACTCCAAGGATTTACACGTGATCACACAGGAAACAGAACGGTCTTCCATCGGCACCCTGTCCGAGCGCGTCGGGACGGAAATCGGCACTTCGCCATGGTTCGAACTCACGCAGGATCGCGTGACCGCGTTCGGCGGCGTGACGCTGGACTTCGATCCTCATCACATCGATCCGGCGCAGGCAAAGCGCGGGCCGTTCGGGGTATCGACTGCGCAGGGGTTTCTCACCCTCTCGCTCCTCACCCACTTCATTTCGACGATGCCGGCGATGATCGAGCTCAGGCAGCATATCAACTACGGCTTCAACCGCGTTCGCTTCGTCAAGCCGGCGGTCGTCGGGCATCATCTGCGGGCAAGATTCACGCTGAACGGCGTCGAGGCGCGCAAGGAAGGCGCGTGCCTGCTGACCTTCGGCGTCGAAGTTAGCTCACGCGAAACAGAGCAACTGGTGATGACGGCCGAGTGGCTGGCGCTGGTCTTCCTGTGACACGGGGGGCAGACCTGCAAGTGCCGGCCTGGCACCGCCTTGCTCGCGAAGCGGTTCCTTCGCTGCCGACGCTCGACGCATATGTTGCGCACTACGCGCAGCAGGACCCTGCGCGCGAAGCTGCTGTCGATCTGGACGGCCAGCGCTGGACATATGCCGGCTTCGCACGCCTGGTCCACGAACTGCAGGGCGGGTTGGTTGCACGCGGCGTCGCGCCTGGAGATACCATAGCCGTCCTCGCTCCGTCCTCCGCCTTCGCCTGGGCCAGCCTGCTGGGAGCGACCGGGCTGGGCATCGTCTGGCTGGGCCTTAACCTCCGCTATACGGTCACCGAGTACCGCCACATCCTGAAGGACGCCCGACCGAAGCTGATTTTCGCACACCGCGAGATGGACGGACGGGATTACACGAGCGATTTTGCGGATCTTGCAGCTGAAGGCGGCGATTTTCCGGCACTGGTGTGGATCGAGCCACAAGCTGGCGAAGACAACGTCGGTTCCTTCCTCGACGATGGACGCAAGATCGATGCTCAAGCGGTAGCTGCGCAGCGTGAGGCTACCGATACGTCCCGGGCGGCGGTGCTCGTCTATACATCGGGGAGCACGGGCAAGCCCAAGGGAGCGTTGCTGTCACAGGCCGGGCTCGTTGCCTCGGCGCGGGTTCAGGCCCATCATTACGGCGTTGCCGGGGGAGCGACTCTCAATCCCCTGCCGATCAACCACGTCGGCTGGATCTGCGATACCTGCGCTACCGTCCTGGTGACGGGTGGGACGCTGGTATTTGCCTCCCGATTCGACCCGGCAGCTCTGCTCGGGGCCTTTGCCGCAGAACGCATTGCCACCTGGGGCGGAGTGCCCACCATGTTCCAGATGATGCTGGATCATCCCGCGGCGGCCGATGCCGATTTCTCGACGATCCGCAGGGTGCTCTGGTCCGGCGCACCCATGCCTATGCCGCTTGCCCGGCGGCTGGCGAGCTTCGGAGTGCCTGTCCACAACTTCTACGGGATGACCGAGACGACCGGCAGTATCTGCTTCACCGATCCCGACGTCGATCTCGAGACGGCCGTCAACTGCATCGGCCGTCCGGAAGCGAGCTATGACGTGAGGATCGCCGATCCGTCGACCAACCGGCCTTGTGAAGCGGGCGATGTGGGAGAGATCCAGGTAAAGTCGCCCGGCATCTTCCTGGAATATCTCAATGCGCCGGAGGCGACCCGCAGCGCATTCACGGCGGATGGCTGGTTCCGGACAGGCGACCTGGCCGCGCGCCGCTCCGACGGCAACTACGTGCTGCGGGGGCGATCCAAGGAGATGTTCAAATCGGGGGGCTACAACGTCTATCCGCGCGAAATCGAAGATGTGCTCGAAGCACATCCATCGGTTGCCCTCGCCTGCGTGGTCGCAACAAGCGACCCCCTGTTCCATGAGGTTGGCCATGGCTTTGTCATGCCGCGCGAGGGCGTGGCAATCGACCTTGCCGATCTCCAGGCACATGTCCGTGCCCATCTGGCCAATTACAAGTGCCCCAAGACCATAGAAATCGTTGGCTCCATGCCGATGCTGCCCATCGGAAAGGTCGATCGGGCAAGCCTTGCGCGCACAGCCGCAGCCAAGGCTGCACAGGCCGGGTCCTGAGGCCGGAAAGACGCAAGATGCAGCCCGATCTCCAAGCTCTCCATGCCCTCTACACGCCCGCCCTGCTTCTCGACGAAGCGAAGATGATGCGGAACATCGCCAGGCTTGGGCGCAAGACTGAAGGGTTCGGCGTAGCGCTCCGCCCGCATCTCAAGACGGCCAAGTCGATCGAAGTGGCCATGCGGTTGACCGGCGGCCGGCCCGGTCCGATTACCGTTTCGACCCTGGCCGAGGCCGAGGCGTTCTTTCGCGCAGGATACAGCGATCTTCTCTACGCGGTCGGCATCGCTCCGCAGAAGATCGCAAGGGCGCAAGCACTCAAAGCTGCCGGTTGCGACCTGATCCTCACGCTCGACAGCGTGGAACAGGCGCACATTGTCGCCAAGGCGGGCATTGCGGCGCTGATCGAGATCGACTGCGATGGCCATCGTGGCGGACTGAAGTTCGCCGACCCGTTGCTGCTCGAAGTGGGCAGGATTCTGACAGAGGGCGGCGTGCTCCGTGGGGTGATGGCCCACGCAGGAGAAAGCTATACCGCTGCGGGGCCCGAGGTTCATGCCGATTTCGCTAGACGTGAACACGAGAGCGTCGTGCAAGCAGCGCGCCTGCTGGGCGATGCAGGATATCCTTGCGCTGTGTTGAGCGTCGGCTCGACGCCAACCGCCCACGTGGCACGAGATTTCGCGGGGATCACGGAAGTCAGGGCAGGGGTCTATGCTTTCTTCGATCTGCAGATGGCGGAGCTCGGCGTGTGTCAGGTGGACGACATTGCCACCACCGTGCTGACGACGGTCATCGGACATCTGCCTGACAGGGGCTGGATCCTTGTGGACGCCGGCTGGAGTGCGCTGTCTTCCGACCGGTCCGCGAGCGGTGCCAGCCAAGGCGTCGGCTACGGGCTGGTGTGCGACATTGAAGGAATCGGACTCCCCGACCTGTTCGTTGCCCAACTTGATCAGGAGCACGGCATCATCGGGCTCAGTGCCGACGCTTGCGGCCCGCTGCCCTTCCTCCCGGTCGGCACGAAGCTGCGCATCCTGCCATATCACGCCTGCGCGACAGGCTCGCGGCACAATCTCTATGACGTGATTCCGGTTGACGACACCGCCCTCGCCATCTGGCAGCGGATAAGCGGTTGGTAGGGGCGAGCGATGCAGATCATAACCGAAGCACAGTCCTCAGCACTCGTCAGTCATGCTCTGGCGTTCGAGGCCGTTTTCCAGGCCTTCATTACGGCATGCGAGGGCAAGGCGGAGACGTTTCCCGTCGTGTCGGCACACGGCAGCGATCCCGATAACCGCTTCACGATAAAGTCTGCCACCGCCCCAGCCATGGCAGGATTGAAAGTCGGGTCGTACTTTCCGTCAAACGACATATCGGGCCTCCCGCGTCATGCCTCCACCATCATGCTCCTCGATCAGAGTTCCGGACGGATCGGTGCAGTGATCGAGGGTTCGGAGGTCAATTGCTACCGGACGGCAGCCGCCGATGCGGTGGCCACCAATGCCTTAGCAAGGCAGGACGCTGAAACGCTCGCGCTTATCGGCACTGGTCATCAGGCGTTGTACGAAGCCCAAGCGGTAGCGCGCGTCAGGACGCTGGCGAGGGTGCTCGTCGTCGGCAGGAACGTGCCACGCAGGGATAGGCTGATCCAAACCCTGCGCCAGAAAGGATTGCCTGCCGAGGCTGCGCCGGCGCAAGAGGCGGTGCGGCTGGCCGACATTGTGGTGACTGTCACCACTTCGACCGAGCCGCTGTTCGACGCGTCCTGGGTCAAGCCCGGCACGCACGTGTCGTCGATGGGGTCCGATGCACCCGGAAAGCAGGAGCTTCCACCCGCTTTGCTGGAGCACGCGCTCCTTTTCTGCGACCTTCCCGCACAGTCAAGGCGCGTCGGCGAATTTCAGCACGCGCCGGTCGGTGCACCGCTGGTTGCCATCGGAGACGTGCTACGCGCGGCCGCGCCCGGCCGGCAATCCGCGGAGCAGATAACGGTCTTCGACAGCTCGGGCCTCTGCTTGCAGGATCTCTACATGGCGAGCGCCATCCTGTCGAAGACCGCACAGACGAGATAATCGTGACGCTTGGGAGATCCGCTCTACTGGGAGGCACCTCAAGGTTTGTTACACGGATAGCGGTGAGCTGGACATTTGGGGAACGGGCGCTTTTGGGCCAATCATACGCCGGGCTCGTGGCCGAGATTGAGCGCGCGGTATCCGTCGCGGTCCAGATCGATCGCGGCGTTCTGCCACAAGTAGTCGCCGGTCAGGCTAATGTGCCGCCACCCGAGTGGCGCGACATGGGCGAGCAGCTCGTCAGGCGCGAGCTCGCCGTGAGCGCGGAGGTACTCGACTGCGCGACCTATATATAGGGTGTTCCAGTACACGATTGCGGCGGTGATGAGGGTCAACCCGGAGGCTTTGAGCGCTTGGTTGTCGAACTGCGGGTCGCGCAGCCGCCCCTGCTTTTGGACGAACACGGCCTGGGCGAGCGTGTGCCGCGCTTCGCCCTTGTTCAGCCCCGCCTGACACTGCTGGCGGAGCGATTTGGACTCCAGCCAGTCGAGCGTGAACAGGGTTCGCACGATCCGGCCCAGCTCCTGGAGCGCGAAGTCGAGTCGGTTCTGACGACGATGGGCGGTAAACTTGCGGAGCATGACGGACGGGAGCACTAACCCGGCCTTTACCGAAGCGACTAGCCGAATGATCTCTTCCCAGCTCTCCCGGATCGCAGCGATGTTGAACGGTCGCCTGATCAGCGTGGCCAGAGCCTGGTGGTGGGTCATGCCGGCGAACACGCCCAGCTTGCGGTCGGCCAGGTCGCGAAGGCCCGGCACGAACCGGAAGCCAAGGAGATGCGCGAGGGCAAAGACATGATCGGAAGCCCCGCCCGTATCGGCGTAGTGTGTCGCGGGCTCGATCCCGTAGCCGATCAGACCCGCGCGTTCACTTCCCCACTTTAAGCGTCGGCTTCTGGCGTACGCTGCCGGCTGGATCGACCGTGGGCGCAATGGCAGACGTCGAGCACGACTCACAAGCAGGTGAGCCCAATTTCTATTTTTGGCGAATTCTGAGATGCCGAGCATCTGGAGGCCGATGCTACAAGGGCTGGTCTAGAACACTCTGAATGCAGATCTGACGAAGCGGACATGTTCTTGCCTCGCAGTCCCAACCCCACGTCGCCAAAATTTCGGAACAGTCGGCGCAAGCGGCGGACGGCGGACAGTCGGCAGCCTATCTAAACTTAGCCCATGACCAACGCCATGGGAGCAAAACATGACTACAACGACCGCTGGTGCCAGCACACGCAATGCCAATCGTCGCGCCACGGAAGAACGGCTGAAGTCCGCCATGCTAGCAGGACTTGAGGGCGACGCGAAGGCATACTCGGATCTGCTGCAGGCTTCCGCGCCGCTTCTCAGGGCTTTTTTCGCCCGGCGCCTCCACGATAACAGGAGCGAGATAGAAGACCTTGTGCAGGAAGCACTGATCGCCGTGCATACGCGACGGGGCAGCTTCGATCGTGATCGGCGCTTCACGCCGTGGCTGTTTTCCATCGCTCGGCACAAGCTTGTGGATCACTACCGCCGGTGGGTTCGCCACTTTCCGATCGAATCTCTGGAAGACATCCTTGTCGTCGAGGGCTTCCAGGAAAACAGCGATGCAGCGATGGATGTGGAGCGCTTGTTCGAGGTCCTTTCGCCGAAGCAGGCGCGCGCCATTCGCGACACGAAGATCGAGGGCCTGAGCATTTCGGAGGCTGCCGAACGCGCGGGCATTAGTGCCTCTGACGTCAAGATCTCCGTACATCGAGGCATGAAGCGGCTCAGCGAAAGCCTCATGGCCTCAGTTTCCCATTAAGCCAGTCCTGCCGGAGCAGGAAGTTGCGGCGTAACCAATCAGGCGTCGGTTGCGAATGCAGCGGCCGAGAGGAGTTTTGGATGGATACGGATCTGCTGATTCAAAGGCTTGCGCAGGATGCACGGCCCGTCGGCCGCCGCCAACTTGAGCGCCGTTTTGCTGCTGGCCTGGCAATCGGATCGTGCGCTGCGTTCGCAGTTGTCGTCACGATGCTGGGCACGCGGCCGGATCTGCCGGCGGCGGCAGAAACGGCTGCCTTCTGGATGAAGGCCGCCTTCACATGTTCCCTTGGAAGCATCGGGCTTTTCCTGGCTTTGCAGCTTGCAAGGCCGGACAGCGACAAGACCAGAGGTTGGTGGTTGCCGGTTCTGCCCATCGCGGCACTGCTGTCGCTTTCGCTCTTCGAATTGAGGCACGCGCTGCCCGACGATCGCAGCAGCCTCGTCCTGGCCCCGGGGTGGACGTGCTTGCCGCTGATCCTCGGTCTCGGCCTGCCGATTTTCTCGGGTCTGGTCTGGTGTCTGCGCAAGTTGGCCCCGACCCGCCTCAGAGCAGCCGGAGCCGCGGCTGGACTGGCCGCCGGTGGATTTGCCGCAACGCTTTACTGTCTTCACTGCCAGCAGGTTTCACCAACCTACGTCCTGACACGCTACACCGTCCCGGTCGCTCTATTTTCTGTCGCGGGTGCATGGCTGGGACCACGACTGCTGAGATGGTGAGCTGCGGGGCAAGCAAGTAACCCGCCTCGCAGAACCGGCGAATAGCTTCATGTCGGCCACACCCTGTGACCCTTTCAAAGAAGGAAACTCGACATGAACCAGATCAGCAAGCTGCTCTACACCGGGCGCACCCACACGACCGGTGGCCGCGACGGATCGTCGCGAACGGACGACGACCGTCTCAACGTCAAGCTCTCGACCCCCGGCACCAAAGGCACCGGCACGAACCCCGAGCAGCTGTTCGCTGCCGGCTGGTCGGCCTGCTTCATCGGGGCCATCCAGGCGGCAGCCTTCGAACGGAAGATTGCGGTGCCGCAGGACGTAGCGGTCGACGCCGAAGTCGATCTGGGTACCAATGAAGGCGGCTATCTCCTTGGCGCGCGGCTCAAGGTGACGCTTCCTGGTCTGGATCGTGACGTGGCACGGGGGTTGGTCGAGGCAGCTCATCAGACTTGCCCCTATTCGAAAGCCACCCGCGGAAACATTTCGGTCGAGATCACGCTCGTCTGAACCCGCATCCGGACCTTGCCCGCGCATTCAGGCGCGGGCGGGTCTGATCGGCCGCCGACGCTTCGGTCGCAGGCGGCACGAGATCTTCCAGACAGAAGGAACTGGCTCATGGTTTCACGACTCATGATGGCGGCGGCCATGGGCCTGCTGGCCACCAGCGCCAATGCGCAGGAAAGCACGGCGGCGCAGGCGGTTTCGTACAAGGCGACGCCCTTCCTGCCCATCGCGAACGAGGCGCCCGCGAAACTGCACGTCGATCCACCCTTGGCGGAACCTCTGGCACTTCGCGGTGCTGCGGTCATTCCCTACCGGACGGAGAACTTCCGCATCCTCCCGATCTTTGGTCCAGGAGCGCGCGATGTTTCGCCGCGAGCGGGTCACTTGCACGTGACGGTCGACGATTTGCCATGGCACTGGGCTGATGCCGGGGACAATGCAACCGTCGTCGTCGTCGGGCTTCCGGCAGGCCAGCACAAGATCCTGATCGAGCTGGCCACCCCTGATCACCAGGTGATCACGGGGCAGACCGTGACGTTCACAGTGCCGCAGATAGCCGCGCACGCTCATTAGAAATGCAATCTGCGCTGAGCGAACCCCCGAGCTTCGCACAGCGTCAAGCACGGAGAACCCCCCATGATTACTGGCAGTTCACGGCGCCTCGCGGCGTCGGCAACCCTCGCGCTCGCTCTTGCCACTTCTTCCGGCACCGCCCTTGCCAATGCTGGCAGCGCCGGCCAGGCTGCAGACGTGGCTATCCGCCCGTTTCATTTTCATGCAAGCGAAGAAGCGCTTGCCGATCTACGCGGCCGGGTTCTTTCCACCCGCTGGCCTGAAAAGGAAACGGTATCCGACACGTCTCAAGGCGTTCCGCTCGCCACCCTCCAGGGACTCGCTCACTACTGGGCAACCGACTACGATTGGCGCAGGGCAGAACGAAAGCTTGACGCGCTGCCGCAGTTCGTGACGAGCATCGACGGGTTGGACATTCATTTCATTCAGGTCCGCTCTCCTCGCAAGAATGCGCTGCCGATCATCATCACTCACGGCTGGCCCGGATCCGTGCTCGAGCAGATCAAGCTCGTCGACCTTCTGACCAATCCCGAAGCTCACGGCGGGAGATCCGAAGACGCCTTCGACGTCATCATTCCGTCCATGCCGGGCTATGGTTTCTCGGGCAAACCCACGGTCACGGGATGGGGGCCTGAGCACATGGCTCGCGCCTGGGCGGAACTGATGAAGCGCCTGGGCTACACGCGTTACGTCGCTCAAGGTGGCGATTGGGGCGCGTTCGTGGTGGATCAGATGGGGCTTCAGGCACCTGAGGGACTTCTTGCCATCCACACCAACATGCCGGCGACGGTGCCTGCAGATCTCGACAGGGCTCTCGGGGCCGGAGCACCGGCTCCCGACAATCTGGCTCCGGACGAGAAGCGGGCATATGATCAGCTGGCCCGCACCTTCAAGCAGGTCGACTATGCCCGGCTGATGGCCTCCCGGCCTCAGACGCTTTACGGGATCGCGGATTCCCCAGTGGGGCTGGCGGCATGGTTGCTGGACCACAATGATGCGGAAGGGCAACCCGCGGGCGCCGTCCTTGCCGGGCTTGCGCGGACGTCGAGCGATAAGGGCGAGCTGACCCGCGAAGACATTCTCGACAACATCACGCTCTACTGGCTGACGAACACAGGCGTGTCGGCGTCACGGCTGTACTGGGAGTATCGGGGCGGCTTCTTCAACGCAAAGGGCGTCAAGATCCCGGTCGCCGTCACGGTGTTCCCCAACGAACAGTACGAGGCACCATTGAGCTGGACCAGGCGGGCGTACCCGAAGCTGATCTACTATCACCACGCTGCCAAGGGGGGCCATTTCGCGGCTTGGGAACAGCCGCAGCTCTTTGCCGAGGAACTCCGGGCCGCATTCCGTTCCGTCCGCTAGCATGGCCAGGTGGAGGGGACCTTGCTTCAAGGATTACCCGCTTCAGTCGTACCAGGCATCAGCACGGCTGACGTGGCACGCGACGCTGCGCTGGAACCGGATGGGCCCTGCGCAGCGTCCTGCTGGCCCATGCACGGTTGATGGGAATTGTCTAAAGGCGGCGGCGAAATTCGCTTGGCGAGACACCGAGGAGCTTGCGAAATGCTGCCGCGAATGAGGACGGCGTCTGGTATCCCACCGCCAAAGCTATTTCCGTAACTGGCAGATCGGGGCTGCGCAGCAGCTCCTGGGCTCGCTGGATGCGCTCGCCCACAAGCCATTCGTGAGGGGTGCGGCCGGTTGCCTGACGGAACGCGGTGACAAAGTGAAAGCGGCTCAGGGCCACCAGGTTGGCGAGATCGCCGAGGCCGATCTCTTCGTCGAGGTGTTCCTTCATGAACGCCGCCACTTTCCTGACCTGCCAATCGGCAAGCCCTCGATTTGGCGTTGCGACCTTGAGCGATCCGAACGACGAATGGCCGCGAACGAGATGCGTGCACAGCAAGTCTATCGCCTGCTCCACGAAAAGCCGTGATGAAGCATCGGCCAGCGTTGCTTCCTGGCTCAGCATCTCCAGCAGACGCGCGGCGACAGGATCCTCGAACGCCACCCGGCCCAACAATTCGATCGTTCGACCGGACGTGAGTTGCTCGACCGCTGCCTGGATGCGCGCTTCGGGAAGGTAGACATGACTGACCTCGAGGCCACCGTCGATGTCCCAGTAACCGTCATGCCCGCTGGGAATGAGCGTAATGGTGCCTGGCCTCGTCCGCGAAAGCATCCGTCGCCCTTCGGTAAGCCAGACAAGCTCTCGCGAAGCAGGTCCGTAGAAGGTCATGACCACATGCGTGTCTAGCGCAGGCAGATTGTCATGCATCTCCCCGTGCGACCATCGCTGGGTAAGCCGCGTTTCGCCGGCCAGGACGTGCCCTACGACTGCGGGAGGCTGATCCAGCACGTTCCCCATCGCGGCAATGGCCTGAACGGACCCCGCATGCTCGCTGTCACTACCTTCACGCAAGAAGCGGCTCCCAACTTATACCCGGGAAGTGCTTAGAATACCGTAATTCAGGCGGTCATGCTAGGCGGCGTGGACAGATTCCTCAGCGCCACGGCTGGAGGCAGAAACCGCCAGTTCGAGGAGGAGAGGCTAGCGCCATATCGGGAATATGGCGCGCCGAGCCGACGCGGAAATGGCGGTTTCTGGTCCAGCCCCGCAGGGGTTGCCCTGTAAAAGGCCCTGGCCGCGTTGCTCGGCTTTGCAAGAGGCCCACTCTTGCTGCGTCCTCGCGCCTCGCCAGGGCCTTTTACAGGGCAACCGTGGCGTTGCGGAATCTGTCCACGCCACCTAGAGCAGATTCCGATCACTCTGGCTCATAACCTGCTGCGATAAAGTAATTTGTGCATTCGTGGGGTGTGAAGCGTGGCAGCGCATCGCGAATGGCATCCCAGAGTTCGGGGACAGTCC